>CALWCR010000121.1 GCA_944376445.1 uncultured Clostridia bacterium | reverse complement strand
GCCCAACCTCCCCGTCGGCGGCCTGATGTGGAAGTACAAACCCAACTTCAAAGAGGGGGTCGCGGCGTGGATCTATGCGGGCGGCGCGCATCACACCGTCGTCTCCTCGCAGCTCTCCGTGCAGGATATGGTCGACCTCGGCAATATGTGGGGGATCGAAGTCGTCGTCATCGACGAGAAGACGGAGATCAACCAATTCAAGAAAGACCTTGCCTGGGCGGACGTCGTCTGGAAGCGTAAGTAAGACGCATAAGGCACTGAAAAGGCAGAACGGGGCGGCGTTGCGTTGTGCAGCGCCGCCCCTTGACTGAGCCGCGCTTCTATGCGGCGCGCCTGCCTGCCGCAAAAGGTGCGGGCGGGGCGCTTGTTTATCTCAAAGAGCGCGGCGGACGAAAGGAAAGGCGGAACAAGGATCATGCTCTATAAGAAATATACTTTCGGAGATACAGATATCTATTATATCTGCGGCGGCGATTTCGGCTCCGGGCTCATGCTCTTTCCCGCGGGGACGGCGATAGGCGACGCGGATGCGCTCTCGCCCGACGGCATGGTGCAGGCGGTGCTGCGCGGCGCGCGCAACCTCGCCGACTATACGCAGGGCGTGACCATGCGCAACTATTCGAGCGTGCTTTTGGACATCCTCTCCCAGACGGCGGACGAAAAGGGGGTCGTGACCCTGCTTTCGGACGGCGCGGGCAACGAGTACGAACACACTCTCCGCTATGACGCGGAGACGGGCGTGTTTGCGGTGCGCGTCGAATATTTCAACCGCACGGGCAAGGAGCAGGTGCTGGAAAGCCTGCAAAGTTTTTCCGTCAGCGGTATCTGCGACCCCGAAAAGGAAAAGCCGACGGACGAAGGGTTCCGCCTCGTGCGCATGGTGAGCGCGTGGAGCCGCGAATGCCGCCTCAAAGAGGAGGAATTTGCCGATCTCGGGCTGGATATGAGTTGGGGGCGCTACGGCGTGAAGTGCGAGCGCTTCGGCCAGGCGGGCAGTATGCCCAACCGCGGCTATTTCCCCTTTGCGGCGATCGTCGGCGGCGGCATGACCCTCGCGGCGATGTTGGAAGCGCCTTACAGCTGGCAGATGGAAGTGTATAAAGAGAAGGAGACGTGCGCCCTTTCGGGCGGGCTCGCGGACAGGGAATTCGGCCATTGGAGCAAGAAGATCCCCGCGGGCGGCGGGTTCAAGACCAACTATGCCTATCTCACCGTCAGGCGGGGAGAGGACGTAGACGGCGCCTGCAACGCGTTCGTCCGCTTTCAGGACGAGCGGCTCGTCGTGCCCGAGAGCGAAGAGAGTATGCCCGTCCTCTTCAACGAATACTGCACGACCTGGGGCGTTCCGAGCGAGGAGAACATCCGCGCCATCTTAGAAGGGCTCAAGGGGCTGCCCATCGGCATTTTCGTCATCGACTGCGGCTGGTATCTGCCCGAAAACTGCGGCTGGTGCAACGCCATCGGCGACTGGAACGAGAGCAAAAAGCTCTTCCCGCACGGGATCGAAGCGGTCGTTGCCGCCATCCGCGAGGCGGGCATGATCCCCGGGGTCTGGTTTGAATTTGAAAACGTCGGCTGCGACAGCAAAAAGTTCAAGGACGCCTCTTCCCTTCTCAAACGCGACGGCGTCGTGCTCACTTCCAAGAACAGGCGCTTTCTCGACCTTCGCAAGGACAAAGTGCAGAAGTATCTCAAAGAAAAGATGCTCGATTTCCTTGCGCAAAAGGGGTTCGGTTATATCAAGATCGATTACAACGACACGTTCGGCATGGGCGCGGACGGGGCGGAGAGCCTCGGCGAGAGTGGCAGGCAGGTCACAGAGCTCAGCCTCGACTACATAGCCCGACTGAAAGAGGCGGTGCCCGGCATCGTCATCGAAAACTGCTCTTCGGGCGGCTCGCGCATCGAGCCCAAACGGATGGGCATGGTCTCCATGTGCAGCTTTTCGGACGCGCACGAGTGCGAAGAGATCCCGCTCGTGGCGGCGAACATTTCCCGCGTCGTCCCCGCAAGGCAGAATCAAGTCTGGGCGACCATCCGCAAGGAGGACACGGTCGACCGCATCGTCTGGTCGATGACGGCGGCGATGTTCGGCAGGGTGTGCATTTCGGGAGATATGCATCTTATCGACAGCGCGCAGAAGGCGAAAGTCAAGGAAGGCATCGATTTTTATAATGCCGTCAAGGACATCGTCCGTTTCGGCAGCATCGCGGAAAATTTCTGCAATATCCGCTATTACCGCGACCCGAAGGGCTGCCAGATCTATAAAAAAGTTTCAAAAAACGGCGGACGTATGCTCGTTCTGGCGCACTTTTTCGAGCGCCCGCACGAGCGCTTCGAGTGCGGCGTCAAGGGCTATAAGCTCGCCGCGTCCTATACGACGCTGGATTTTGAAGTGAAAAACGGCGCCCTCGTGTTCCGCCCCGCGGGCGAATACCAGGGCGGCGCCTTCCTCTTAGAAAAGGAAGAAAAGCAAGAAAATGCAAGGCGCGGGCGCGCGGCGTTTTGCCGCGCGCCCGTAAATTTAGGAGGGAAAAATGGAGACGATCGGTTATAGGCAGGTGGAGATCGGCGGCGGGTTTTTAAAAGAGCTGCAAGACCGCAACGCGGAAATTTCCGTAAACAACATTTATAAGCGTTTTGACGAGACGGGGCGGTTCGACGCCCTCGACCATGTGCGCGGCGGCCGCAAGCCGCACATTTTCTGGGACAGCGACGTGGCGAAATGGCTGGAAAGCGCGGCGTACATCCTCGCCCGGCGCGAAGACGGCGCGCTTAGGGAAAAGGTGGAAAAGACGGTGGCGCGGATCTTGGCGGGGCAGGATGCGAGCGGCTACTTCAATTCCTATTATCAGGTGTACGCGCCCGAAAAGATCTTTACCGAGCGCACCGAGCACGAGCTCTATTGTGCGGGGCACCTCATCGAAGCTGCCGTCGCCCTCAAAGAGGCGGGGGTGGACGAAAAGCTGTATTTTGCCATGAAAAAATACGCCGACTATATCTACGAGCGCTTTTATGTGAAGAGGGACGCCGCCTTTACGACCTGCGGCCACCCCGAGATCGAGCTCGCCCTCGTCCGCCTGTATCTGGCAGGCGGGGAGAAAAAGTATCTCACCCTTGCCCGCTTTTTCCTCGACGAGCGCGGCAAAAAAGAGGAATATCACTACGATTGGGCGACGCGCAGATACGATCAGTCGCACCTTCCCGTGCGCGAGCAGAAAGAAGCGGTCGGGCACGCCGTGCGCGCCCTGTACCTATATTCCGCCATGGCGGACGTCGCGCGCATAGACGGCGACGCGGCGCTCGGCGAGGCGTGCGAGGCGCTCTATCATGACATCGTCCGCAGAAAAATGTACATCACGGGCGGCGCCGGTTCGAGCCATCACGGCGAGGCGTTCACCTTCGCATACGACCTTCCCAACGAGAGCGCGTACAGCGAGACGTGCGCGGCGATCGCGCTGGCGTTTTTCTGCCTGCGCCTCGCGCGCAGGAAAAACAGGGCGGAATATCACGACACGATCGAGCGGGCGTTTTACAACAACGTCCTCGCGGGGGAGAGCGCGGACGGCAAGGGGTTTTTCTATGTCAACCCGCTCGCCATGGACATATGCGCATATGCGCACAACGAGAGCCTGGCTGCCAAGCAGTATTGTCCCCTTCCCGAGAGGGTGGAGGTGTTCGACTGTTCCTGCTGCCCGCCCAATCTCACCCGCTTTATCGAAAGTTTCGGCGATTATCTCTATGGCAAGGAAGGGGACGTCCTCCTCGTCAACCAGTACGTCACCTCTTCTCTTTTGACGGAGGGCGTCTGTGTGCGGGTGACTTCGGAAATGCCCTTCGGAGGCAAAGTGAAGATCGCCGCGGACGGCGCGCTCCGCCTGAAGCTGCGCGTGCCCGCATGGAAGGGCGGCGTCGTGCTGCGGGTGAACGGAAAAGAGGAAAAGCCCGTCGTCGAGGAGGATTATATTGAGATCGCTCTTGCCGCGGCGGGGGAGATCTCGCTCGATTTTTGTATCGGCCCGCGCTTCGTCTATGCCGACCCGCGCGTCCGTCAGGACGCGGGCAGGAAGGCGGTGCAGTACGGCGCGCTCGTCCTTTGCGGGGAGAGCGCGGACAATGCGGGCGTGCTCGCCGCCGTGCGTATCCCTTCCCTCGAAGGGGCGGTGCGCGCGGATGCGGCGCCCTTCGCGCTCGACGTGCGTGCGGAGCGGCCGCTGCCCGCTTCCTCCCTCTATTCTTACGCCCCGCCCGCCTATGAGCCCTTTACCCTCCGCCTCGTGCCCTATTATTATTGGGCGAACCGCGGCAAGGGGGATATGCAGGTATGGTGGCTGTGACGGGCGCGGGCGGGCCCGGACGTTTTTTGTACGGCGGGGGCCGCTTTACGGCGGCGCCCGCCCTTTTGCCTAAGGGCGGGCATGGCTGGTGCAAAGCGGCCGTGCGCGCCCGTTTTCCTTTTTTTGCCGCCCGTTTGTGAACGTCGTGCGCCCGTTTTGTCAATTTTGTGTGCGCGTGCGCGCGCGGCTGCAAATCGGCTTGTAAAAACCGCAAAAATGTGTTATACTGTAACAGGAACGAAAGACGCAAACGGGTTTTGCGAAAATAAGGCGGCGGGCGCACGGGCGCACGCCGATGCAGGTAACAACGTATGGCAAGGACAAAAAAGACATATGTATATCCGCTCGTCGCGCTCAGGGGCAAGGTCATTTTCCCCGACGCGCAGTCGAGTTTTGACGCGGGCAGGCTCATTTCGCTCACGGCGATCTCGCGCGCGTCCGAAGGGGAGATGACCCTCTTCGTGAGCCTGCAAAAGGACGCGGCGAAGGACGAGATCTCGCCCAAAGACGTGTGCACGGTGGGCACGGTAGTGAAGATCAAGCAGATCGCCAAACTTCCCGCCAACAATCTCCGCGTGAGCGTGGACGGGATCTTCCGCGCGCAGGCGGAGGAGATCTATGAAGAGGGCGGCTGTTTTTACGCCGTCGTCACGCGCATGAAGGCGGTCCACGGCGACGAGGTGCTCGAAGAGGCGTACTTCCGCACGGCAAAAGAGGTGCTGCGCGAACTCACGTCGGGGGATATGCGCTTCCCCAAAGAGATGCACGATCTGTACGTGACGGTGACGGATGCGGACGTATTCGTCAACCGCTCCATACAGTATCTGCACATCAAGGAAGAGAGCAAGCAGCAGATCCTCGAGACCGTAAACGTCATCGAGCGGCTCAAACTGTATGAGCGCTGCCTCAACGACGAGCTGGAGATCGCCAAGCTGGAAAAGAAGATCGGCGCGATGGTGCGCCGCAGCATCGACAAGAACCAGAAAGAGTATTTCCTGCGCGAACAGCTCAAAGCCATCCATACGGAGCTCGGCGACGACGACAACGAGCGCGACGAGCTCACCCGCAGGATCCGCGAAAAGCATATGCCCGCCGAGATCGAGGAGAAGGCGCTCAAAGAGGTCGGGCGGATGGATAAGATGCCTCCTTCCTCTCCCGAATATACCGTCATACGCAACTATCTCGACTGGCTCGTCGAGCTTCCGTGGACGGAGGAGACAAAGGACACCGAGAACATCCTCGACGCGAAAAAGATCCTCGACGAGGACCATTACGGGCTGGAAAAGGTGAAGACGCGCATCACGGAGTATCTCGCCGTGCTGCAGCTCACCAAGAGCATGAACGCGCCCATCCTCTGTTTTGTCGGGCCGCCCGGCGTCGGCAAGACTTCCATCGCCAAGTCGGTCGCCCGCGCCCTCGGCAGGAAGTTCGTGCGCATGAGCCTCGGCGGCGTCAAAGACGAGGCGGAGATCCGCGGCCATCGCCGCACCTATGTCGGCGCGATGCCGGGGCGCATCATCTATGCCATGAAGCAGGTCGGCTCCGTCAATCCCGTCTTTTTGCTCGACGAGATAGACAAGGTCTCCTCGGATATGCGCGGCGATCCCGCCAGCGCCCTTTTGGAGGTCTTGGACCCCGAACAGAACGCTTCTTTCCGCGACAGGTTCCTGGAAGTGCCTTACGATCTTTCCAAGGTGCTCTTCATCACCACCGCCAACACGGTGGAGACCATCCCCGCGCCCCTTCTGGACAGGATGGAGCTCATCGAACTCAACGGCTATACGCTGGACGAAAAGCGGGAGATCGCCAAGCGCTATCTCGTGCCGCGCAAGATCGCCGAAAACGGGCTGCGGCCCGAGCTCATAGAGATCACCGACGAGGCGATCACCGCCATCATCGAGGGATATACGATGGAGGCGGGGGTGCGCAGCCTCGAACGGCAGATCGGCTCTGTATGCCGCAAGATCGCCGTGCGCTATGCGGAAGACAAGGATATGCCCAAACAGACGGTCGGGGAGGCGGAATTGGAGGGCCTTTTGGGGGTGCGCAAATATATGCGCGAATCTGCCGCCCTGGACGAAAACGAAGTGGGCGCGGCGACGGGGCTCGCCTGGACGAGCGTCGGCGGCACGACGCTGACCATCGAAGTGTCCGCCATGCCCGGGAAGGGGGAGATCCTTCTTACGGGCAAACTCGGCGACGTGATGAAGGAATCCGCCCGCGCCGCCATCAGTTATATCCGCGCCCATGCCGACAGATACGGCATAGACGGGGAGGCGTTCGCCAATACCGACATCCACATCCACGTCCCCGAAGGGGCGACCCCCAAAGACGGGCCGAGCGCGGGCATCACGATGGCGACCGCCATCCTCTCCGCCTTCACGCATAAACCCGTGCGCAAGGACATCGCCATGACGGGCGAGATCACCCTCCGCGGCAAGGTCCTGCCCATCGGTGGGCTGAAAGAAAAGGTGCTCGCCGCCCACCGCGCGGGCATTCAGAACATCATCATTCCCAAAGAAAACGTCAAGGACGAAGAGGAAATACCCGCAGACGTGCGCGGCGACATTTGTTTTATCCCCGCCGCCGAAGTCGACACGGTATTCCGCAACGCCATCGCGGGGCTGTAATGATCGTAAAAGAAGCAAAATTTCTCTATTCCGCGGCGGATAAAAGCAAATTTTTGCAGACGGACAAGCCTATCGTCGCGGTCTCGGGCCGCTCGAACGTCGGCAAAAGTTCCTTTATCAATATGCTCGCGGGGCGCAAAAAACTCGCCAAGACTTCCGCCGACCCGGGGCGCACACGCCTTATTAATTATTTCGATTTCGGCGCCTTTGTCCTGGCGGATCTGCCGGGGTACGGCTTTGCGCGCGTTTCCCGCGAGGAGAAGGCGAAATGGGCGCGCCTTTTGGAAGATTTTTTTGCCGGAACGCGCCTTGCGCACGTCTTTGCGCTCGTGGACATCCGCCACGACCCTTCGGCGGACGATCTGACGATGATCTCCTTTTTGTACGCTTCCCGCATCCCGTTTACAGCCGTCGCGACCAAGTCGGACAAGATCGCCGTGACCAAAGTCAAAAGTCATGTCCGCAAGATCGCCGCTTCTTTGAAGACAGGGGAAGGCAACGTCGTCGCCGTTTCCTCCGCGACCAATGCGGGAAAGGAAGAGATCCTGCGCCTTTTAGACGGCGTTCTCGCCCGCAGCGCGGAACCTTTTGAAGAAGAGGAATGACCTCTCTTTGCCGTAACGTATAAACGATTTTTTGACCAAGTGGGGGTATAACCGTATGCCGAAGATCCTCGCCGTTTCCTTTTTGAACACGCCGTGGGGCATGGCGCTGTTCATCGCCGCCGACATCGTCGTGTTCGTGCTCATCGCGGCGCTCAATTACAGATGGCTGTTTAAAAGGCTGTTCGATATTTTGTTTTCCGCAGCCTTTCTCCTTCTGTTTTTGCCATTTTTCCTCATCGCCCTGGCGGCGGACGCCGTCTATAACCGCGCCGTGAACGCCTATCCCGCCCTCTTCGAGCACGGCTATTACTGCGGCAAAAAGGGCAAGGTCGTGCGGGTGAGCGTCTTGACGAGCGAGCGCATCCTGCACGCGGAGGACGGCAGCCTGCTGCCCGAAAAGGAGCGCGTCACGGGCTTCGGCAAATTCCTCAAGGGGAGCAGCCTCAAATATTATCCGCTGCTTTGGTCTGTCTTTCTCGGCAGGATGAGCTTTGTCGGCCCCGTGCTCATGACGGTGAGCGACGGCGCGGCGCTTTCGCCCGAAGGAAGGGCGCGCTTTGCGGTGCGCCCCGGCATCGTCAGCTCCCTCGCCCGCTACGGCGGCCCGAAGCTCACCTATGCGGAAATGCTCGAAGAGGACGCGCTCTACGCCGCGCACGTCGGGCTCTTTCGCGACATCGCCTTTTTCATGACCCGCCTGGCGCAGAAAGTGCGCGGGGAGCGGGTCGACGCTCTCGGCGAGGCGGCGCGCCGTACTTACCTCGAATCGCTCCTCGCTTCGGGCTCCATCACCGAAGAAGAGGCGGCGGCATACCGCGAGGACGCAGAGGCGCGTATCCGCGGGCGTGCGGGCGCCGCTTCCGAAAAGAAACGCTTTCAGGAACGGGAACTGTTCCGCAGACAATAAATTCGCAAAGCCGCCGCGTTCGGCGCGCCCGAAAACGGCGCGCGTCGCGGCGCTTTCGCCTTTTGGCGCGCATTGTTTTGCGCGGAGGAGAGGAATATGCAGCAGCAATCCATGTTTACGAGCGACGCGGATCTGCTCCTCGCGGCGCGGCTGCGCCCGCGCACGCTGGACGAATTTGCGGGGCAGAAACATCTGCTCGGCGAAGGGAAGGTCCTGCGCAGGCTCATCGAGAGCGACAAGATCGGCTCCATGATCTTCTGGGGCCCGCCCGGCGTCGGCAAGACGACGCTCGCCCGCATCATCGCAGTCAGGACGAAGGCGGCGTTCATCGACTTTTCCGCCGTCACGAGCGGGGTCAAAGAGATCAAACAGGTGATGGAGCAGGCGGAAAAGAACCGCATCTACGGGGAGAAGACCATCCTCTTCGTGGACGAGATACACCGCTTCAACAAGGCGCAGCAGGACGCCTTTCTGCCCTTTGTCGAGCGGGGCAGCGTCATCCTCATCGGCGCGACGACGGAAAATCCTTCCTTTGAAGTGAACGGGGCGCTCCTCTCCCGCTGTAAGGTGTTCGTGCTGCAGCCGCTCAAAACGGAGGAGCTTTGCGGGCTTTTGCGCCGCGCCCTCACGGACGAACGGGGCTTCGGCGGGCAGGACGTGCGCATCGCGGACGATATTCTTGAGACGATCGCCGCCTTTGCCAACGGCGACGCGCGCAGCGCCCTTTCCACCCTCGAGATGGCGGTGCTCAACGGCGACGTGCAGGGGGAAACGACAACCGTCACCCGCGAAACGGTGGAGCAGTGCACTTCCAAAAAATCTCTCCTCTATGACAAGAAGGGGGAAGAGCACTACAACCTCATCTCCGCCCTGCATAAATCCATGCGCAACTCCGACCCCGACGCCGCCGTCTACTGGCTGGCGCGTATGCTCGAAGCGGGGGAGGACCCCCTTTATATCGCCCGCCGCGTCACCCGCTTTGCGAGCGAAGACGTCGGGCTTGCGGATCCGCGCGCCCTCGAGATCGCCGTTGCCGCCTACCAGGCGTGCCACTTTATCGGTATGCCCGAATGCAGCGTGCATCTGAGCGAGGCGGTCGTGTATATGTCGATGGCGCCCAAATCCAATGCGCTGTACATGGCATACGAGAGCGCGAAAAAGGACGCCCTCACCATGCTGGCGGAACCCGTCCCCCTCGTCATCCGCAACGCGCCCACAAAGCTCATGAAAGAGCTCGAATACGGCAAGGGATACCAATACGCGCACGACTTTGAGGACAAACTGACGGATATGCAGTGCCTGCCCGATTCTCTGCAAGGGCGCACCTATTACCGCCCGGGCGAGGAAGGCGTGGAAGGCAAGATCGCCGCGCGCCTTGCCGAGATCAAGGCGTGGAAAGCGTCGCACGGGCAAAAATAGTTTTTTGCGGAGAATGAGACATCGCCGCAAGGCCGTGACGGGCTTTGCTCCTTCGGAAAGGAAAAGGCGCGCCGCCCGCGGGCGGCGCGCGATATATTTTAAAGGAAGGCCGTTTGTGGGCGGCGGGGAAATATATCATATAAAGAAGGGGAGCCGCTTGCGGGCGGCTCTCCGATTTTTAAAAATTTTAAAATTGCGGCATAAATCCCTTGACATTGCGTGACAATAAATATATAATAGCATTAGCACTTAAAGGTTGAGAGTGCTAACAAAGTAAAAATCAAAGCGCCAAAGGCGGAAGGGGGTGCGCGGCATGAAGATGTCCGATCGGAAAAAGAAGATCTTGCAGATCGTCGTCGACGAATATATCAATACCGCCGTGCCCGTTTCCAGCAAGAGCATCACCGAAAAGCATTTAACGGATATAAGTTCCGCCACGGTGCGCAACGAGCTCGCGTCTTTGGAGGAGCTCGGCTATCTCACCCAGTTCCATACTTCGGGCGGGAGGGTGCCTTCCCCGCAGGCATACCGCTTCTATATCGAAGAGCTGATGCAGAAGGGGAATTTGTCCGATAAGGACCTCGACTATATCGAGCAGGCGTTCAAGGACAAATCGCGCGACGTGGAGCACCTCATCAAGAACGTGACGGCGGTCATCAGCGAACTGACCGATTACACTTCGGTCGCCGTGACCCCGCACGCGGACGCGGAGACCATCCGTTCCCTTTCCCTCCTTCCCTGCGGAGACGGGATTGCCCTTCTCGTCATCATGACGAGCGAACGCATCCTCAGGGACAGCTTCATCGATATGCCCGAAGACATGGGGGAGGACGATCTGGAAAAGGCGTCCAAGATGATCTCGGAGCTGTTCGCGGGCAAAGCGCTTTCGGAAGTGCGGGAGACGGAAGAGCAGATCCTCGCCGATTTCGGCCAGTACCGCGAGGTGATGAGCGAGGTCATCGAGGCGCTCAAATCGTACACCCGCCCGCGGGAAGAAGACGTCGTGCTCTCGGGCGCGGAGAAGATCTTCAACCATCCCGAATACGAAGACATCGGCAACGTCAAGAATTTTCTCACCGTGATCGCGAGCAAGGACAAACTTGCCGACATCATCGAAGGGGAAAACGACGAAATACAGATCAACGTCAAGATCGGCTCTTCGGGCGATAAAGACGTGCCCGACGATTGTTCGGTCGTGACGGCGACCTATTCGGCGGGGGGCAAAAACCTCGGCACATACGGCGTCATCGGGCCCATCCGCATGGATTATCCCAAGGTCATCACCGTATTGGAAAACGTCGGCAAGGCATTGGAAGAGCTGGTCGGCGGCAGGATCAAAGACAAAAAGGACGACGACAATGAGCAAAAAAGAAGATAGAAAGGAAGAAATACCCGAAAACGCAGCCGAACCTTCCGAAAACGTGCAGGAAGAGGCTAAGCAGTGCGAAACGCCCGCAGCCGAGCCTGCGGCAGAGGCGCTGGAAAAGGCGCGCGCGGAAGCGGAAGAATATAAAGACAAGTGGATCCGCATTTCTGCGGAATACGAAAACTTCCGCAAGCGCAACGCCGAGACCCGCCGCCAAAGCTACCAGGAAGGCCGCGCGGACATCCTCGTCAAGCTGCTGCCCGTGGGCGACAACCTCGAACGCGCCCTCCCCACCTGCGACGAGCAGACGAAAAAGGGCATCGAAATGGTGCTGCGCAGTTTCAGGGCATTGCTCGAAGGGGAAGGGGTGGAAGAGATCTGCCCCGTCGGCGAAGAGTTCGACCCCAGATTCTGCGAGGCGATCATGAGCGAGCCCGCCGCGGAAGGGGTGGAGCCCGGGTATGTGAAAGAAGTGTTCCTCAAAGGCTATAAAAAAGGCGATAAAGTCCTTCGCTTCGCGCAGGTGAAAGTTACGTCTTGACGTATCCTCTCCCGCGCGGGCGGACAAAAATAAATAAAATTTGGTAAGTTCTTTTACCTGAAAAAGGAGTGATATAATATGGCAAAAGTGATCGGTATCGATTTAGGCACGACCAATTCCTGCGTCGCCGTCATGGAAGGCGGCGAGGCAGTCGTCATCCCCAACCCCGAGGGCGCGCGCACCACGCCGTCCGTCGTGGCGTTCCAGAAAGACGGTTCGAGGATCGTCGGCCAGGTGGCAAAGCGCCAGGCAGTCGCAAATCCCGACAGGACGGTCATCTCTATCAAGCGCCACATGGGCAGCGATTATAAAGTGGACATCGACGGGAAGAAGTATTCTCCCCAGGAGATCTCCGCGATGATCCTTTCCAAACTGAAAGCGGACGCGGAGAGCTATCTCGGCAGCAAAGTGACGGACGCCGTCATCACCTGCCCGGCATACTTTACCGACAGCCAGCGCCAGGCGACCAAAGACGCGGGCAAGATCGCGGGGCTCAACGTCCTTCGTATCATCAACGAACCGACGGCGGCGGCGCTCGCATACGGGCTGGATAAAGACAAGAACAACCACAAAGTCATGATCTACGACCTCGGCGGCGGCACCTTCGACGTCTCCATCCTCGAGATCGGCGACGGCGTGTTTGAAGTTTTGGCGACCAACGGCAACAATATGCTCGGCGGCGACGACTTCGACAAGCGGATCATGGACCATCTCGTGGACGAATTCAAGAAGAAAGAGGGCATCGACCTTTCCAAAGACAAGATGGCGATGCAGCGCCTCAAAGAGGCTGCCGAAAAGGCGAAGATCGAGCTTTCCGGCATGACCACGACCAACATCAACCTTCCCTTCATCACGGCTACGGCGGAAGGGCCCAAGCACCTCGACGCAGACCTTACCCGCCAGAAGTTCGACGCGCTGACGGCGGATCTGGTCGAAAAGACGGCGGAGCCCATGCGCCTGGCGATGAAGGACGCGGGCCTTACCTACAGCGACATCGACAAGGTCATCCTCGTCGGCGGCTCCACCCGTATCCC
>CALWCR010000120.1 GCA_944376445.1 uncultured Clostridia bacterium | reverse complement strand
CGTTCGGTCATGGCGCGCATCGCGTCGACGCGGCTGCGCTCCATATAAAAGGGCGTCATCAAGCAAAACTCGCGCACGCCCGCCGCCTTATCACAGACGGCGCGGATATTCTTTTCGTATTCGTCTTCCGAAATATAGGCGTGTTTCGGATCGAAATTATCAAAATGGCGCCACACCTCGTTGATGCCGATCATGCAAAAGAGCACGTCCGGATCGCATGCCGCCACGTCGCGTTCCCAACGTTCCAAAAGATCGCGCGTCGTATTGCCGCTGACGCCCGCGTTGACGACGCGGAAATTTTGCCGCGGCAGAAAGGCGTACAATGCGTCGCGTACCAAACGCACATACCCGCTGCCCAGCCCGTCGGGCGTGGCGCTTTTGCCCGCATCCGTGGTCGAATCTCCCGCAAAGACGAGGACGTCTCCGTCTTTCAGCTTCATGTTTTTCTCCTCTTCGATGTATTTTAGCCCCGTGAAAACGGATTTTCGGTCGGATAGCGGTCGCCCTTCGCGCGGTTAAACCCGATCTCCTCCACGGGCACGCCGATGTATTTGAACACCTCGTACAGTTCCTTGCCGAAGTGCCCGAACGCCACCGCGCCGTGGTGCGGGTAATTGCCCTCGATGAGAACGTGGCGGTAAAAACGCTTCATTTCGGGGATGGCAAAGATGCCGATGGAGCCAAAACTGCGCGTTTTGACGGGCAACACCTCCCCCTGCGCCACATACGCGCGCAGCTTGTTGTCCGCCGTGCTTTGCAGGCGGAAGAAGGTGATGTCGCCCGCGGCGATGTCCCCTTCCAGCGTGCCCTGGGTTACTTCTTCGGGCAGGGAGCGCGCCATGATGAGCTGGTACTTCATCTCGCAGAAGCACAGCTTTTTGCTGCAAGTGTTGCCGCAATGGAAGCCCATAAAGGTATCGGTGAGCGCGTACGGGTACTTGCCCTCGATGTCCGCCTTATACAGATCCTTCGGCACCGTGTTGTTGATGTCGAGAAGCGTCACCGCGTCTTCACTGACGACCGTGCCGATGAATTCGGACAGCGCGCCGTAGATGTCCACCTCGCAGGAGACGGGGATGCCCCGCCCCGTGAGACGGCTGTTCACATAGCAGGGCACAAAGCCGAACTGCGTCTGGAAGGCGGGCCAGCACTTGCCTGCGATCGCCACAAATTCGCGGCTGCCCTTGTGCGCTTCGATCCAGTCGAGGAGCGTCAATTCATACTGCGCGAGCTTGGGCAAAATTTCAGGCTTTTTGTTGCCCTTGCCCAGTTCCCTTTCCATATCCGCGACCACTTCGGGTATGCGCTTGTCCCCGTCGTGTTTGTGGAACGCCTCGAACAGGTCAAGCTCGGAATTTTCTTCGATCTCCACGCCGAGGTCATACAGCTGTTGGATGGGGGCGTTGCAGGCAAGGAAGTTTGTCGGGCGAGGCCCGAAAGAAATAATTTTCAGGTGTTTCAAAGCGTACACCGCGCGCGCGACGGGCAGAAATTCGTGCAGCATATCCGCGCATTCCTCGGCGTCCCCCACGGGGTATTCGGGGATGTACGCCTTTACGCCGCGCAGCTTCAGGTTATACGAGGCGTTGAGCATGCCGCAGTAGGCGTCGCCGCGCGAACTTGCGAGGGTGGGGATGTCCTCCTCCGCCGCCGCGAAGAACAGCACCGCTCCCCCGACTTTTTCTGAAAATTCCTTGGCGAGCATCGTTTCCGAGATCTCGGGGCCGAAGTTGCCGAGGTACACCGCGAGGGCGTTGCAGCCCGCCTTTTGAATATCCGCGAGCGCCTGCCTCATATGGATCTCGCTCTCCACGATGCAAACGGGACATTCGTATACGTTCTCTTTGCCGTACTTCTTTTCATACGCTGCCATGAGCGCCTTGCGCCTGTTCACAGACAGGCTTTCGGGAAAGCAGTCGCGCGATACCGCGACCACGCCTACCCGGATGGGGGGAATGTTCTGCATAGCCGTGACCTCCGATCTTTTATAAACGCGCCCGCCGCGAAGGGGGCGGCAAATTTCAGCGCGATGCTGCCGCGCGCATCTCGTCTAAACGGGAGAGCATATCCTCCACCAACTTGCGCTGGGTACGCGCGCGGTCAAGGTTTTGCCCGGGGCGATGCGTCTTAAAATAGACGTCCCCTTCGAGATAGTCCGTCAAAAAACGCATGCCGCATTCGTACGTCATGAGGACGGCGCCCATCGGCAGTTCTTCCCTTTCCAAAGGGGTGATCGAGCCGCCCACGGCGGAAAGATAGCCGTCGAGGTACGTCTGATACAAGTCGAAGCGGAAATTGACCTTGGAAAGGTCGGGTTCATCCTCGGCGGCGGGGTTGCAGCCGAAGCGGATGCTGTCGCCGAAATCGTAACAGAGGGAACCGGGCATGACGGTATCGAGGTCGATGACGGCGAGCCCTTTGCCCGTAACGTCGTCGATCATCACGTTGTTCAGCTTGGTATCGTTGTGGGTCACGCGCAGGGGGATCTGCCCCGCGGCGATCT
>CALWCR010000119.1 GCA_944376445.1 uncultured Clostridia bacterium | reverse complement strand
GTCTCCCTAAAATCACTGAAAATCGCAGGCGTCAGCTCGCCGAGATTTTCGTAAACAAAGTCTCACTTTTTGCTTTTTCACCCTATTTGCCAATCCTTTGGCTTACGGGAAGGGGGTGAATTTTTTGCCGTGCTATAATAGTGCGTGCCCCTAAAAGGCAAAAAAGAGGGAGAAAACGCCGCTAAAACGCCGCGCGTTTGTTCGGCGGTGTCTCCCTAAAATCACGGAAAATCGCAGGCGTCAGCTCGCCGAGATTTTTGTGAATTATTCCTTTAAAACAACTGCATCACATCCACCAGCACCGCGAAGGCGAGCAGCAGCACGAAGCCGACGGCGTGGATGATCGCTTCCACGCGGCGGTTGATGGGCTTGCCGCGCACCCACTCGATGGCGGTAAAGACGATCTTGGAGCCGTCGAGCGCGGGGATGGGCAGAAGATTGAACACGGCGAGATTGACGCCGATAAAGGCGGAGATCTCTAAAAACTGCTGCAGACTGCGGGAAGCGACTTGCGAGGTCAATTTGACGGTACTGACGGGCCCGCCGAAGGCGGAAAGCCCCAGATCGCCCGTTAAAAGCTGCCCGAGCACCTTGAAAATGGTGCCGCCGATGCGGACGGAATAGTTGCACGCCCTGCCGAACGTTTCAAAAAAACCGAACCCGCGGTAAGAGACGGTATAGACGCGGTAGGTAAAGCTGCCGTCTTCGGCATAGACGCGCTCGGCGCCGAGCGCCGCCCAGAGCGCCCCGGTATCGGTGAGCCCGTCAAAGTCCGCGTCGGCGCGCAGCATCACCTTTATATCCAGCACGCGGCGCGCCCCGCTCCCCTCGCGGGAGACGGTAAAAGTGACCACGTCCCCCTGCCTTTTGCCTTCCAGCGCCCCCATGAGATCGGAAGTCAGGTAAATATCCTTCCCCTCGCAGGCGATGACGACGTCGCCCGTTTGCAGGGAATACTCATTATAGACGGGCTCGGACGAAGGCTCGATGACGGGATAGAGCAGCAGCTGCCCGCAGGCGAAAAAGGAGACGATGAGCAGGATCAGGGCGAAAAGATAGTTCATGAACGCGCCCGCAAAGAGCACGACGATGCGCTGCCACGGCTTTTTGTTGTTGAAGGCGGCAGGGTGCGGCGCCTCGCAGTCTTCCCCTTCAAAGGCGCAATAACCGCCGAGGGGGATGCAGCGCAGGGAGAAAAACTCGCCGTCCTTTTTTTTATGCTTAAAAAGCGCCGGCCCGAAGCCGACGGCAAATTCGTTGATCTTGAAGCGGAAGATCTTCCCCGCGAGGTAATGCCCGAATTCATGCACGGTGATCATGGCGAGCAGGATGACGAGCGCCAGAAGCACCGAACCTGCCGTGCGCACCGCGCCCGAAAAGGAAAGAAGCTCAAACATAAAACTCCGTGCCGCCCGCACGCCGCCAAAGAACGCGGCGGGGCGGAAAAATGCCCGCTTTACAGCAGCGCGCGGGCGGCGCTGCGGGCGCGCGCGTCCGTCTCCCGCAAGAGCACATAGCTCTCGGCGGGGCGGGGCTGCATACCCGAAAGTACCCCTTCGACGATCTCCGCGATGCGGGTATAGCGGATACGCCCTTGCAAAAAGGCGCAGACCGCGACTTCCCCCGCGCCGTTGAGCGCGCAGGGCAGATCCCCGCCCGCGCGGGCGCAGCCGAGCGCCAGCGTAAAACAGGGATAGCGCGCGGGATCGGGCGCGGAAAAATGCAGCGCGCCGAGCGCGGCAAGGTCGAGGGGCGCGACGTTGGCTTTGAGCCGCGCGGGGTAAGTGAGCGCGAGCTGGATGGGAAGTTCCATCGAAGGATAGCTCATCTGGGCGAGCACCGCCCCGTCGGCAAAGGCGACCAGGGAATGCACGATGCTCTCGCGGTGCATGACCACTTCGATCTTGTCAAGGGGAGCATTATATAGGTGCATCGCCTCGATGACTTCAAACCCCTTATTGAGCATGGTCGCGCAGTCGATCGTGATCTTGGCGCCCATATCCCAGTTGGGATGGGCGAGCGCGTCTTTTGCCGTCATCCCGCCGAGCTTTTCCAAGGGCACGTCTCTGAGCGCCCCGCCGCTGGCGGTGAGGATGAGTTTGGAAAAAGGCGCGCCGCGGTCGAAGGAAAGGCACTGCCAGAGCGCGGAATGCTCGCTGTCGACGGGCACGATCTCCGCGCCCGATTTTTTTGCCGCTGCCATGACGAGCGTTCCGCCCGCGACGAGGCATTCCTTGTTGGCAAGCGCGACGCGCTTGCCCGTACCCGCCGCCAAGAGCGCCGCTTTGAGCCCCGCAAAGCCCGTCACGGCGATGAAAAACACGTCTGCCGACGGATAGGCGCACGCCTCTTCAAACGCCGCCTCGCCCCGTTCAAAGCGCACGCCGCGGGGCGCGCCCGTGTTCTCCCCTTCCGTGCGGAGCACGGCAAAGGCGGGAGAAAGCGTCTGCATCTGTTCAAAGAAGGCTTCCCCTCCCGTATTGGCGGCGATACAGACGATCTCGAAAAGATCGGGATAGCGGGCGGCGACGTTGACGACCTGCCTGCCGATCGAACCGGTGCTGCCGATGAGGGCGATCCTTGTACGCATTTTGCTTACCCCCTATTAGTGTACGCCGCGCGGCGGGTTTCCATGAGCGCCGCGCAGAAAAAATACCCGCAGGTCATACGGGTATCTGTCTTTTATAGAAGCACTAAGAGTTCAAAGACGATATAGACGAAGGTGCTCGCAAAGAGGGTGCCGTCGATCCTGTCGAGGATGCCGCCGTGCCCCGGGAGCAGTTTGCCCATGTCCTTGACGCCAACTTTGCGCTTGATGATGCTTTCGGCGAGGTCGCCGAACTCCGTCATGACCGCCGCGACCAGCCCGATGAGGGCAAAGACGAGCCACGGCATCCCCGCCCAGCTGCTGCCCCAGCCCGTGTAGACGTAATCGGAGCCGAGCGTGTACAGCCAATAAAGGAGCACGCTCGCGCCGATGCCGAACACGACGCCGCCGACCGCGCCCGAGATCGTCTTGTTCGGGCTGATGTTCGGGCACAGCTTTTTGCCCTTCAAGAGGCTGCCGACGACAAAGGCGAAGGTATCCGCCACAGGAGAGATGACAAAGATGATGAGAAGGGCGAGCGTGGAGCCGGAAGAAAGGTCGTTGGCAAGGAGCATGGTGGAGAGTAGCGCCGTCGGATAGAAGGCGCAAAGGAGCGCGCCGCCCGCACCCTGCAGCCCCGAACGCACATGGTCGAAGACGAGGATACAAAGGAGCGCGAGCCCGAAGAGGAAGGCGAGATTGAGCATCCCGCGGAATCCCTGCCCCGGGAAGAAGTATTCCACCAGATAATAGACGGGGGTAAACAGGAGCGCAAAGGCGTAGACCGCGCCCTTTTGCGCCGCAGACATGGCGAAGGCGGGCGGCTCCTCCCCTTCCTCGCTTTGCTTCCGATAGGAGAAGGCGTGTACCATCTCATACGTCCCGAGGAGGGAGAAAGCGTAGACGAGCACGCCGAAAAACCAGGGATGGATGTTGCGCAGGAAGAAAAAGCCGACGATGACGCCGATATAGACGATGCCGGTGATGAGCCTCTTTTTCATGCTATTTCCTCCCGATGTTGCCGTAACGCCTGTCGCGCGCGGAATAGTTGGCGATGGCGCGTTCGAGATCGCGCCTGCCGAAGGCTGGCCACATTTTTTTGGAGAAATACAGCTCCGCGTATGCCGCCTGATAGAGCAGGAAATTGGAAAGGCGCACCTCGCCGCCCGTGCGGACGATAAGGTCGGGGTCGGGGATGCCCGCCGTGGAGAGGAGCTCTTTGAAGCTCGCCTCGTCGGCGAACCTGCCGTAGGAGACGGCGGTATTGACCGCGCGCACGATCTCCTGCCGCGCGCCGTAGTTGATACAGATGTTGAGCAGCCCTTCGCCGTAGTGCGCCGTCTCTTCTGTGACGGCGAGGATATCCTGCTGCACGTCTTCGGGAAGGACGGAAATATCGCCGAGGATATTGATCTTGACCTGCAATTCCGTCAGTTTTTCCCGCTTTTTGCCGAAATACAGGCGGATGAGGTCGAAGAGCTCGTCCAGCTCATCCTGCGGGCGGGAAAGGTTCTCCGTCGAAAGGGCGTAGACGGTCACGATGGGAATGCCGAGTTTAAAGGCGTGCGAACAGATCTTCGTCATGTTCTGCACCCCCATTTTATGCCCGTATGCGCGCGGGCGGAAACGGCGCTTTGCCCAGCGGCCGTTCCCGTCCATGATGAAGGCGATATGGGCGGGCAATTTGATGTTTCTCATAACGCGCCCTTGTTACACGGACATGACTTCTTTTTCTTTATCCGCGGTAAGTTTGTCGATCTGTTCGATGGTCTTGGAAATGGTCTTTTCGACTTCCTTTTCGAGCGCGGAGCACTCGTCTTCGGAGATCTCTTTGCCGTTTTTCATCTTCTTGAAGGTATCCATCGCGTCGCGGCGGATGTTGCGCGCGGCGACTTTCGCCTCCTCGGAAATGCCCTTGATCTGTTTGGCGAGGTCGCGGCGGCGCTCTTCGGTAAGGTCGGGGAAGATGAGGCGGATGACTTTGCCGTCGTTGGTGGGCGTAAGCCCGATGTTGGACTGCAGGATCGCCTTTTCGATCCCCTTCAAAAGGCTCGTATCCCAGGGGCTGATGACCAGGCACTTCGCGTCGGCGACGGCGATGTTGCCGACCTGGTTGAGGGGCGAAGGGGTGCCGTAATAGTCGACCGTGATCTTGTCAAGGACGTGCGGGTTCGCCCTGCCCGCGCGGATCCCCGCAAATTCTTCGCGCAGAACGCTCACCGTCTTATCCAGCTTTTCTTCCAAAACGAGCAATGTTTCCTGTGCTTTTTCGTTGTCGATCATGTTCTTATCTCCTTATCAAGATTCGCTTGCAATGAGTGTGCCCGTACGTTCGCCGCAGATGGCGCGCACGATGGCGTCCTTTTCGGAAAGCGCAAAAGCGAGCACGGGGATATTGTTGTCCATGCACATGGTGATCGCCGTCGTATCCATCGCCTTGAGGCCGCGGTTGATGACTTCCATGTGCGAGATCTTGTCGATCTTTTTGGCGGACGGGTTGGTCTTGGGGTCGCTGTCGTAAATGCCGTCCACATTTTTCGCTAAAAGCAGGATGTCCGCATTCGTCTCCGCCGCCCTGAGCGCGGCGCCCGTATCGGTGGAACAATAGGGATTGCCCGTACCGCAGGCAAAGATGACGATCCTGCCGAGCTCGAAGTGGCGCAGCGCCTTTCTGAGGATGAAGGGCTCGGCGACGCTGACCATGTTGAGCGCCGTCTGCACCCGCACGGGCACGCCGCGCTGCTCGATGGCGTCCTGCATGGCGAGGGAGTTGATGACGGTGGCGAGCATACCCATGTGGTCCGCCGTCGTCCTGTCCATATTGGTGCCCTGCCTGCCCCGCCAGAAGTTGCCGCCGCCGATGACGAGCCCGACTTCCACGCCCATGTCGTGCACGCGGATGAGCTGGTCGACCACGCCCGCGATGATCTTTTCGTCCAGGCCGAAGCCGTTTTCTCCCGCGAGCGCCTCTCCCGAAAGTTTTAAGATGATCCTCTTGTACTTAGGTTGCTTTTCCTGCATAAAAAACCTCCCCTCGGCGGGCGGTGCCGCCTTTTCCGCCTTGTAAAAAAGGCACACAAAAGTAAATTGTGTGCCCTTCGGAATTTTTAACCTTTCATCTTGGAAACTTGTTTTTCGACTTCTTCCGCGAGGTCATCCTTTTTCTTTTCGATGCCTTCGCCCATCTCAAAGCGCGCGAAGCGGCGCACCGTGATCTTTTCGCCGATGGAGGCGATCGCCTCGGTGATGAGCTGGTTGATCGTCTTGGAAGAATCCTTCACGAACGGCTGCTCGAGAAGGCAGAAGTCTTCATAATATTTCTTGATCCTGCCCTGCACCATCTTTTCGGCGATATTTTCGGGCTTACCCTCGTTCATCGCCTGCACTTTGAGGATCTTCTTCTCCTCTTCGAGGACCTCTTCGGGGACCTCTTCTTTGGTGACGTATAAAGGTTTTGCCGCCGCGATCTGCAGGGCAATGTCGTGGACGAGTTCTTTGAACTGGTCGCCGCGCGCGACGAAGTCGGTCTCGCAGTTGACTTCAACGAGCACGCCTACCTTGCCGCCCATATGGATGTAGCTGTCGACGATGCCTTCCGCGGCGATGCGGCCCGCCTTTTTGGCTGCGGTCGCCATCCCCTTTTCGCGCAGGATCTCGATCGCCTTGTCCATGTCGCCGTTCGCTTCGGTCAGAGCCTTTTTGCAATCCATCATGCCGACGCCCGTCTTCTGCCTGAGGGCGTTGACGTCACTTGCCGTAATAGCCATATTTTTATATGCCTCCGAATATTTTCCTGTGATTTTTTCTGAAAACCGCTCACTCCGCCGCGGGTTCTTCCGCCGCCGCGACGGCCTCTTCTACGGATTCGGGTTCTTTGACCTCTTCCGCCGCCTGCGCAAGCTCCGCGTTCACCGCCTCGCCCTGGTTCGCCTCGATGACGGCGTTGGCGATGACGGAAGAGAGCAGCTTGACCGCGCGGATCGCGTCGTCGTTGCCCGGGATGACGTAGTCGATAAGGTCGGGATCGCAGTTGGTGTCCGTGATCGCGACGATCGGGATATGCAGCTTGCGCGCTTCCTGCACGGCGATATCTTCATTGTGCGGGTCGACGATGAACATGGCGCCGGGGAGATTTTTCATCTCGCGGATACCGCCGAGGTTCGCCTCGAGCTTCGCCATTTCCTTTTTGAGCCCCAGAACTTCTTTCTTGGGAAGCAGCTCGAAGTCGCCCGATTCTTCCATCCTCTGCAGTTTGTTGAGGCGGTCGATCCTCGAACGGATGGTCTTGAAGTTGGTGAGCGTGCCGCCCAGCCAGCGGGAATTGATATAGAACTGGCCGCAGCGGGTCGCCTCTTCCTTGATGGCTTCCTGCGCCTGCTTTTTGGTGCCGACAAAGAGGATGCTCTTGCCCGCTTTCACGGTGTCGGCGACGAACTTATACGCCTCTTCCACGAGGCCGACGGTGAGCTGCAGATCGATGATGTGGATGTCGTTGCGCGCCGCAAAGATGTATTTTTTCATCTTGGGGTTCCACTTTCTCGTCTGGTGCCCGAAGTGGACGCCCGCTTCGAGCAGCTGCTTCATAGTGATGACTGCCATAAAAATAAACCTCCGTTTGTTCCTCCCGCGGGCGCATAAAACAGCCGCATAAGCCCGCCCTTTTGAGATTTTGGCGGGAACGGTACGCGGCACGCCCGAGGTGTGAATTTATAGCCTTACTATTTTAGCATAAGGCAATTTTTTTTGCAACAAAAATGCGCTTTTCTGCGGGAAAATTTGCAAAATTCCGCCGAAAACGGGCGCAAAAACATACGCCGCGGGGCGGGTACGCCGCCCCGCGGCTCTCACTGCGCCGAAAAGCGCCTTACTTTTCCTTCTTGTGGTCGTGGTGCTTGCAGCCGCAGCCGCAGCCCTCTTCGTAATCGGTATCCAGAGACGCCGCCTCGTCCGCGTCGTCGTCCTCTTCCATCACGCGGCAAAATTCGTCGAACACTTCGTCGAGGAGTTTGTCGTCGTCGACGGGATAGAGCATCTCTTCCTCGTCCCCTTCTTCCTTTTTGACCTCCAAAATGGCGACGTCTTCCGCCTCTTCGTCCTCGCTCTCCTCGTCGGCGGGCTGGAAAAAGGCGAACCAACGTTCCTTGTATTCGATGGTGCCGATGTGATAACATTTATGGATCTTGCCTTCGTCGTCTTTGAGCTCGACGAGGTTGACCTCTTCTTCGTCCTCGGGAACGCAGTTTTCTTCACGCATCTTCTTTTCGCTCATGGTCATACTCCTTTTTTTGATTTATTCATCCGCTCCAGATACCCCTCGAGGATATAGGAAGCGGCGATGCTGTCGATGGTCTTTTTTCTGTCTTCGCGGCGGACGCCGCCCGAAATGAGCACCCGCTCCGCCTCCATCGTGGTGAAGCGCTCGTCTTCAAAGACGATCTCGATCTGCGTCTTTTGGCGCAGCCGTTCCACGAAGCGGCGGGTCTTTTCCGTCTGCAGCGACTCGCTGCCGTCAAAATTCAAGGGAAGCCCGCAGACGATCCTGCCCGCCCCCTTCTCCTTGGCGATCTCGGCAAGAGCAGCCGCGTCCGCATCCGCGTCTTTGGTGCGGAAATAGGTCTCCCCCGGCAGAGCAAAGGTATTGAACGGGTCGCTCGCCGCGATCCCGATCCTTTTATCGCCTATATCGAAAGCAATGATACGTTTTTCCATGCCCGCCCTTTGCGCGCCCCCGCAAAAATCTGTTCAAAGATACTTACAGTATACCATACTTTCTTCGGCCCGTCCATAGTTTTTTAAAAAGAGCGTGTGAAAATCGGGAAAAAAGTGAGCCGCCCCCGCACGGGGGCGGCTCTTGCCGAAATTTTATCCTTTACTGCCAAAGCGCGTTTACAGGGCGGCGCGCAGCCGCGCGGTTTTTTGCGTGTCGCCGAAAACCGCGCCCCATTCCACGGGCCGGTCGTCCGGGATCCAGTTTTCCGCCCAGCCGTCCGGCTTTTCGCCCGCCTCGCAGTAGACGGTGAGCGCGGCGCATTCGGCAAAGGCGTTTTCGCCGACCGAAGTCACGTTCTGCGGGATAAAGATCTGCTTCATGGAAGAGCAGCCGTAGAAGGCGCGCGCGCCGATGCTCGTCACCGTATCTTCGATCACTACCTTTGTGATGAGATCGCAGCCGTAGAAGGCGTAAGCGCCGATCGTCTCCGTGCCCGAGACCGTGATCTCGCCCTCGATCTCCTTCCCTCCGATATACAAGACGCGCTCGCCCTGCTCATAGCTAGAGGCTATGGGTCCCATCAGCTCTTTTAGTCCGTCGATCGAGCACCACTCGCCCACCGCGGCTCGGTAGTCGATGATAAATCCGCCGCAGTCATTGAAGGCGGTCTCGATGCTGCGGATGTTTTTGCCGAAGGAGAGCTTTTCCAGCGCGGAACACTCGCTAAAACAAAAATCGGGGATGGCTTCGAGCAAGCCCTCTTCATCGAAGGATACTTCCTTCAAGACGGAACAATTGGAGAAAGCACTCTTCCCCAACGCAAGCAGGGTGGACGGGAAGGCGATATCCGTCAGGGCGGAGCAGCCTAAGAACGCGCTATTGCCGATCTCGCGCACGCCTTCGGAAAGATAGACCTCCCAAAGGGCGGTGCAGCCCGAAAAAGCCGAATCGCCGATCTTGGCGACCCTTCCCGGAACGGAGAGCATTTTCAGCGACGTGCATTCCTGGAAGGCGTAATTTCCGATGCCGGTAACGTTCGACGGGATGTCGATCTCCTGCAAAGCGGCACAGCCGTTAAAGGCGCTGACGCCTATCTCGCCGACATTCGCCCCGAGAGTGACGCGCTCCAAAGCGGTACATGACTGGAACATGGCGTCATAGACCTTCTCGATGCCGTCGCCGAGGATGACTTCGCGCAGATGTTCTTTGGCGCTCAACCCGCCGACCGACGCGATGCCGTCGCCGATCGTGACGCTCTCCAAAGCAGTGCAGCCCGTAAACGAGAGGGTGCCGTCGCACACCGCGCTGTCGGGAATGACGATCTCTTTGAGGGAAGAACAGTTGATCAGAGCGTCGGGCGCGATGGCCTGCACCCCCTCGGCAAACGCGATCGTCTCCGCGCCGCTGCAGCCGTCGAAGGCGCGGCTTTTGACCGTCTGAACGGACGCGGGCACGGCGACGCCGCTAAGCTGCGTGCAGCCGCAGAAGGCGCCCTGCCCAATCTCTTTCAGCCCCGCGGGCAGGGTGAGCGAAGTGAGCTTTGTATAGCCGCAGAAGGCATAGTCGCCGATCGTTTTGACGTCTGCGGGGACGGAAAGCGCCGTCACCGCTTCGCCGTTTTGATACAGCGTTGCGCCGCTATGGAGCGGGTTGGCATTCTCGTCGGCAAAGCATATGGAACACCAGGCGGACAGATCGCCGATACAGACCTCTTGCAGGGAGGAACAATCTCTGAACGCGCCGGCGCCGACCGTCTGCACGGACGCGCACAGCGTGAGTTTTTGCAGCGCCGTAGCCCCGTTGAAGGCATTCTCGGCGATGGCGGTTCCGCCTATGATCTCGATCTCCTTCACGCTGCCGACGGCAACGCCCCTTGCCGCCTCCGCGGAGACGGACGCCTTGGTCAGGTTCGTACAGCCCGTAAACGCCCAAACGCTGACTTCCCGCACGCCTGCCGGCAAAACGATCTCCCGCAAAGCGGTGCAGTTTCGGAAAGCGCCGTCACCGACGGAAAGGACGGTTTCGGGGATGACGATCCCGGTAAGGGAAGTATGATTTTCAAAGGCATGATCGGCTATGGCGGTGACGGGCAGCCCCTTATATTCGGCGGGGACGGACACCTCCGCAAGGGAAGGCCCGCCCGTCACCGAATAAGCGGTGCCCTCTTCATTGAGTTTGAAGGTGAGACCGTAAGTATAGCCGAGCGCGTAGCCGCAGACGGTGCAGGCGCTCTCCGCCGCGCCGTTCCAGTTGTGACTGTCTTCCTCTTTTTTATAGCCGCAGACGGTGCACTCGTACCAGTGGAAATTTTCGTCCTTGCACCACACATCGGTAAAATCGTGTTCTTTTAAGGGAAGATACTGCGAACCCTGCAGCGGCTCTTTGCCCGCCTCGTCCGAGAACACGGCGGAGCAATACTCGCACTGCCAGTATTCGATATTGCCGCCCTGCGTGCAGGTGGATTCCCGCGCGGGATAATGGATGAGCTTATGCGTCTTGGCGTCAAGCACCAGCTCCTCGGCGGAAAGCGCCTCCTCCCCCTTTGCGTCGGCGAAATAACCGCCGCAGTCGGGGCAGGCCCAATACTCGCGGTTGCCCTGCTCCGTGCAGGTGGGCTCTTTCCTACGGACGCCATAGATATTCCTGTGCCCCGTCGCGGCGATGACGAGCTCCTCCTGCGAGCCGACCGCGCTGCCGCCGTCTCCGTCCCAAAAATCGCCGCCGCAGCGATCGCAGTGATAATGCCCTTTTACGCCCGTTTGGGTGCAGCTTGCGGGCTTTTCCGCCACGAACTGCGTTTTATGCCCCGCCGCGGGAATCTCCGCCGTACCGATGGCGGTTTTGCCCTCCGCGTCGGAGAAGAGCGCGTAACAGTTTTTGCACTGCCAGTATTCGATGTTGCCGCCCTCCGTGCAGGTCTCGGGCACGGCGTCATAGTGCACAAGGTCGTGGTGCGCGGGCAGCACAACAGAGCCTTCGAGCTCCGTTTTGCCCTCTTCGTCTTCAAAAAACAGGCCGCAGACGGAGCAAGCCCAATAGGCGATATTGCCGTCCTGCGTGCAAGAAGGCTGCTTTTCGCCGTAATATGTAAGGGAATGGTGCGCCGCCACGGTGACGGACGAAAGATCGGAAAGGGCGTCGTTTGCGTACCCGTCCGCAAAATACTTGCCGCAGACGGAGCATTCCCAATACTCGGTGTTTCCGTCCTGCGTGCAGGTCGCCTCCTTCGCTTCGTGAAGGAACAGATCGTGCCCGCCCTCGATGAGGAATCCTTTTTCGTCGATCTCCTTCTCGCCGTCCGCGTCCGCGAAATACTTGCCGCAGCCCTCGCACTGCCAATACTCGGTATTTCCGTCCTGCGTGCAGGTCGCCTCTTTCGCTTCATGATAAATGAGCTCATGCGTATGCGCGGTCTCGCCGGCGGGCTTTTCTTCCTTGCACCCGGCAAACGCCGCGGCGGCAAGGGCAAGCGACACGCACGCCAAAAGTACAAATAACAGCTTACGTTTCATGATCTCCTCCCGCATTTTTTTGCGATTACAGTATACCCCCCTGTGCAAAAGTCAAGGATACGGTCCCTCTTTTTTGCGGCACGTCGAAAAAAAAAGCGGAGCGCGCCGCCCTTTCGGGCGGCGCGCTCCGCTTTTTGACACTTTCTTCTCAACGAATAAACTATATCCCTTTTCCCGCAGATCGGCCCGCAGAAAACGCCCTGCCACTCCCTGCGGGAGACAGATCATACCCTTTTACGGGCGACAGGAAAATCATGTCACGCCCTGCAAAAGACAGGAAAAGGCGCCTGCGGCAGGCGGGGTCATTCCTCCCCGCCGCGCCCCTGCCCGCTTTCTGCGGGCGCGCTCGCCTCCCCGCTTTGCGAAGAGCCGCATTCCTCCCCATCGGGAACGGGCAGTCCTTCCGCCTCATTTTGCGCGGCGGAGATCGCCTCTCCGTAAGGGAGAGAACCGGGAAGGACGCGGTTTTTGCAGCGCACCGCGAAGATGAAGAGCGCAAGCCCGATCGCGAACATGACCGCCAGCGCGCCGACGCCGAGATTTTCCCTGCCCGTGATGTCCGCCACGAGCGCGACGAGGAATGTGCCCATAAAGGACGCGCCCTTGCCGAAAATATCGTACACGCCGAAATATTCGCCCGCCTTTTCGGTGGGGATGATCTTGGCGAAAGAGGAGCGGGACATCGCCTGGATGGTGCCCTGGAAGAGCCCGACGCAGACGGCGAGGATCCAGAACTGATATTCTTCTTTAAGGAAGATGGCGTAGACCGTGATGGCAAAATAGGCGGCGATGCAGACGATGATGAGGTATTCGGGCTTCACCTTGCGCGAAAGCATCCCCAAAAGGATCGCCGCGGGGAAGGCGACGACCTGGGTGACGAGGAGCGCTAAAAGGAGCATCGCGCTGTTCAGCCCGAGGTCGGTGCCGTAGGCTACGGCGAGATCGATGATGGTATACACGCCGTCGATGAAGAAAAAGAAGGCGACAAGAAAGAGTAGGATATGCTTTCTGCGGACGAGCTCTTTGAAGGTGCCGCCGAGGCTTTTGAGCCCCGCCTTGACGGGGTGACAGCCCGGCTCGACGAAGCGTTCCTGCTTATAGTTTTTCCAAAGGGGGAAGGAGCACGCCACCCACCATACCGCCGTCAGAAGGAAGATCGCGATCATGGCGGGCGTGAGCCCGATGACGCCGAGCATGGAGGGCTCGTACAAGACATAGACGAGCACGCAGAGGATGAACGGGATACAGCTGCCGATATACCCCCAGGCATAGCCGCGGGAAGAAACTTCGTCCATGCGTTCTTTCTCCGTCACGTCGCAGAGCATGGAGTCGTAGACGACGAGGCTGAGCGAATAGGCGGATTTTGCCAGCACGAAGAGGACGAGGAACCAGATCCAATGCTGCACAAACCCGAGCACCGCGCAGCCGAGCGCGCCGATAAGGAGCGCCGCCGAGAAGATGCGCCTGCGCATCCCGCGAAGGTCGGAGATCGCCCCCAGCACGGGGCCGAGGAGCGCGACCACCGCCGTGGCGATGCTCGTCGCGTAGCCGAGGTAGACGGTCGCGGAGGCGTCTTCCTCCCCCGCGATGAGGGAAAAGAAGATGGGGATGAGTGTGGAAACGAGCAGCGTGAACGCCGAATTTCCCACGTCGTAGAGCACCCATTTCTTTTCGAGAGGGGTCATCTTAAACTTCATACTCTCTCTCCCGATCGGGGCTGAGCACGGGAATGTTCCGCCAGCCCCGTTGATGACTGAACGTCTCCGCAAAGGCGGGCGGGAACGCCCCCTCGCCGCGGACATAGGCGTCAAACGCCGCGATGAGCGACGCCGCTTCGGGCACCGCCTTGCAAAAGAGTTTTTTGAGGCGCATATTGCTGTCCTCACAGACGGCAAGCGGCTTTTTGGCGATCATCATGCCGTGCATTTCTTTATAGTTGCCCGAAAGGCGCAAGACGAGGTTGACGAGCCCGCGCTTGACGGCATGAGGCGCGCGCAAAAGCCCGTTATAAAAGACCAGCGAGCGCATCGCCTTGTACGCCTCGGCGGGCTTGATGCCGAAAAAGGGCGCGACGATGCGCGCATATTCTTCGCTCGGACGGATATGCGCCGTAAGGTCCGCCGAGAGGGGCTCTTTTCCCTCTTCAAGAAGGATGCTCCTGTCAAACTCGCTCTCGATCTCGGTATGGGTGACGTGCGAGAGGCGGATCTTGTTTTCGATATAGCTGTGGCAGGCGGAATCGAGCGCGAAATGGCAGATGAAGCCGAACGCATAGGAAGACGCCGCCGCGCTCTCCTTGCAAAGCGCCGCCGCGGGCAGGAAAAAGCGCGCCGCGGGCTGCGCGTGCATACCGAAGCCGACAGCGTTGACCGCGTTGCTGCCGAGCGGCTTATAGTAAAACAAAAGGTCGGGCCCGTGCACGCCGATGTCGTACAGCCCGCGGTTTTCGCGGATGAGTGAGGCGAGCGGCTCGGGCAGGGCGGCAAAGACCTCTTTGCCGAAGCGATAATGTGCGTATGTAGAAGGCATTTTTCTTTCTCCGCTATAAATTATAGCGAAAATGCGGCGAAATTCCTAACGTTCTCCGCCCTCATTTGTAATATTTTTGCAAAAAAGGGCAAAAACCCGCCCCCGCGCGGAATGCGCGGGGGCGCAGCGGCGTAAAAAGGGAGTTATGCCTTGCCCTTTTCCTGCTTTTTGCCCGTTTCAAACCCTTCGAGCTTTTCGTCGATGTACGCATCGACCTTTTCTTTGAGTTCGTCCTGGCTCATCCTGACAAAGGCGCGCGTCTTTTTGCTGTTGGCGACGATGAGCGCGCCGCCCGCCATGCCGAGCGCGAGCCCGATGATAAATTTTTCCATGATCTTTCCTCCGCTGAGAGCTGCCGCCTCAAAGAGTATGCGCAGGCGCGCCCGCCTTTATGCAAAAATTTATCCTTTCTCCTCTCTCGCGCCCGCCGCGCGGCGCAGCACCTCGTTCTCCTTTTCCAGCTTTTCCAGCGTCTTTTTCAGGCGGGCGTTCTCTTCGCGCAGGGTGAGGGCGAGGCGGTCGTAGAGCTCGTTGATCTCCTTTTCCAGCCGCTTTTTGAGCGCGTCGCCCCGCCCGCCCGCAAACGCCGCTTCTCCCGCGACGCCGAGCGACTTCGCCGCCCGCTCGATAAGCTCGGGCTGCTTTTTCAGAAGGTTCCTGTACTTGTTCTGATAGCGCAGCATCTGCTTTTCGTCTCCCTTGCAGACGTTGGCGATGGCGCGGCGGACGGAGCAGCCTTTGGCGCGCTCGGAGAGGATCTTGCGCAGCATTTCGTCGCGCTCCGCCTCGCTGAAAGCGCAAATCCGCCCCGCGCGCAGCTGCCTGCGCCCGACGATCTCCCGCGCGCGTTCGTCTTTGCATTTGAGAAACTGATAATAGTAATTGCGCACGCTTCCGCCCGCCCTGCCGCAGCGCGCGCCGTAGCGCTCGAAGAGCCTGCACAGGGGTTCTCCCCGCTTTCTGCCCTCGGCGACGTAGCCCATGAGCTCCTCTGCCTCCTGCACCGTGAATCCGTTGATCTTTTCCATATATGCCTCCTTATGCGACTTTCGCAGTCTGTTTATTGACATATATAAATCAGCCTATACATATAATTTAACCGTGCGGCCGCAGGGGCCGCCGAAGGGGGAAAGGCTATGCGGGTGTATTTCACTTCAGACGAGGCGTGCGTCCTGCGCCTCGGCGGCGCTTTCGCGGGGGCGTGTTCCCGCCACGAAAAATTTGCCGATCTCGACCCCGCGGAGGGGATCGTGGCGGAATTTTTTCCCGAAGATCCCGCCCTAACGCCCGCCGCCTTCGTATTGGACGAAAAATTTTTCGCCTCCCCGCCAGAAGCCTGCGAGGTGTACCGCTGCGGCTTTTGTACCCTGCTGCGGCTCAGACGCTTTGCGGGCAGAGAGAGCGGCATCCGCCCCCTTTTGCAGGCACGCATCGAAGGGACGCTGTGCACCCTCTACCGCGACGGCTGTTTGCTGGCGTGCGCGGAGGCGGAGGGCAAATTCTGCGTGCACCCCCTGCCGCACTGCGTGCGTTCGGCGCGCTTTCTCCCGCTGCGGGCGGGCAAAAAGACGCTCGCCGCCCTCGAAGGGGAGACGGGGAGCGAGGAAAAATATCTGCTCCTCTTTGCGGGAGAGAAGCCCGTATTCGAGAGCTTTGTGCTCTCCTATGCGGGCGGCGACACCTTTTCGGCGGTGCGCGCGCTGCACGACATTGCGGGGCATACCGCCGAAAGCGAATGGACGGCGGAGGACGGGCTGCGCCTCGTGCGCGCGTCGGTGCGGGAGCGGGAAGGCTTCGACGCGGCGAAACAGGACGCGCGGCTGATCCCCTTCGCCTTTTTTGAAACGCTGCTCGCGCAGGGGGACTATCAAAAATATCTCGCTCCTTCCCTGCTCGCGCGCGCGGAAAAGATCGGGGAATACCTCGGCGCCTTTACGGGCGTCTTGCTGCCCCCTTCCGCCTTTTATCTCGAATACGGCAGCGTCAACGCCGCAGGGCTCGTCTATCCTAAAGGCGATAACCTCTTTGACGTCAGGTTTTTTGCCGCCCCCCTGCAGGAGGGCAAGATCGTCAATATCCTGCCCGTCGAAAAAGCCGCCGACGCCTCTAAAGGGACAGATTAAAACGCGCCATGCTCCCGCCGCAAAGGCGGGCGCAAATAAAGTACAAGCGGGCGGGTACGATCGGCAAAGCGCCGGCGCGGCGTAAACTATCAGCGCCATGACGGAGCGACCGCAAACGGACCGCAAAACGGCGGGGCGGGCGCAATGCGAACGCGCCAAGCAAAACGGGCACCGATAAAATGTAAGCAGGAGAGCGTAAGAGAACTGCAAAACGGCGGGGCGGGCGCAAAACGGCGCCCGCCCCGATAAAAAATCTGCCGCGCGGCATTTTGCCGCGCGGCCCTTTTCTTTTGTTCTTTTCCTAAAAACTTTCGCTCAGTATTTGAGGACGCGGATCTCTTCGATGACCACCTTTTCGCGGGGGATGGCAAAGGTCACGTCTTCATAGCTGCTCTCGTCCCAGTATTCGTCTTCGATGACCATCTGGCGCTCGGTGGTGAACACTTCGTCGCCATCCTCGTCCCCCTGGTTGAGAACATCCAGCGTATACTCCTCGATGTCGTCTAAAAGCTCCTGCAAGGGATCGCTGTTTTTGGGGAGCCCGAAGATGCAGTACTGCGTGGACGAACCCGTCTGCGAAGTGTAGATCGAAAAGAGGCTGGTCGCAGAATTGTAGCAATACGGGCGGGAATTGATCTCGCCGTCGTCATTGCGCTTGACGTATACCTTCTGCGACGTGTTGACGGGCGTATAGTAAAAGGTGCCGATGGCGCCGAATTTCTCCTTCAGCCCGTTGTTGTCGATGGTGAAATAGTTGTCCTCGAATTCGCCGTACAGGGTGTTGTAGGCGACCTTCTGCTCGCTGTCTGCCCAGACGGAGATGTTTTCCAGCGTGACGTTGCCGTCCGCGTCTTTCGTCGCGGCGTCGTAGTCCTTTTCGAGGATGTCGTCGACGGGATCGGCGTCTTCGTTCTCATAGTAATAGCCGCCGCCGACCATGCGGTTGGTCTGGACGTCATGGATGACGGTGCCGTCAAAATAATCCATGTCGATCAGTTCCAGATAGTGCGCGACCGTCTGCGGGTACATATTGCGGTACAGTTCGTACTCGAGCGTATATGTCTTGTCGTTGAAAGAGATCTTCACCGAGATCTCCGGGCGCTTGCTTTCGCAGCCTGCAAAGGCGAATACCGCCGCTGCCGTGAGCAGCACGGCGGCGATGAACGCCGCAAACCGCAAAGCCGCCTTCCCCATTGTCTTTGCCATATATCCTCCTTGAACGGTGAGGCAAGGTCTCCTGCCGTAATACTCTATTTATTTTAACCTTTATTTGGCGAATCGTCAAGCACTTTTTCCGCCGCCGCGCAAAATTCCCCCGTTCCGTCACATTTGCGGCGTGATCGGGGGCAAAACGCGGCTGCGATACGGGCAAAAGCGCCCCGCGATGCCGCGCTCATTCGGATGTCCGCGCTTTTCGGGCAGCCGGCGCTTGCCCAAACCGCCGCGCTCATCCGGACAACCGGCGCTGTTTTGTCCATCGGCACAAAAAGCCGCAACCGTCCGCCTCGCGCCGATAAACGGCGCTTATCCGCAGGGCGCAAAGCAAAAAGGGCGCTCCTTTTTACAAACCC
>CALWCR010000118.1 GCA_944376445.1 uncultured Clostridia bacterium | reverse complement strand
GCCGATTTTTATGTGCGCAGCGGCGACGTCGGCTTGGTAAAGAGCATATATTCCTCGGGCGTGATCGTCAACAGCGCGGGGTATATCTTATTGCCGTATGCGGCGGCATATAACGGAGGAGTGAAGGCGTACAGCGTCCGCGCCGTCCTTGCGCCCGTCTATGACGACAAGGAAGAGTATACCGTGAAGGAAGTATATTCGGACAGCGAAAGCGGGCTTGCGCTCTTCAAGTTTTACGACCGCTTTTATTATACGGATGAAAACGGGACCGCGCAGAGCGGGTTTCAGGTCACGGCGGAATTGAGCGGCCGCGCGCTGCAAAGCGGCGCGCAGTGTTTTGCCGTCGGCAACGCGCTCGGCGATCTGTATGAGTCCGGCTGCGCGCAGACGATCACTTCCGGCGTCATTTCGGACGATGCCTTAGAGGTGGTCGGAAATTCCGAAAACAGTCTTTATGCCGTTTTGAACGGGCAGGAATACGCGTATCTCTTGACGAGCGCTCCGACGACGCCCGAAATGATGGGCGGAGGACTTTTCGACGAAAACGGGTATCTTATCGGGCTTTTGGCGAGCAAGCTCGTCACCGATGCGAGCGGCGGCGCGCAGTATCTCGAGCGCGTCACGCTCTGTTATAATGTGGCGATACTTTGCGATTTTATCGATCGGGTTTCCGATTCGCTCGAACTTGTCATCCCGTATACGTTGGCTTCGGAGGCGCAGTAATGAAACATTTGCGTAAATTTTCCGTATTTGCACCGATCGCCGTTCTGCTTTGCGCGGCGTTCACGCTGGGCGCCTGTTCGCTGAACGGGCGTGAGACGCTCAACACGAGCACGGACGTCGTGCAGATCCCGTATACGGGCAATGAGACCATCTCTTCCGATTATGTCGTGCAGAAATACGGCGATAAAAATACCGTCGATCTCGCGCAGGCGTATGCCGAAACGGCGGATTCCGTCGTGACCGTCGAGGTCACATATCCGGCGGGGAGTTCTTTGTTTTTGTTTGAAGACGTCGTCAATACGGGCAGCGGCTTTTTTCTGACCGAAGACGGCTATATCCTGACGTCGGCGGATCTTTTCTATCTCGGCGGCGCCTTATTGGAGGGGCGGGCGGAGATCGTTGTGCGGACGAAGGACGGCAAGTCCTATGACGCGCAGTTCATCGATTACGACAAGACGTATGTTTCTTCAGGATTTCCCTTCGGAACATACAGCACGGAGGACAATTCCGGGTTCGCGCTCATCAAGGCGGACGGTGAATTTGAAGCGGTGACGTTGGGAAATTCTGAGGCGGTCGCATACGGCGAGCCCTGTTTTACCGTTTCGTCCCTTTCCGACGGGGAAGATACGTTGGAAAATCTGATCTTTGACGGCGTCGTTTCCCGCCCGCAGAGCGACAGAAAAAGTTCATTCCTTCTCACAAACGGCGAAAGTTTTTTTGACGATTCGGTCGGATACCTTATACAGACCAGCGTGGCGGTCAACGGCGGGAACGAAGGGGCGCCGCTCTTTAACGGGCGGGGCGAAGTCATCGGCGTGATGAGCCTCTCGGCGCAAAACACGTCGACGTTTTTGCAGCATTCGTCGTTCGGAATTTCCTTTGCCGTGCCGTCCGTCTCCGTCATGTCTTTTTTGCGGGAAGTGGAAGAGCATCATTCGTCTGCTGCGGGGCTCTGCGAAAAAGTTGCCTGCGTTGACGGCGATTTTACGCCGTCGCGAGCAGATAACTTATTGCTCTCGGAAATCGGCATTTTGAATAGTTCTGCCGCGCAGCCCGTTTCCGAGATCTTGCGCGCGGGGGAATTTGCGATCGCAAGCTCGGGCGCCGATGCGGGAAAAGTGGTGCTTAAAAGTCAGGGTGCTTTTGAGGAAACTTTTGAAAGTGCCGCATGGTCGGTCGCGGCGGCAAAACTGAACGCGACGGTCAAGATCGTCTCTGCGAGCGAAAACGGTACGAGCGAAGGCTCCGGCTTTTTGCTCAACGGCAGCGGCTATCTTGCGACCAATTTGCACGTTATCAATAAAAATGTTTCCGCTAATGAAGCGAACGGTGAAAATGCAAACAGCACGGTGGATGTTTCGGGCACATATAATTATGCCGCCTTCGATAACGTGCGGGTGGATGGAAAACCCGTCTTATTTTCTCTGGAACTTATCGCATACGATCAGCGGGAAGATCTGGCGGTGATGCGCTTCGTCAATGATTTTTGGTACGAAGGCTCGGACGGCTCGCTTGTGGAAGGCTTTGAAAATGTCTGTACGCTCGATACATCCGTCCGCCGCGGCGAGATCTCCGTTGCCATCGGCAACGCGCTCGGATACGGATTATCCGCCGTGCAAGGCGTCGTGTCGCAGACGGCGATGGACGGCTACCGCGCCGAATACGGTCACGATTTCATTCAGACCGATTGTCCGATCAATTCGGGAAATTCCGGCGGGCCGCTGTTCGATGCCGACGGCAACGTCATCGGCGTCAATTCTATGGGGCTTAGCGAAGATTATACGGCATACGAAAATATCAGCTGGGCGATCCCTGCGCAGCGCCTGTGCGCGTTTCTCGACGAAATAGCCGACGGCAGCGTGTACGAAGGCAAGATCTTTTTACAGGGCGAAATAGAATATCATACGGTGTAAAATTTCGTCCGCTTTTTTGCGCTGCGTTGTTATCTGCTTTTTGATTTGTTTCCGCGATAGTTCTTTGCGGAAGCGGTCGCATGGAGAAAGCGTGCGGTGCGGCAAAAGTACGCTCATTTTTCTTAGAATTTTATAAGTTAAGCCCGACGGATGGTGTCGGACGGAATGGAAATTCTGTCTCAGACCGTCTGACGGGTTTTTTTGTTTGCCGTGATCTTTATGAAAAGACGGGCTTGATTTTGATATCTGATGCCGCCGACGGTTCGTGGTTTTTGCAGTGTATATGAAAGTGCCGCCAAATCGTTTTACCAAATAAAAGGCCGCAGACAAGCATTCAGATCAAAATCGTGTTTTCCGCGCAGACCGTGCGACAGTGCGTTTTGCAGATCCGATCATAGACCGGCTTAAGCGATGATTTTTTGCGGCCGCATAAAAGAAGGTATTGCAACCGATTTACAAAAAAATGCGGTCATAATTAAAAGTGTCTGCCGACGAAAAACCGGTTAAAAAGTAAAATGCGCCTAAAATGCATTTAAAGCTGTTGCCCTTCTCAAAACACCATATCTATGCGTAAAAGCTGTGTTTTACGCATAGATATGGATGTCTTTGTGAAACGCACGGGGCGCCCCTGCGTTCCATGGCTCTTATCTGTGCGTCAAATCTGTGTGCCGAATTTTTATTTTGCGCAGTCTTCTCTGCCCCTCTCTCAATGCGGCCCGTTCGTCCGCTGCATGGCGCGCTTTTGCAGTTTTTTGAAGCGCCCTTCCCGAGGTCGGTTCTCATTCACCTTCTGTCGGGTATTGATATGCAAACCGGTGGCGTTTTTTGGCAGTAAAATCGTTAAACTCTGCGTAAAATACTCTGCACCTCTTGCCTTTTTCGTCGCGTTGCGCTATAATATTCATATATGGAACGCAAGAGCTATTTTGATCAACGGAATATCCGAAATCTGGAAAAGATCGAATCTCTGCTTGAAGAGCTGCCCCCTTTTGTCGACGATTATTTTTTGGGGATCGAAAATCAGACGAGTACGCTGACGCGGCTCAATTACGCTTACGATCTGCGTATTTTTTTCGATTATCTTCTGAGAAAAGTGTTTCGTGAAGAAAAAGACGTGCGGGATATTACCCTGCAAGATCTGGAAAGCGTGCGCAGCAACGATATTGAGCGCTTTTTGAGTTATCTCGGGCATTATTCGTTCCGCGGTACGGAAGAAAGCTGTAATGAGCGCGCCAAGGCGCGTAAACTCTCCTCCGTGCGGGCCATGTACCGCTATTTTTTCGCCAAAGAGCGCATTTCTGTCGATAATGCCGCCAAAGTTTCCCTTCCGAAGCTGCATGAAAAAGAAATCATTCGCCTGGAAGTCAATGAGATCGCCGATCTTTTGAACTGTGCGGAGTCGGGCGCGGGCATGACCGAGCATCAGCGCGCCTTCCATGATAAGACGCGCGTCCGCGATATGGCGATCCTCACCCTCTTTCTCGGCACGGGCATACGTATCAGCGAGCTTGTCGGGCTCAACAACGAAGATATTGATTTTACGACCAACAGCTTTAAGGTCACGCGGAAAGGCGGCAATCAGACCATCCTCTATTTTTCGGATGAAGTCGCCGACGCGCTGGCTCGCTATATCGCTTATAAAGAAGATGACAAGAATACGCCCGCCGACGAGCACGCGCTCTTTTTGTCTTTAAAGATGCAGCGGATCAGTATCCGCGCGGTGGAAAATCTGGTAAAAAAATACAGCCGCATCGTGACGCCCTTAAAAAAGATCTCCCCGCATAAGCTGCGCAGTACATACGGCACGCAGCTCTACCGCGAGACGAACGATATTTATATCGTTGCGGACGTGCTCGGGCATAAAGACGTCAACACGACGAAGAAACATTACGCCGCCATCAGCGAAGACATCCGCCGCTCTGTTGCCAACAAGGTACGCCTTAGGGATGACGATAATTAAGCGCTATTTATGCATGACATAGTACTATATGAATTTTGAAAATCGAGCAGATAACAGAGAAAAAATATATATAATCCAGCCAATCGGGCAAGACTATACCCCTTCCGAACATGACGAGGCTGTATCTCTCATCGAAAGCGCGGACGCGCTGTATCTCGGTACGCTTTTTCAGCAGATCCGTGAGATCAACCCCGCGACGTATATCGGCAGCGGAAAACTTGTCGATCTCAAAGAGCGCATCGACGGGCTGGGCGGGATCACGGTGCTCTTTAACGGCGAGCTCTCCCCTTCGCAGACATTAAATATCTCCGCCGCGCTCGGAGATATAAAAGTGATCGACAGGACGACGTTGATCTTAGATATTTTCGCCAAGCGCGCGCAGAGCAGTGAAGGTAAACTGCAAGTCGAACTCGCGCAGCTGAAATACCTTTATCCGAGGCTGAAAGGAAAAGGCGCCGCCCTTTCCAAACTCGGCGGCGGGATCGGCACGCGCGGCCCCGGGGAGACGCAGCTGGAAACGGACAGGCGTCATATACGCCTTCGCATCGACTATTTGGAAAATAAGCTCAGAGCCTTAGCGACGAGGCGGCGCCTGCTGACGGACAGGCGTAAAAAGAGCGAGACGCGCACCGTCTCGCTCATCGGCTATACCAATACGGGAAAATCCACCCTCCTCAACGCGCTGACTGCGGCGGACGTCTATGCCGCGGACAGGCTGTTTGCGACGCTCGATCCTACTTCCCGTCTTTTGCGGATCGACGGTTCCGATTTTCTCCTCACGGATACGGTCGGCTTTTTGCATTCCCTGCCGCACAATCTCATCGACGCGTTCCGTTCTACATTGGAAAGCGCCCTGCATTGCGACCTTGCGCTCATTGTCTGCGACGCGCGCGGCGATCACGAACGGCAGCTGCAAACGACGCTCGCTACCTTAAAGGAAATGCAGTTTGAAAAGCCGTATTTTATCGTCATGAACAAGAGCGAGGGATTGAGCGACACCACGCTGTATCCCAAGGAAAGCATCTTTATTTCCGCAAAAAACGGCGACGGACTGGCGCTTCTCAAAGAGAAGATCTTGCAGTTTTTCAGAAAAGACAGCGTTCTCTTGCATCTTCGCATCCCCTATGAGCGGATGAGCGAATATACTCCTCTGAAAAAATATGCGGTGGAAAAGAATTTCAACTACCGCGACGACGCGCTCTTGCTCGACGCTATCGTCGAGCCCGCCTATCTTTCCTTGTTCCGTGGTTTTGCGGACCGCACAAAAAAGCGCGGATAACGGTGTGTAAACCGAGAGCGGGCAAGAGGGTACGGATAGATAGCGTGCGCATACAAATGCGTATAGGCTGAGAGCAGGCAAGGCTGCGCGGATTACAGCGTGTAGCCGAGAACAGGCAAGGCTGCGCGTACGAGCACATAGCCCCATAGATAATGTGCAGATACGACGCGCCTCGCCGGCATTACGGATATGCGCAAGACGGTATTCGCCCGCCGCAAAATTGCGGCGGGCGAATCTGTAACGTTATTTATTCTTCTTAGGTTTTTGCCGCCCCGTGACGATCTTATCGATCTTGATGACGGCATAATCTTTGATGTCCAGGCATTTGCCGCAGTTGTCGCAGACTTTGTTCGGGTCAAGGTCGCACATTTCACATTCCATACAGCCGATACAGTCCCTGTCATACAAGACGCATTTTTGCGGTTCCATTGCGCACCTCAAAAAATTTTTTATTTTTTATAAACATTTGTTTGCAATCTTATCGATTCTATGATATAATACAGAAAAGATAAGAGCGGAGGTCATGATCATGTCGGATGCAAGCAGGGCGAAAATGCAGGCGGTCCTCGATTACATCAACGAATACAACGCGGAATTCGGCTATTCGCCTACCGTGCGGGAGATCTGTTCAAAACTTAATATCAAGTCGACCGCTTCCGCCTACTATTATATCGAAAAGCTGACGGACGAGGGGCTTCTCTCCAAATCCCCCAATAAAAACCGTGCGGTCAATTTCAAGAAGAACGCTTCCGTCAACATCCCCCTGATCGGTACGGTCACGGCGGGCCAGCCCATCTTCGCCTATGAAAATTACGAGGATTATTATTCCTTCCCTGCGGACAGCTTTAAGGGCTCGGGCCTTTTCATGCTCAACGTCCAAGGCGAGAGCATGATCGACGCGGGTATCTATAACGGCGATAAGATCATTGTCCGCAAGCAGGAGACGGCGGAAAACGGCGACATCGTCGTCGCGCTCATCGAAGACAGCGCGACGGTCAAGCGCTTTTATAAGCGCGACGGCCGCTTTGTCCTCCACCCCGAAAACGAGACGATGGCGGATATTATCGTCGACGAAGTGTCCATACTCGGCATTGTGGTCGGGCTCGTCCGAAAATTCTGACCCTTTTTAATATCGTATCTGTGTGAAAGCGGCGCGTTCGGCGCCGCTTTCGTGTTGTCGAAGATTTTTCCGTAGCATATCGGAGCCGCTTTTGCGCGGCCGTTTTCATATGCTTCGGGCGGATGGTTTTCACGCTTTTTGCGCGGCTGCGTTTGTCCTCATATAGCGGATGATTTTCGCGCTTTCGGGGACAGTCGCTTTTCAAGCTGTAGTTTTCGATATATCCGTGCTGGCGCAAGGCAGAAAGATCGTCTTTTTTTGCCGCCGCCCGCGCTTTTTGAAAGGAGCGCCGCCCTTTTTATTATTTGAACAATTCGGCGATCTTCGGGAGATATTCGGTGACGGGCAGATGCTGCGGGCAGACCCTTTCGCACTTTTTGCAGCGGATGCAATCGTCCGCTTTGCCGAATTTTTCCCCGAGCGCGGCATAGCGCTTCTTTTCTTCCCCGGCGTCTTTCTTGGAGAGAGAGGCGTTATAGAGGGAGAAATAGTCGGGTATGGCGATGTTTTTGGGGCAGCTTTCCGTGCAGTAACGGCAAGCCGTGCAGGCGATGGCGCCCTTCCCCTTGATCAGTCCCGTGACGGCAGCCACGAGCGCGTTTTCCCTTTCATCGAAGGGCTGCACGTCGCCCATAAAGGAGGTGTTTTCTTCCAGCTGGGCGGGCGTAGACATACCGCTTAAGACCATTTTGACGTTTTCAAGGCCCGCCACGAAGCGGAGCGCCCAGGAAGCGGGCGACCAGTCGGGATGGCATTCCTGCATCAGTTTTTGCGCTTCGGGAGGAATATTGGCGAGGGTGCCGCCCTTTACGGGCTCCATGACGATGACTTTTTTGCCGTGCCTGACTGCCGTTTCGTAACATTTGCGGGATTGGATGCGTTCGTCTTCCCAGTCGAGGTAATTGAGCTGCAGCTGTACAAACTCAACTTCGGGGTGCGCGGTCAGGATCTTGTCGAGGACTTCGGCGCTGTCGTGGAAGGAAAAGCCGTAATGGCGGATATAGCCCTGCTCTTTCAGCTTTGCGACATAGCCGAAGCTGCCGAATTTTTCCGCCGTCGCATAGTTGCGTTCGTCCAGGCTGTGCAAAAGATAGTTGTCGAAATATTCCACTTTGCAGCGGCGGAGCTGTTCGGCAAAGATCTTCTCCTGGTCCCCTTTTTCTTTCAGATAAAAGGTCGGCAGTTTGCTCGTCAGCCAGAAACTGTCGCGCGGGTGCCGCGATACGATCGCTTCCCCCGCCGCGCTCTCGCTCCTGCCTCCGTGGTACATATAAGCGGTGTCAAAATAGGTATAGCCGCGCTCCAAAAAGGTATCCGCCATGCGGCACAGCTCTTTCATGTCGATGTCCGCTTCGCTCCCCGTTGTAGGAAGGCGCATCAGCCCGAAACCTAATTTTTTCATTTTCTTCCCTCTCGCGTGTTACGGTGTTGTAAATACGAAGGCCCGATAGGAGCCTTGCTCTCATTTATAGTATAACTATACACTGTCTGCCCGAAAAAAGCAAGCGTTGCTCGGATATTTTTTCGCTTCGCTCTTATGCCTGCGCCCTTTTGCTTTTCAGCCTAAAATTTTATGCGTTTTGCCCTTCATTATTTTAAAAAGATGATTGAAATCGGCGCGGGAATGTGCTATACTTGCTATATAATGGTTAGGAGGATATGTTGTTTATGGCATTGAAGATCACCAGGGAAAACATGGGCGTCGTCTTTACGCCGATCGATGAAGAAGTTTATCCGAATTCTTCGGGGGTATTATATCCGCGCGTAATCGAACTGCACCACGCGGGAGAACTCAACGGGATGCTGCTCGCGATGTTCGATCATTCCACCCTCAAAGAGCCGCCCGTCGTTCCCGTCATGTGCAGCCGCGACCACGGCGTTACGTGGGAGCGTTACAGCACGGTCGAGGATACGCAGAACGGCTACGGGATCCGCTTCCAGCCCGTCATGCTGGAACTGGACAGGCCCTGCGGCGATCTGCCCGTCGGCACCATCGTCTTTTCGGGCAATTCGGTGCCTCTCAACTTTGCTTCGACCGAGCTTTCCTTCTATATCAGCCGCGACCACGGCAAGACGTGGGAATTCCGCTCTTCCGTCGTCAAGGGCGGTCCGCCGATCGAACAGAATTTTGACGCGCTCGGCCCTGTCTGGGAACCCAACATCTATTTCAATAAATACGGAGAACTTACCATCGCCTTTACGGACGAACGGCCGCATACCGATCCCCGCTTCAATCAGACGCTCGCGCTCGTCACCTCTTGCGACGGCGGCAAGACCTGGAGCGACGTAAAGTACACCGTGACCGTGCCCGACCGCACGCTGCGCCCCGGGATGCCCGTCGTCGCGCAGATGGGCAACGGGCGGTTTATCATGGTCTATGAGATCGTCGGCAAGCCCTGCTGCGACATCTATTATAAACTTTCGGACGACGGCGTCGACTGGGGCGATCCTTTATGGGAAGGCAAGCGCGTCGAAACGCCGGACGGGCTCTTCCTCGGCAGTATGCCCTATGTCATCTGGGTGCCGCAGGGCGGCGAAAACGGAACGGTCATCGTCACGGCAAAGCGCGAAGGCGAACATTTCGGGATGCGCGACCCGGGATATTATCATGTAAATTATAATAACGGCGAAGGAGACTGGCACCGCATCCCCATGCTCATCACGTACAACACGGAGACGCTGCAAGCGGGTTGGAGCATGGGCATGACCATGATGCAGGGAGACCATCTCATCCAGCTTGCGCCCACGCCGATGAACAAGCGGCTCATGCAGATCACTTACGGGATCGGCAAACTTGAAACGGTAAAATAAAAAAACGCCCCGTGATAAGTTCTGCGGCGACGGCTTACGGCCGCCGCCGCAGATTTACGGAAACAGGAAAATATGGATAACAAAGCAAAATTCAGAAAAATGCTCTTCGACTGCGCGGCAATGACGCTGCTCGCGTGCTTGTTTGCATTCAACTACGAATTATTCATCATCAAAAACCACTTTGCGCCCGCAGGCTTTAACGGGATCGCGACGATGATACAATATAAGAGCGGATTCAGCGTCGGTTACTTTTCGCTCATCATCAACGTGCCGCTGTGTATGTTCGCTTTCTTTCTTATCGACAGAGAATTTGCCGTCAAGACCTTCGTCTTTTGCGTCGTCTATTCCGCCGTTTGCCTCATTCTCGAAGCCGTCGACATTTCGCAGATACAATATGATGCGCAGGGCGTGGACACCATCTATCCCGTCCTCATCGCGGGTGCGGTCGGCGGATTTGTATACGGGCTCGCCTTCCGCAGGAATTCCTCGACGGGCGGCGCGGACATCGTCGCCAAATATGTCAGCAAAAAAGATCCCCTGCTGAATTTTTTCTGGATCAATTTCGCCATCAACGCGGTCATCGCCCTCGCCTCCTTCTTTGTGTATGCCGTGCCCGATGCGGACGGCGTGCTGCAGTATGATTTCAAACCGGTCTGCCTATGCCTGCTGTATTGCCTGCTTTCGAGCATCGTCGGCAACGCCATCATCAAGGGTTCCAAATCCGCGTATAAATTTATCATCGTCACGTCGCACGCGGACGAGATCGACGCGGAGATCTTCACCCGCCTCAAACACGGCGCGACCAGGCTGCAGGCGACGGGCGCGTACAGCCACGCCAATAAAGACGTCATCATCTGCGTCGTCAATAAACGGCAGATCGTCGAATTCAAGAATATCCTCAAAGAATATCCCGACACGTTCGCCTTTGTCGAAACGGTCAACGAAACGTTCGGCAACTTTGCCCGCGTAAAGTGAGGTTTGCGTATGCTCGCCTATGTCTTTGACGGGGTCGGCAAATTGACCCTGCGCGAAAAGCCCGTTCCCGACCTTCTCGACCCGCGCGACGCGCTCGTGAAGGTGACGCTTGCCTCCGTTTGTACGAGCGATCTGCACATCAAACACGGATATGTACCGCGCGCCGTTTCGGGCGTCACTCTCGGGCACGAGATGGTCGGCGTAGTCGAAAAAACGGGAGCCGCGGTCAGAAAGCTACGCGCGGGCGACCGCGTCGCCGTCAATGTGGAGACCTTTTGCGGCGAATGCTTTTTTTGCAGGCGCGGCTATGTGAACAATTGCAGCGACAAAGACGGCGGCTGG
>CALWCR010000117.1 GCA_944376445.1 uncultured Clostridia bacterium | reverse complement strand
ATGATTTTTGGGAAATTTGTTTCGTCGTGAAGGGCAGCAGTATCCAGCATTTTCTCGACCGATCGGAAAATATGCACGTCGGCAGTGTGTACATCATGCGCCCGCATGATGTACACTGCATTTCACCGTTGCAGAAAGAAATGCCGCAGAATATACAGTCTGCCCCGTATATCCACAGAGATATTTATATCCCTTGCGATAAAATGGAGAAGATCTGCAACGCTTTACGCGAAGATTTATATGACGATCTTTTAAGCCGCAAATATCCTCTGTCTTCCGTGCTTCCCGAGTCTGAAATTTCTCACCTTGAAGCTACACTGAACTCTTTTAACGATACCGAAAATTTCGCCTTTATGCACTCCGTAATTGTTTCACACATCCTTTGTTCCGTTTTGGAAAGCCAAAGATATCCTACATCACAATTACCTGCATGGATCACGGAGCTGCTCATCAACCTGAACCGTGAAGATTTTATGACGAAAAACATACAAGCGATCGTGCAAACTACCGGATATAACCAAAGCTATGTCTGCCGTCAATTCAAAAAGTATGTAAATCAAACTTTGGTAGAATACATCCATAAACGAAAATGCACTTACTCTCTGCTTTTACTTCCTAATATTGACATCTCTATTGCACAAATCGCGCAGAGACTGCAATTCAGCGATGAAAGCGCTTATATCAAAATCTTTAAATCCATCTATACAATAACACCCGGGCAATGGAGAAAAAACTATCGAAAATTCTATCAAACTGCCCCATTCCAGAAAATTACACCCGACGGCTCCTGATAAAAAATCCATCAGCAAGCCTGTAATGCTATCGATTCAAAATTACTTATATCATTTCATGACAACCGCCTCAAAACGGTTGTTTTTTTCGATCTCAACCTCCATTTTACCTTGCAGCCGTCGGCGGCGTGAGCCGCAGCATGATCTCCCCGAGCTTTACTACTCTCATTGCGCTATACTCCCGAATAGGCGGCGAACCCGCCGTCGACGGGGATGACGGTACCCGTCACGAACCCGCTCGCGGTATCGTCCGCAAGCCACAAAAGCGCGCCCAGAAGATCGTCGATCTCCCCGAACTTCTTCATCGGCGTCGCGGCTAAAATTTTGCCCGTCCGCGCCGTCGGCGTGCCGTCCTCGTTGTACAGAAGCGCGCGGTTCTGGTTGGTCACGAAAAACCCGGGCGCGATCGCGTTCACGCGGATGTTGCACGGCGCGAAATGCACCGCAAGCCACTGCGTGAAGTTGGAGATGCCCGCCTTTGCCGCCGAGTATGCGGGGATCTTCGTGAGCGGGCGAAACGCGTTCATCGAGGATATGTTGATGATGTTCCCGCCCGTCTTGACCATAGCTTCCGCGAATACCTGCGTGACGAGGAACGCCGTCGTGATGTTCAGGTCGAACACGAATTTAATGCCGCTCTCTTCGAGCCTGAAGAAATCTTTTACCCCCTGCGTGTCTGCGGTCATCGTCTCGTTGTCCGTCGTTGCCCTCGGGTTGTTCCCGCCCGCGCCGTTGATGAGGAAGTTGACCTTGCCGAACGTCTCTTCGACGTTCTCCTTTGCCGCGACAATGCTGTCCTTGTTCAGGCAGTCGCACCGCACGGCGATGGCGTTTTCGCCGATCTCGTCCGCGATCTTCTTTGCCGCGTCGAAGTTGATATCCAAAAGCGCGACCTTCGCGCCGCACGCCGCGAGCGCGCGCGCGAATTCGCCGCAGATCACCCCGCCCGCGCCCGTGACCGCGACCACCTTTTTGCTCAGATCTACTTTGAACGGAAGTTTCATTTTTCCTCTCCTTTCGCGGCAAGCACCGCCGCGCGCGCATTTTCCGCTATCTCCTCTCTGCTCCCCTGCATCATCCAACTGCCGCCGCACGCGAAGATCTTGGGGAAGGCAAGATATTCGTTCATGTTCGCAAGGTTCACCCCGCCCGTGGGCATAAACTTCACCTGCGGGAACGCCGCCGACAGCGCCTTTATGGTATTCAGCCCGCCGAAACTGCCCGCGGGGAAGAATTTGAGGCGGGTAAGTCCCAAGGAAAGCGCCTCCATGATCTCCGTCGGTGTAACAACTCCGGGCAGGTACGGCACATTCTTTTCCCTGCAAACTTTGGCGACCTCCTCGGACAGCCCGGGCGAGACGATAAACTTCGCCCCCGCCCCGATCGCACGCTCGCACTGCTCTTTGTTTATGACCGTACCCGCCCCGACGAGCATGTCGGGGTATTCCTTTACCGCCAGCTTTATCGCCTCTTCCGCGCAGTCGGTGCGGAAGCAGATCTCCGCCACGGGCAAGCCGCCTTCGAGCAGCCCTTCCAGCATGTCCTTCGCGTCCGCGATCTTTCGGACCGTCACCACGGGGACGAGCCTGACCTGTTCTATTTTCTGCAACGCGTCTTTCATTTCCTGTCCTTCTCCACCGCCTCGAACATGCCGTTCAGGTACGCCGCGCCCAGCGCCCTGTCGTACAGCCCGTACCCCGGTTTGCCGTTCTCGCCCCAGATGTTCCTGCCGTGGTCGGGGCGGACGTAGCCTTCGAACCCGTTTTCAACGAGCGCCTTCACGATGGCGTAAATATCCACGTTCCCGTCCGACGTCTGGTGCCCGTTTTCATAGAAGTCAGTTTCGTTCACGAATTTCAGCTGCCGTAGGTGCGCGAAGTAGATGCGGCTTGCGTACTTTGCCGCCATCTTCGACAGATCGTTGAACCTGCCCGCACCCAAACTCCCCGTGCAGAAGGTGATGCCGTTGTGCTCATTCGGTACGGCGGCGAACAGTTTGTCGTAATCTTCCTCCCGCCCCACGATGCGCGGCAGCCCGAAGATGTCCCACGGCGGGTCGTCCGGGTGGATCGCCATGTTGATCCCCGTTTCGTCGCACGCGGGCAGGATGCCGTTCAAAAAGTACACGAGGTTCGCAAACAGCTGCCCGTGCGTCATGCCCTCGTATTCTTTGAGCAATCCGTTCAGCTGTTCGGGCGTATAGCTCTCGTCCCAGCCGGGCAGACGCAGGTTGCGCTTGTCCAGCTTTTGGAAGTCCGCCTCCTTGTAAGCGAGGCACTCCGCGCCGTTTGCCTGCACATAGTGCAGGTCCGTGCGG
>CALWCR010000116.1 GCA_944376445.1 uncultured Clostridia bacterium | reverse complement strand
ATAAGTCGTATCCCTCCGTCGCCGCGTCTGAGGGGGAAACTTCTTTCAATTCGATGTTGAATACTTCTCTCCTCAGTTGGCGCAGGGTGCGCACCGCGCCCGAGAAGAAGTTGTTGGGCTTGGAGCTGGAATACTGCACGCGGATGGTCGGTTTTTCGCCGCCGTATACGTTGAATGTGTTGTCGCGGCGGAAAGAATCGTTCTCGTTCAGGCTCACATACATCTCGCTGAAAGATACGATGGCTTCGCCGCTCCCTTCAAAATCGGCGGCGGTGAAGGTGATCGTCTTTTTCGGTTCGAGGTCGGTGAAATACTCCGTTTTGACTGCGCTGCGCGTGGGGGCGTTTGCGTTGCCGTTGAGCCCCGCAAGTTCGCAGGTGACGGTCACGGCTTTGGAGAGGCCGAAACAGCCGACTTCCACCGAAAAGGAATAGGTGTTCGTCTCTTCGAGGACGGGGGTCACGTTGAGGATGGCCGCGTTCCAATCGTCGTCGTCGGAGACGTCCATGACGGTAAAGGAGCCGTCGCCGAGGTATTGCGAGCCCGTATAAAACAAAAGTTCTGTGTTGGAGTTGATGCGCAGCACCTCTTCCGCCAGCGCCGCCGCGCCGTCGATATCGGCGGAGGCATAGCCGCAGTCGGAAAGGGAAAGGTTTGCCAGCATCGCCTGCACTTCTTCCGCGTCGTCTGCGGTGGCCCTGGAAACGAGGAAGCGCGCTTCGCTCCCCGCCAAAATGACGGAGAGGACGCCGTCTTCATGCGCGAAGGTCTCGTCTGCCAGTTCGCGCACGCCGTCGACCGCCCGCTCGAAGCGGGTGCGGCTGTCGGTGGCGACCATCATGCTCGCGGAAGCGTCGATGACGGCGACCTTTTCGTTTTGCGAAGAATCGGAAAGAAAGGGGATCACCGGCCTTGCCATCATGAACGCGATGCAGGCGAGCAGCAAGAGCTGGCAAATGAGGATGAGTATGTTGCGCAGCTTGCTGATGGGCAGGCGGTTTTTCTTATATTGTAAACTGAGTTTCCAGACAAAGGTCGAGGAAACGAGTTTTTGTTGATAATTGGGGCGCAGAACATAGATGAGGATGAGCACTGCGATAGACAGCAATCCCAAAAGCCCCAAAGGCAGTAATAATGTCATTCCAAAATACCAGTTTTCATTAGTTCGCCGAACAATGCCCGTTCGATGGGCTTGTCTGAGGACACAGAAATAAAGCCCGCCCCGCGCGAAGCGCAGAATGTGCTCAGATCTTCGATATAGTCTTTGAGAGCTTCCGAATACGCCTGCAGCATCCCGCGGTTGATCCTGAGCCGCATATTTTTCTCGTCCAGGGCGTCGGTCGCCTCGCTGTCTATGAGGTTGACGCGCCCCGAATAGAGGGGATCGACCTCTTCGGGGGCGAGGATCTGCACGAGGATGACCTGCCTCTTTTTATAGGTGAGGAAGTCGACCGCCTTTTTCCAGTTGCTTTCGGTAAAAAAGTCGGAGATGATGATGCTGAGCCCGTTATTTGCGGAAACGTCGGGGCAGCCGACGATCGCCTTTTCGAGGTCCGCGGCTTCGTCAAACTCGATGTTGTCCAGCTCCTTTACGCAGCGGTAAAAGGCGGTCTTGCCGACGATGAGCCCGAACGGGTCTTCCGCGCGGTCCTCGCGGATGAGGCGGAAGGTGAGTTTGTCCATATTGTGTACGGACAAAAAGCCGATCGCGGCGGCAAACGCTGCCGCGTAGGCGGCTTTTTGGGGGGAAGTTTTCCCCATGGAGGCGGAGCAGTCCAGATAGATCTGGGTGTGCATCTGCCTCTCGTCGGTAAACAGTTTGAGAAAATATTTTTCAAAGCGGCTGAAGAGGTTCCAGTCGATGCGGCGGATGTCGTCGCCGAGCATATATTCGCGGTAGTCGGCAAATTCGACCGTCTGACCGTAGGTACTGACGAGATGTTTTCCGCCGAAAAAACCCGAGAGATCGCGCCGAAGATTGAGCGCGCAAGTCTCCAGACGGCTGAAAAAATCGTCGTTTAAGTAAGAGACCTTCATTATTATTTACCGGATTTGCGTTTTTTCTTCTCCGCAGAGGGGGTGGCGACTTCCGCGTGCATTTCGCCGTCGACGCCGAAGTTTTTGCTCACTTCCGCGATGATCATCTTGATGACCTGATCGGGCGAAACGCGCTCGGCGATCGCTTCAAAGTTCATCTTCATGCGGTGGCGCAAGACGGGATAGGCGAGCTCGTTGAGATCGCTGTAGGCGACGTTGAAGCGGCCCTTCATGAGCGCTTTGACCTTCGCCGCCGAGATGAGGGACTGGCCCGCACGGGGGCTGGCGCCGAGGCGGACATATTTTTTCGCCGCTTCGCTCGCGCATTCGCTGTCGGGGTGGGTCGCCGAGCAGAGGGTCATGGCATAGCGCATGACGTCTTCCGCCACGGGGATCTGGTTGGCGGTCGCGCGCATGGCGAGCAGCTGTTCGCCGTTGCAGGCGGGTTCCGCCACTTCCGCCATCGTCTTTTGCGTCATGTCGACGATGACCATGAGCTCTTCAAGGCTCGGGTTGGGTACGAGAAGTTTGAACATGAAGCGGTCCATCTGCGCTTCGGGCAGGGGATAGGTACCGTCCTGCTCGACGGGGTTCTGCGTCGCGAGGACGAAGAAGGGCTCGCGCATCTTTCTCGAAACGCCCATGACGGTCACGGTGTGTTCCTGCATCGCTTCAAGGAGCGCCGACTGCGTTTTCGGCGTCGCGCGGTTGATCTCGTCCGCGAGGATGATGTTGCTGAAAATAGGCCCCGGCTGGAAGCTGAAGGAGGAGTTGCCCGCATCGTCTTTGACGATGATGTTGGTACCCGTGACGTCTGCAGGCATAAGGTCGGGGGTGAACTGGATACGCGAGAAGGGGAGGTCGAACACTCTGCCGAGGGTGCGCACCAGCCTCGTTTTACCGACGCCGGGGACACCTTCGAGCAGCACGTTACCGCCCGCGATCATGGCGATGATGGTGCCTTCGACGACCTCGTTCTGGCCGATGACGTCGCGGCGGATCTGCGCGAAGATGTTGTCGCACTGTTTGCTGAATTGCTGTACGTTTTCCTCTGTAATCATGATTCTGTCCTTAATTTTATAGATTGTCGCGCCGTGAAGCGCATGAAGCGCTTACAGGCTGCCGTAATACTCTTCGATGAATTCTTTGAGCTCGGGCGGGAGCTCGCCGCCGTTTTGCAGGATCTCCATCGCCATGTTATAGTACTGCTCGAACACGTCGAGATAGTTGGTGTTCCCGTCGATGATCTGGTTGCTGTCCGACCAGCCGCCGCCGGCGCCGTCGCCCTGGCCTTCGCCCTTGCCGCCGCCTTCCTGGCCGCCTTCGCCGCCGCCGCCGCCGTCGCCATCGCCGCCGTCGCCGTTGCCGTCGCTGCCGTCGCCGCCCGTAGAGCCGCTGCCGTCGCCGCCGCCCTCGTTTTGCTCGGGCACGTTCTGGTCATAGTCGCCGTCGGTGTTCTGGTCGAGGCTGTCGCCGTCTTCGTCGTCGCCTTCGTCTGAGATCTCTTCAAAGATGGCGGTGACGGTAAGATCCGCCGTCACGTTCAGGTCGGTGCGCTCGGTCGATTTGTTGCCGTCGCTCCAGCGCAGGAACGCCCAGCCGTCTTCCGCGACCGCCACGACGGGCGTCGCGTCTTCGCCGAGGGAGAGGATCTGGTCGGCCTCGCCTTCGATCTCGCCGCCTTCTTCCACCCAATAACTGACGAGGATAAAGTTGTCCCGCACGGGATCGTTGAGGTTGGGGGAAGGGATGGCGCCCGCCGCGGACAAGCCGCATACGGTCGTCATGCCGACGCCCAAAACGAGGGCGACGGCAAGCGCGATCTTGGCATATTTATCTATGGTGAAGGCAGGGAAGGCAAAGCGCACCTGCTCGCGGTTCACGTTTTCGAGCCGTGCGTGCGCGTCCGCTCTCTGCATTTGCGCGATGGTAGAAGTGTCTCCCGCAAGGTCCATCATGGTGACGGTGCGTTCTTCCAGCCCCATGCGGTCGATCTGGCGGATGACCTGTTTATCTGTCGGGCGGAATTTGAGAAAATAGAGCAGCACGCCCGCAATTGCCGCGGCGCCCAGCCCCGTTCCGACGGCGACCCATACGCCGTTGAAGGAGAAGAGCCAAGATACGAGCGCGGCGATAAATGCCGCCCCGCCGCCGATCATAAGCCCGAAACATACGGACGAAGTGATCGCCGAAACCGCCATACGTTTTCTGTAAGTTTTAATGATCTGTTCGTTGTATCGATCCATGATACGCTCCTGATTTTTTCGTCACGGCGGGGCGGGCGCGCCGCCCCACCGCCGAAAACTGAAGTTTTATTCGCCGCCCGCTGCGGGCGGCAGATTTGTTACGGGAAACATTTTACGCCGCGGCGTATTCGATCGTAGCCTTGCAGCCCGAGGTCCAGTACGATTGCCAGGAATATCCGTCTGTGCCGCTCGTGGGGTCGAGCCCTTCCGCAAACGGCATGACGATCGTCTGTTCCTCCTTCCAGCCATAGAAGGCGTATCCTTCCACCGTCTTGACCGACGCGGGGATCACCAGGCGGGTGATGGGGCAGCTGTCAAAGGCGCTGTTGCCGATCGTTACCAAACTTTCGGGCAGATCGATCTCCGTGAGCGAGGTGCACAGTGCAAACGCATAGGTGCCGATGGTGGTAAAGCCTTCCGGCAGAACGACGGTCGCAAGGTTGGTGCAGTTTTTGAAGCAATCTCTGCCGATGCTCGTAATGCCTTCGGCGAGGGTCACGCTCGTGAGCGTCGTCATAGCGGAGAAGGCGTAATCGCCGATCTCGGCGCGGCCGGGCAGGGAAACGGTGGTGATCGCCGCATTGTCAAATGCGTTTTCACTCGAACCGTTGCCTTCGATCGTCAGAGTCTCGCTGCCGCCCTCTTCAAAGGTCACGCTCGTGATCTTTGAATCCGCAAACGCGCCGGAGGCGTCGATCACGGTCACTTCTTTCGGGATGGTGTACGCCGTCAT
>CALWCR010000115.1 GCA_944376445.1 uncultured Clostridia bacterium | reverse complement strand
CCTCGAAGCGCCCTGTCCGCGACTTTGGCGACGATCTCGTCGGAGACCTTGCCGTGGTACCAGTGCCCCCACCAAAACATGACGTCGGTGCCGCCGATGATCTCGTCGGTGAGCGACGCCGCCCCCTCTTCGCCGATGGTGACGAGCGTGACATTATGCCCCGCCTCTTCGAGCATCCCTTTCAGACAGTTTCCCAGCCCTTCGGGATACGCCTTTTTCCCTTCGGGAGAAAGCATGGCGCCGTTCTGTTCGCAAACTACCGTGACCTGCATCTTTCCCCTCCTCAATCGAAATAATAGGGTTTGCCCGTCTCTTCCGACTTATAGATGCCCTCGAGGATACGGGTGACGACTGCCGCCTGGTCGGCGGTGACGTACAGTTTGCCCTTGCCGCGGATGGCGTCGGTAAAGGTCGCGGATTCGAGATCTTCGGGCGCCGTGCCGCCGCTGCCTTCAAAGAAGGCGACCGCGCCCGTGCCGAGATCGGGTTGGATCATGACCTGTTTGCCTTCCAAAACGGTGTTGATGCGCAGCCCTTTGAGCATATCCGCGCCCGCCTTGTCGCCGCAGATGGTCGTGACCGCCTCGATCGGGTCCGCCATATTGAGCGCCCAGCTGGATTTGAGATAGACGACGGCGCCGTTTTTCATGACCACAAAGCCGAAGGCGCTGTCCTCCGCGGTAAACTTCTGCGCGTCCCAATCCCCCCAGAGGTTGCCCGTATTTTTCTGCGCGTTGAGTTTATGGAAGGTCTTGACCACGCAGTAAGCGGGCTCATAGTTGTTCATCATAAAGAGAGTGAGATCGAGCGCATGGGTGCCGATGTCGATGAGGGGGCCGCCGCCCTGCTTTTCCTTGTCGATGAACACACCCCAGGTCGGCACCGCGCGGCGGCGGACAGCGATCGCCTCCGCATAATACACGTCGCCGAAATAGCCGCTTTCGGCGAGCTTTTTCAGATACAGCGCGTCGGGACGGAAGCGGTTCTGATAGCCGATGGTCAGGACTTTGCCCGATTTATCGCGGGCGGCGAGCATCTTTTTCGCCTCTTCGTAGTTCATCGCCATCGGCTTTTCGCAGAGGACGTGCTTGCCCGCGTTGAGGGCGTCCACCGTGATGCGGCAATGTTCGTTGTTGGGGGTCAGAACGAGCACCGCGTCGATGCTCTTGTCTTTGAGCAGTTCCTTATAATCGGTATACACCGCGCAATCGGGGGTGCCGAACTCCTCGCGCGCCTTCAGCGCGCGCTCCTCGATGATATCGCAGAAGGCGACCATCTCCGAAGCGGGGTTGCGTTTTTCCGCAGGCATATGCTTGGTATTGGCGATCCCGCCGCAGCCGATGACGCCGATCCTGATCTTTTTATCCATTTTATCTCCTTTTTTTTGCCGCACGGCTCTTTATTTTGAAAGTTTTTTCATGTTGACGAGGCTCTTTTTCAGATATTCGTCCTCGGGGCAGGGATATTTTTCCACTTCGAGGAGCGCCCAGGGGATCCCCTGCCGCGCCGCCTCCGCAAAGACGCCGCGCATATCCACCGCGCCCTCGCCGACGACAGGCTGCGCGCTCTCCGCGGGAGAGACGGCCGCCGCCTCTTTGATGTGCACGAGCGCGAGCTTTCCTTCCAGCTTTTTCATTTCCTTGACCGCGTCGCGCCCCGCGACCGTCGCCCAGAAGACGTCCAGCTCGGCAGAAATGCCCGCATCCGCGGCGATTTTTGCGATAAGCTCCCGCCCGCCTTCAAATTCGTGCGCGTGGTTGTGATAGCCAAACACGACGCCGCGCGCAGAAAGGAGCTCCTTCGCCCGCGCCGCGGCCTCGAGGAACGCGGCGTATTTTTCGGGCGTTTCCAGCTCTTCGAGCCCCGCCCACGGGATAAAGACATAGCGGATGCCGAGCGCGTCGATATACGGGAGAGACTCCTCCACCGCCTCGGAGCGGATATGCGCCGAAACGGGCTCCAGATGATATTTTTCGCACAGCGCGGCGATCTCGGCGGGCGTCTTGCCGTAAAAGCCCGCAAACTCCACGCCGTCATACCCTGCGGCGGAAACGGCGGCAAACACCGCCTCGGCGCCCTCGCGCTCCGCTTTCTCGCGCAGGCTGTATAATTGTACTCCGAATTTCATTTTTTCCTCCTTTATGCCCACCACATATTGGTGTTGTCTTCGGTGATGATGCAATCTTTGACGAAACGCACCGCCTTTTCCAGCCCCTCTTTCGGAGACATGAGCCCGTCTTCGTGCTCGATGGAGATCGAATCGTCATAGCCCATGATCTTCAAAAGGGAGAATATCTGCTTCCAAAGGTCCGCCCCGTGCCCGTAGCCGAGGGTACGGAAGATCCACGACCTTTGCGCCGCTTCCGTGAACGACTTGGTGTCGAGGACGCCGTTCTTGCGCACGGTATGCTCCATGATCTGGGTATCTTTGGCGTGGAAGTAATAGATCGCCTTCTTTTCCCCCAGTTCGCGGATGACGTCGAGGATGTCCATCCCCTGCCAGAAGAGATGGGAAGGGTCGATGTTCGCGCCGATCATCTCGCCCGCGGCTTCGCGCAAACGAAGGCAGGTCGCGGGATTGTAGACGCAAAAGCCCGGGTGCATTTCGAGGGCGATCTTCTTCACACCGTGATCCGCCGCGAAGGCTGCCGCCTTTTTCCAATACGGGATGAGCACCTCGTTCCACTGCCACTCGAGCGCCTTGGGATAATCGGGCGGCCAGGCGCAGGTGATCCAGCTCGGCGCCTTCGCGCCCGGGTCGGAGCCGGGGCAGCCCGAAAAGGTGACGATGCGCTCGACGCCGATCTGCCCCGCGAGCACGCAGGCGGCTTCAAAATCCGCCTCGAACGCCGCCGCCGTCTTTTTGTCGGGATGGACGCAGTTGCCGTGCACCGCCAACGCGGAGATGCCCATGTTGTGCTTTTTGAAGGTGTCGCAAAGTTTTTCGCGCGCGGCCTTGTCCTTGCTCAGAACGAGCGCGTCCGCGTGCGCCTTGCCGGGGTACCCGCCGACGCCGAGCTCGAACTCGTCCACGCCGAGGGAAGAGAGGTACGCGAGGCTCTCATCCAGCGAAAGATCGCCGAGGATCCCGCTCACAACGCTGATCTTCATTTTCCTTTTCTCCTTATATGATCTGCTTATATGATCTGCCGCACGTCTTCTCCGCTGCAAAGCGCCGCAAGGCGATGCGGTATCCTTTTTCAGATGATCTCTTTGACGACGATATTTTCTTTTGCCGAACGCTCCGCCGCTTCCATGAGGCGGAAGACGCGCAAAACTTCGTCTTTGACGATGGCGGGCTTTTCTTTTCCCGCGCACGCCGCAGCAAAATTTTTATAGAAGGCGAAGGGCTCCGCGTGCACGAGAGGAAGGGGCTTTTGCTCCACCGTATCCCCCACGCGCGGCGCCATGGTGCGGGTAAAGCCGTTGCCCGCGCGGATGCCCGCAATGGCGTCGTCGTGCCGCACGACGGCGCGCGTCATGCCGCCCGAAAGGTCCCAGCCGGTGACCGTGGCGGTGCCTTCCGTGCCGTATACCTGCCAGCGGGGCAGATTGCAAAAGCAATCGGTCGCCACGGTGACGAGGTATTCGACGCCGTTTTCAAATTTCACGCTCAGGCGGCAGCCGTCTTCCACCTCTTCCCCGTAAATATAGCTATATTCGCAGTACAGTGAGAGGACGCGGCTTTTGACCATCTGCAGCATCTGGTCGATGAGGTGCACCCCCCAGTCGAGCATCATGCCGCCGCCCTGCGCCTTTTTCTTCCGCCAGTCGCCCGGGATGCCGTTGCCGCCCATCACGCGCGATTCCAGCCTGTATACGCTGCCGATGTTCTCCGCATGATCGTAAATATTTTTTACGGTGAGGAAGTCGTCGTCCCAGCGGCGGTTCTGGTGCACCTCGAAGAGGACGCCCGCCTTCTCCGCATAGCCGTACATCTCTTCCGCCTGCTGCAGGGAAAGGGCGACGGGCTTTTCGCAAATGATGTTCTTGCCCGCGGCCGCGGCGGCTTTCACATATTCCGCGTGCACGTCGTTGGGGGTCGCGATGATGACCGCGCCGACAGAGGCGTCGCCGAGAAGTTCGTCCGCCCCCGCATACGCGCGGATACCGCGCTCCTTTGCCAAAGCGGCGCGCGCGGGGTCGATGTCATAGATCCCCGCCAGCTCTATCCGCTCGCCGCTCGCGCTTTTGCTGTACTGCTGCAGGCATTCGGCATGGAAAGACCCCATGCCGCCGTACCCGATGACGGCAATTTTCATATCTTGTCTCCCTCCGGTTGACTTCATACTCTTTCAATGATATAATAACACTGAAAATTGCGGATTTCCACACATTTTTTTAGAATTTTCTACCAAATATTGACATCATGAAAAAACTGCCCGTCTACGAACAATTGCATGACCGCGCGGACACCGTCGAATTTTTCTTCAGCAAAAACGCGCACACCCCCTCCCATTTCCACCGCTGCATCGAGATCTTGTACATCCTCGGCGGCAACGTGGAATGCTGCGTGAACGGCGAGACGCGGCGGTGCGGGCGGGACGAGCTCGTCTTTGTGCGCCGCTGCGGCGACCACTCCCTGCGCCCCGACCCCGCCTACACCGACTATGTGCTCATCATCGGGCCGCATTATTCGGACGATTTTCTCGGTATCTTCCAATCCGAAACGCTGCCCGCCTACCTTACCGACACCGCCTTCAACCGCACCGTCCTGCCCCATTTCCGGGCGCTCGACTCCCTTGAAAACGCGCCCGAACTCGTCAAAAAGGGATATATCGACATCATCGTCGGCAGCCTCTTGGGGCACTACGAACGCACCCCCGCCGCGAGCGCGCCCAATATCGGCACCGTCGTCGCCGCGCTCAACTATATCGACGAACATTTCCGCGAACCCCTCTCCCTTGACAGGCTCGCCGAGGAATTCGGCTACAACAAGTACTATTTTTCCCGCCTGTTCAACTCCTATATCGGGGAATCGCTCAACAGCTATATCAACGCGGTGCGCATCCGCAACCTCGTCGCGGAGGCGAAAAAGCGGGAAGTTCCCAACCTCTCCGAATTGGTCTTTGCCAACGGCTTTGACTCCATGACCACCTTTTACCGCACCTTTTCTCAGTATTACGACCGCCCGCCCAAAGAAGTTTTCCGCGCGCCGTAACGCATACCGTGAGAAAAAAATACTCACCGCGCTTTTTGCGGCACGGACGCACAAAGGGTGCGCCGCAAATACGCCCCGCCGCAGCGCGCAAAAACGGCGCGCTTTGCCCCGCCTTTTGGCGCAATATGGAAAAAGCGCCCCCGCGCAAGTTTGCGCGGGGGCGCTTTTTCTTCGCCGTCGGCGATCACTCTTCGATGCCTTCGTTGAGTTTTTCCAAAAGCTCGTCGAGATCTTTGCCGTGCACGCTGACCGCCTCGCCGATGGATTCGCCGTGCGCCATCGCGCAGCCGAGGCAGTGCATACCGTAAGACATGAGGATCTCCGCCGAATCGGGATTGAGTTTGAGGCAATCCACGATGAGCGTGTCCGCCGTGATCTTGGCCATTGTATCTATCCTCCGTTAAAAAATTTTTCTATATCGGAAAAGGGGCTTCCCCTTTGCTCCCGTTACAGTTTTGCGCCGCATTCGGGGCAGAACTTATCCGCCGCAGAGACCTTGGCGCCGCATTTGGCGCAGGTGCGCGCGCCGCCCAGTTTGGAACCGCACTCGCCGCAGAATTTGGCGTTCGCGGCGACTTTGGCGCCGCAATGCGGGCACACGCCGCCCGCCGAAGGCTGCATCGCTTCCCCCATCGCTTTGCCGAACTCCGCGCCCAATCCCAGGCCCATGCCCGCGCCGATCACGCCGCCCGCGCCGCCGCCGGGATTTGCGGCAGCCGCCTTCATCGCTTCCGCCGCCGCGACCTTCATCATGACGTCCGTATGATCGCCCACGATGCCGTACTTCGTGCGCTCGTCGAGCGCCTTTTGCACCGTGTCGGGCACGGAAAGGTTTTCGATGACCAGATCTTCCAGTTTTAGGCCCATGGCGGCAAACTTTTCCTGCACGGCGGCGGTGACGCCCTTTTCAAATTCCGCGAGGTTGCCCGCCAGATCGAGGACGGAGAGCTTGCTCTCCCCCAAACGGTCGGAAAGGCCCGAAACGACCATCTTCTTCAGATAGCCCGCGATCTCGTTCACGGAGAAGGAAGCCTTGGTGCCGAACAATTCGCGCAAAAAGACCGCCGCGTCGCCGACGCGGAAGGAAAAAGCGCCGTACCCCGTGACGCGCACCGCCCCGAATTCGGGGTCGCGCAGAATGACGGGGCTGGACGTGCCCCATTTGATATCGGTAAAGCGGTTGAGGTCGATAAAATACAGATCGACCGTGATGGTCGTTTTGAACCCGTATGCCCAGCCCGCCAGCGCGGAAAGGACGGGCAGGATGCCCGTGTTGAGCTCGTGCGTACCCTCGCCGAATATATCGGCGATCTTGCCCTTATGTACGAAGACTGCCGCCTGCGAAGGACGCACGACGATCTTGGACCCGCCGTTGATGTCCCTGCCGTTGACTTTTACGCGGTGAACGATCTGACCGCTGCCCTCGCTTTTCCACTCGATGATCTTTAAAAACAGAGCCATGCCGATTACCCCCTTTGTCTGTTCTTTCTTATGCCGCACAAACGGCAATGCGATACGCGCGGCAAATGCCGCAGCCGCGAAAACGCCGTTGCCGCGCAAACGCCGCGCCGCGCAAACGCAGCGAAAAGCGCGGTCCGCATTGTTCCCTTACAGTATACCACGCCGCGCGCGAAATTACAATGCATTTCGCGTGGATTTTTTTGCCGAAACCCCTCAAACTGCGGCTCTCCCGCCCGAAGAACGTGCAGATAAGGCTTCGGATTGTGCTCAACTTTGTGGATAACTGTGGATAACTCCCCCTTTATCCACCGCGCGCAGCCGTTTTTTGCCGCGCGGAAGCGCCTATTGCTTCGGGTCAGAAAAAGTTATCCACAATTTCGGCATAGTTATCCACCATTTCCCCACAAATCAACAAAATACGCCCTTTTATGCCCTTCTTTGTAAAAGGCGTTAAAAATTTTTATCCACAATAATATGAACGTCTGTTTATAACCGCGCCTCCCGCCGCCCCGCACCGTGCGGCAAAAACGCGCCCCGAAACACATAAAACGCGCAAAATACACAAGGCGCGCGGCCATATGCCGCGCGCCCGCAAACTTTTTTATTTGAGGAAGGCCTCGAAAGCCGTCTTCATCTTTTCATACGCCTTTTCCGCGGACTCTTCGTCCTTGGCGCGCACGGAATAGTAGATCTTGAGCTTGGGCTCGGTGCCGCTCGGACGGACGCAGATGAAGCTGCCGTTTTCCAGTTCGTAATAGACGGCGTTAGTCTTGGGAATATCCAGCGTCTCCTCCGTGCCGTCGGCAAGGCGGCGCACGGACGCGGAATAATCGCGCACGGCGACGACGTTATAGATGTCGAACTTCTCCGCCTTTTTAGTCTTGCAGCCGTCGACGACCGCGTTCATCTCCTTCATGGCGTTGAGGCCCGAATACTTGATGCTGACGTTTCTGTCGAGCACATAGCCGTAGCGGGCGTAAATATCCATGAGCCTGCCGTAGACGCTCTGTTTTTTATAGGTATAGTAGCAGACCATCTCCGCGCAGAGCATACTTGCGACGACCGCATCTTTGTCGCGGCTGCCTTCGGTGCCGCGCAGATAGCCGCAGCTCTCTTCAAAGCCGAAGAGGAAGGTGTGCGAACGGTCCGCCTCGTATTCCTTGATCTTTTCGCCGATGAACTTGAAGCCGACGGGGACGTCGACGAGTTCGACGCCGAAATCGTCGCAGATCGCCTTTGCCATGCCCGTCGTGACGAAGCTCTTGACGACGACGCCGTCCGCAGGCAGTTTTCCGTCCTCTTTGAGGCGGGTAAGGATATAATCCAAAAGCAAAATGCCGACCTGGTTGCCCGAGAGCGCGACGAATTCGCCCTTATCGTCCTTGACGGCGACGCCGAGGCGGTCGCTGTCGGGGTCGGTGCCGAACACGACGTCGGCATGGATCTTGTTCGCCAGCGCGATGCCCATGGAGAGGGTCTCTTTGAATTCGGGGTTGGGCACTTCGACGGTGGAGAACTCCGTATCCTTTTTCACCTGTTCGGGCACGACGGTGACGTTGATCTTCAGCTTTTTGAGGATGGTCGTCACGGGCACATAGCCGCTGCCGTGCACGGGCGTATAGACGAGTTTGAGGTCTTTGCCCGCCTTCTTGACCGCTTCGGGCGAGAGGGTGAGCTTGGTAAGTTTTTTATAATAGCTCTTGTCGACGGAAGCGGGCACCTTTTTGATGAGGGAAGACTTTTCCGCTTCTTTGACGGAGAAATAATCGCCGATCTTTTCGATGAAGCCGACGACGACCGCCGTCGCTTCGGGCGACATCTGCGCGCCGTCCTCGCCGTACACTTTGTAGCCTTTTTCTTCCTTGGGGTTGTGGCTGTCTGTTATCTTGATGCCCGCGATCGTGTCTTGTTTGTGG
>CALWCR010000114.1 GCA_944376445.1 uncultured Clostridia bacterium | reverse complement strand
TGAGCAGCCCCTCGTCGAGGGGGCAGACGGTGCGGCAGTTGACGAGCATCGGATCGGCCGCGGCGGCCGTTTTGACCGCTTCCGCCGCCCGCGCAACGGCGCGCGCGCCCGAAGCGAGCACGACGGGTCCCTGCCCTTCGCGCATGACTTCCCATAAACTCATCTCCGAAATGCGCCGCACGCTGCCCAGGTTTTTGGCATAGCCGTTGGGATAGCGGATGGCGGCGGGGCGGCCCCGTTCCAGCGCGAAATCGAAAATATCGGCAAGCTCGGCGCAGTCTTTGGGCGCATACACGTCCAGCCCGGGGATGCCGCGAAGCAGCGCCAAATCGAAAAGCCCCTGATGGGTCTTGCCGTCCGCCCCCGTGAACCCCGCGCGGTCGACGCAAAAGAGGACAGGCAGAGCGGAAATGCACACGTCGTGCACGATCTGGTCATAGGCGCGCTGCAAAAAGGTGGAATAGAGGCAGACGACGGGGCGCAGCCCGCCCCGCGCCATGCCCGCCGCCATGGCGACGGCATGGCTTTCGGAAATGCCCGTTTCAAAAAAGCGCTGCGGGAACCGGCCCGCAAAGGCGGAAAGACCCACCCCGTCCGTCATGGCGGCGGTGACCGCCGCGATGCGCCCGTCACGCTGCGCGCGCTCGCAAAGGAGCCTGCCGAGCGCCGTGGAGAAGGAATTTTCGCTCTCGGAAAAATTTTTGCCCACGCCGTGATAGCGGGCGGGGTCCTCCTCCGCGGGGGGATACCCCTTCCCTTTTTGGGTGACGACGTGCAAAAGGACGGGTTTTTCGATGGCGCGGATATTTTCGAGTACGGCGACGAGTTCGGAAAGGTCGTGCCCGTTGACGGGCCCGACGTATTTGAAGCCGCAGCGCTCGAAAAAGGCGTTTTTGTTGAGCCAGCCCTTGACGCTGTACTTGACTTTGCGGAGATATTTTCCGAAGGCACTCGTCTCCTTGAAGCGCTTGGAGAGGAAGGAATCCAGCTTCCTGTACCGCTTTTTGGCGGTCGCCTTGGAGAGCGCTTTGTAGAGGGCGGAATTGTTCTTGTTGATGGACATCCCGTTGTCTTTGAGCACGACGACGAAATTTTCGGGCTTTTTTTCGGAAGAGAAGATGCTTTCGAGCGCGACGCCGTTGCCGAGGGAAGCGTCTCCTATGACGCAGACGACCTTTTCCTTTCCCCCCGCAAGGTCGCGCGCGTTGCAGTAGCCGATGCCGAGGGAGATGCTCGTGCCGCTGTGGCCCGCGATAAAGGGGTCGTATTCGCTCTCTTCGGGGTCGGGAAAGCCGCTCTCGCCCCCCTTTTGCCGCAGGCGGGAAAGATCCCTGCCCGTCAAAAGTTTGTGCGCGTAGCTCTGATGGCCGACGTCGAAGATGAGTTTGTCTTCGGGAAAGCGAAAGACTTTATGCAGGGCGAGGGTGAGCTCCACCGCGCCGAGGTTGGAGGAGAGGTGCCCGCCGTTTTCGCGCACCCGCTCCACGATCTTTTTGCGCAGCTTTGCCGCCAGATTTTTGAGTTGTCTTATAGAATATGTCTTGATCTCGTCCGTTAACATACAGTATGCCCCGCAAATCATTCTATTACCCGTTTTGGCGGAATATGCGCCGCCCTCCCGCTTTGGCGCGGAAAGGGCGCCCACGTTTTGCGTTCGCAGCTTAAATTTTACAGGATTTGCGCCGCGATGTCAAGCCTTTGCCTTCTCCCCCCTTGCCGCGCTCTCCTTCTCTCCCCCTTTTGCGGTTGCTTTTTCGCGCGGGCCGTGCTATACTGTATAAGAAAAATTTGCGCCGCGCCGTATATAGCGCCGCCCGTGCGCCTTGCCGCGCGCGGCGGCTTTGCAAAAGCGCCGTTTCGGCAAATATGGTTCGGAAAAAAAAGATGATCGATACGGAAAAATATGCCGCCTGCATCGCGGAGGGGGAAACGGGGCAGAAATTTGCCGCCTTTTACGCCCTCCTCTGCAAGTGGAACGAAAAATTCAATCTTACCCGCATCACGGAGGAAAAAGAGTGCCGCGTCAAGCACTTTTTGGACAGCCTCGCGGGGGAAGCGTATTTCCCCGCGGGCGCTTCCTGCGCGGAAGTGGGCTCGGGCGCGGGCTTTCCTTCCGTTCCGCTCATGATCGCGCGGCCCGACCTCTCCTTCACCCTCTTTGAATCGGTGGCGAAAAAGTGCGCCTTTTTGGAATGCGTTGTCAAAGAGCTCGGCCTCAACGCGGCCGTCGTCAACGCCCGCGCGGAAGAGGCGGCGAGAAAAGAACTTTACCGCGAAAAATTCGACGTGTGCTGCGCCCGCGCCGTCGCGCGGCTCAATACCCTCGCGGAGTACTGCCTTCCCCTCGTCAAAAAAGGGGGGCTGTTCGTCGCCTATAAGGGGCGGGCGGAAGAAGAGACGCAAGAAGCCGCGCGGGCGATCTCACTCCTCGGCGGAAAACTTGCCGGAACGGACGCGTATACTCTCCCCGACGGGGAGGGAGAACGGACGCTCGTCGCCGTGCGCAAAGAAAAGAACACGCCCGCGGCATATCCGCGCGGCAGGGGCAAAGAAAGGAGCAGACCGCTGTAATGATCGTGGCATTGACGGGGCACAGACGCCTGGAAAAGGGTTTTGACCGCGAAAAACTCAAAAACGCGCTCGCGGCACTCGCCGAAGAGGGCGCGGACACCTTTTTGTGCGGCATGGCGATGGGGTTCGATCTGCTCTGCTGCGAGATCCTTCTCTCCCTGAAAGAAAAATATCCGCTCAAAGTGGAAGCGTGCGTCCCCTGCGCCGACCAGAGCGAGCGCTTTCCGCCCGCAGCCAAGGCGGCATACGAAGACCTCCTCTCCCACTGCGACGCGGTCACCGTCCTGCACGAGACCTATTGCGACGGCTGTATGTTTGAACGCAACCGCTATATGGCGGACAAGTGCGACCTTCTCTTTGCGTATCTGCATTCCCCCAAAGGGGGCACCGCCTATACCGTCCGCTATGCCGAAAAAAAGGGAAAACAAGTGGCGATTTTCGGCGGCGGGGAAGAACGATAAAAAAAAGAGCGCGGCGCGCGTGCCTTTTAAAAAGGCGCGCGCCCTTTTTTTCGGGCAAAAAATTTTTTCGCGGCGCACGTCTTTCCGTTTGATACGCTTGACAAAAATCAAAAAATATATTAAAATATACTTTGTTAACTAAGGTTAATATTCTAACGGGCAAAGGGGGTTTTTCGCCCCTGCCTGCCCGCCGCGCAAAAAAAGGCGCGGGGAAAAAGGAAGGACATATGGAAAAGAGGCTCAACGAATTTTGTATCGGAGAAAAGGGCACCGTGAAAAAGGTGGAAGGAGAAGGCAAGCTCAGGCGCAGGCTGTTCGACATGGGCATAACCCCGGGCGCGGAAGTACTCCTTCGTAAGCTCGCCCCGCTCGGCGATCCTTTGGAAGTCAATCTGCGCGGATATGAACTGACGCTTAGAAAAAGCGAGGCTGCCTGCGTGGTCATGGAGGTAAAATAAATGCTGAAATTTGCACTTGCCGGCAACCCCAATTCGGGCAAGACGACTTTATTCAATACTCTGACGGGCAGCACGGCGCACGTCGGCAACTGGCCGGGCGTGACCGTCGACAAACGGGAGGGCGTCTATAAAAAGGGTGCGGAACACGCCGCCGTCGTCGACCTTCCGGGGATCTATTCCCTCTCCCCGTATACGCCCGAAGAGGTCATTTCCCGCAATTTCATCCTCGATGAAAAGCCGGACTGCGTCATCGACATCGTCGACGCGACCAACCTCGAGAGAAACCTCTATCTCACGACGCAGATCATGGAGATCGACGTGCCCGTCGTAGTGGCGCTGAACATGATGGACGTCGTGCGCAAAAACGGCGATTCTCTCGATCTGAAAAAGCTGGAAGAGGCGCTCGGCGTGCCCGTGGTGGAGATCTCCGCTCTGAAGGAAGAGGGGGTCAAAGAGCTGATGGAGCGTGCGTTTGCCGCCGCCAAGACGAAAAGGCAGGGCAAAACGGTGCTGGAAAGCTCCCGCCTGGCGCACGTTATCAGCGACGTGAACATCGCCTTGAAGAGCAAAGAGGTGGAAAACCCCCTCTTCCACGCGGTCAAACTGATCGAGGGGGACGAACTGGAGACCAAGAACCATCCCCAAGAGATCTGGATGGTCACGGAGTTCAAAAAACAGTTCAAAGAAGATCCCCTGTTTGCGGACGATTTTGAGGCGATCGTCGCGGACGAACGCTATAAATACATATCCGCTCACTATTCCTGCTTCTACACGCGGGCGCGGCGGGCGGAATTTACGGGTTCGGACAAGGCGGACAAGGTGCTCACCCACCGCATCTGGGGCATCCCCATCTTCCTCGTCATCCTCTTTGCCACCTTTCATCTGACCTTCGGCACCGATCTTTTGTACCTGAACGCCATCGCGGGGCTCTTTAACGGCGGCAAAGGCTTTGCCTTCGACGTTCAGACGAAGAGCGCCGTGCTCGACGCCTTTATCGCGGTATTTTTCTCGTCCGAAGGCATATGTACCCCCGGTTCGCTCGTATTTAATTTAATGGGCTTTATCACCGATCAGATCGGCGTGCTCATCGCAAACGGGCTGGAAAGCGCGGGCGCCGCCGCCTGGGCGCAGGGGCTCGTAAACGACGGCATTTGGGGCGGGCTTTCGGGCATCCTCTCCTTCATCCCGCAGATCCTCGTACTCTTCCTCTTTATCTCTATTTTGGAAGATTCGGGCTATATGGCGCGCGTGGCGTTCATTTTAGACCGCATCTGCCGCAAATTCGGGCTTTCGGGCCGCTCCATCATCCCCATGATCATGGGCTTCGGCTGTTCGGTGCCCGCTTCCATCAACACGCGCACCCTCGTCGACGAAAAAGAGCGGATCATGACCAACCGCGTCATCCCCTTCTTTACCTGCGGCGCCAAGGCTCCCATCCTCGCCGCCGTCTGCGGCGCGGTCGCGGCAAAATTCACGGGGCTCAACGCCGACCTTCTGGTCTTTGCCCTCTATCTCTTCGGCATGGTCATGGCGATCGCCATGGTTGCGTTCATGCGCCAGACCTCCATGCGCGGGGAAGTCGCGCCCTTCATCATGGAGCTGCCCGCCTATCATGCCCCCCGCTTTTTCAACCTGATGATGCACCTTTGGGATAAACTCAAACATTATATCCAAAAGGCGTTCACCGTCATCCTCGCCTCTTCCATCGTCATCTGGTTCCTCTCCAACTTCTCCTGGCAGTGGAAGCTCGTCGGCATCGAAGAGAGCATCTTATACGACCTCGGTTCCTTCATGCAGTGGCTGTGCACGCCGATGGGATTCGGCCTGCAGCTCAATTCTTACGGCTGGGTATTCGTCGTGGCGGCGATCACGGGCCTTATCGCCAAAGAAAACGTTGTCACCACCCTCTATGTGCTGGCGCCCGCGATCGGCGCGGTCCTGCCCGGCTGGGACGACGGCGAAAGCGGCGTCGGGGCGCTCGTCGCCCTCATGCAGGCGACGGGCATCACTTGGCAGGCGCTCATCGCCTTCGCGCTCTTCAATATGTTCACCATCCCCTGCTTTGCGGCGAGCGCCACCATCCGCGGGGAGCTTCCTAAAGGGAAATTCAAATGGACGATCGCCTTCTGGCTCCTCACCTCCTATCTCACTTCTGCGGCGGTCTATCTGATGTTCTCCTGGTGGTGGACGGCGTTCATCGTCGCGGCGCTCATCGCCCTTACGGTAGCATTTTTCATCCTGCGCAATAAGGGAAAACTGAACTTTCTTTGTAAGAAAAAAAGAAGCAAAAGAATAAAAACCCGCCACAAATAGACAAAAAATGCCCGTCACAAGAAAACGGGCGGTAAATAAAAGAAACGCCCGTCACAAAAAAGACGGAAAATAACAAAATTGCCCGTCACAGAAAAACGGGGAATAAAAGAAACGCCCGTCACAGAAAAACGGGCGGGGAGGCAAAAGGATGTATGCAGCGCTTTTATCCGCCGCGGGGACGGCGATCTCCGCAGCCATCGCGGCGGCGGCGATCCTGATCGTCGCGGGCGTGCTTGTCTTTCACTTCATCCGTAAAAAGCAAGGCAAAACAGGCTGCGGCTGCGATTGCCCTTCCTGTAACAGATGTAATAAAAATACAAAAAAATAGAATCACACTTTTCTCGTGCAAAGGCACTTGGTTCACACTTTTTGAGCGCAAAGGCACTGCGAAAAGTCGTGATATTAAGGAAAACCCCAACGTTCGCCGTTTTTAGGAAAAACGGCTCTGCGTTCGGATTTTTCCTCTTCGGCGCTTTTTAGGGGCTTACACTAATACGCATGCGCCGAATTCACCTTTCCTGCCCGAGGCCGCGCGTCGCGGCAAATAGGGGGCTTTTTCCGCAAAGCGCGGTTTGCGGAAACGCAAAGAAAAAAATACAGTATGTTTTTTAAGCCGCAAGAATGCGGCAAATTGAGTGCGCTTATCGAAAATGCGATTTCCGAACGCGCCGCCATTATTTAAAATATAAAATACTCCTGCGAAAAAGCAAAAATCACACTTTTTGCTTTTTCACCCTGTTTGCCAACGCATTGGCTCACGGAAAGGGTGAATGCGCGGCATTGTATGATATGTGTGCCCTTATGTATGCCGCGCAGAGGGGAAAACCGTTCGGGCTTCCCCTCAGATCACGGAAAATCGAGAAAACAGCTTTTCGAGATTTTCGTGAACTTCTTCCGCGAAAAAGCAAAA
>CALWCR010000113.1 GCA_944376445.1 uncultured Clostridia bacterium | reverse complement strand
CTACGACCTGACGGCGGTGCGCGTCATCGTCGGCACGGTGGACGAGTGCTACGAGGTGTTCGGCAAGATACACAAAAAGTGGAAACCTATTCCGGGGCGCATCAAAGATTATATCGCGACCCCCAAGGCGAACATGTATCAATCCCTGCACACGACGGTCGTGACCAACTTCGGCCAGCCTTTCGAGATACAGATCCGCACCTTCGAGATGCACCGCATCGCCGAATTCGGTATCGCGGCGCACTGGAAGTATAAGGAAAAGAAGTCGGAAGACACCTCCTTTACCGAGCGCCTTTCCTGGATACGCGAAGTGCTCGACTGGGAAGGGGGATTGAAAGATTCCAAGGAGTTCATGCAGTCGCTCAAAACCGAGCTGTACAGCAACGAAGTGCTCGTCTTTACGCCCAAGGGCAAGGTCATTTCCCTTCCCAAGGACGCGACGCCCATCGACTTTGCCTATGCCATCCACAGCGAGATCGGCAACCGCTGCACGGGCGCGCGCGTCAACGGCAAGATCGTGCAGCTCAACAGCGTCCTGCAGACGGGCGACGTCGTCGAGATCATCACCTCCTCCGCGTCCAAAGGCCCGTCATGGGACTGGCTCAAGATCGTCAAATCCTCGAGCGCCCGCGCGAAGATCAAGCAGTTCTTCAAGCGGGAGATGAAGGACGACAACATCAAGCTGGGCAAGAGTATGCTCGAAGGGGAGGCAAAGCGCCGCGGCTTCAACCTTGCGGACATCCTCACCGAGCAGAGCTTTGCCAAAGTCTCCGAAAAATTCTCCTTTTCCAACCAGGACGAAATGTTCGCTTCCGTCGGTTACGGCGCGATCACCGTCAATCAGGTGCTGTACAAGCTCATCGATTTTTATAAGAAGGAGATCCCCAAGCAGCCCGTCTACCGCGGGAGCGAGGGGGCGGCGGACCCGAGCGGCGTCATCGTGCGCGGCATGAGCGGGCTTCTGACCCGCTTTGCGGGCTGCTGCAATCCCGTCCCGGGCGACGAAATCGTCGGTTTTGTCTCCCGCGGCAGGGGGGTGGTCATCCACCGCGCCGACTGCCCGAACGTCAAGGAGCTGGACAAGGAGCCCGGGCGCATCCTGCCCGCCTCCTGGTCGGAAAGCGCGCCCGCGGGCAGGTTCGTGGCGAGCATCGTCATCAAGGCGAAGGACCAGGGCGTCGCGCTGTCCGTGCTCACTTCCGTCGTGAGCGATATGCGCCTCGTCATCACGGGCGTCAATTCCCGTTTCGATAAAAACAAAGACGCCGTCATCGAGGCGAACGTGCGCCTCAACGGCAAGCAGGACATCGACCTTCTCATCAAAAAGATCGACGCGGACGACCGCATCGGCGAGGTGTACCGCACCGTGACGAAGGCGTAAAAGGGGAAGAATATGCGCATTCTCGCCGTTCCCGCGGGGCCGCTGCGGGCAAATTCCTATATTCTGAGCGAAGACGGCAAAAACGCCGTCCTCATAGACTGCGGCGGAGAGGAACCGTTGGCTGCTGCCGCGCGGGAAGGGCTCACGATCCGCCGCGTCCTTCTGACGCACGGGCACTTCGATCATATCGGCGGCTGTGCGGCGCTGTACGCGGCGGGCGCGCAGATCGGCTGTATGCGTGAGGAAGAGCCGCTCATCGCCTCGCCCGCGGGCAATCTTTCGGCGCTCACGGGGGCGCCTGTCCCGCCCTTTCCCGTCGGGTTCACTTTCTGCGGCGGCGACGTGCTCGAATTGTACGGGATGCGCTTTTCGGTCATCGCCACGCCCGGGCACACGCCGGGCGGCGCCTGCTTTCTTACGGGGAACGCCCTCTTTACGGGCGACACCCTCTTTTGCGGCAGCGTGGGGCGGACGGATTTCCCCGGCGGCGATTTGGCGGCGCTGCGCGCGAGCGTGCGCGCGCTTCTTGCGATGGAAGGGGACAAAGAAGTGTACCCCGGACACGGCGAGGCGACTTCGCTCGCCTTTGAACGCAAATATAACCCGTTCGCCTGAGGCGGACGCAGGGGGCAGATCATGCTTACGACCAATTGCGAAACTTTATATGCCGAACTGATGGACGTGGCGCGGCTGTACGGGGATATTCCGGACGTCGCGCATTATTTCGTACATTCGGGCGACGTTTTTTTCAATATGGTCGTCGTCGGCGGCAGGGAATACCGCTTCGAGGAGCGGCAGCCCTATGCGGGCGAGATCGAGTTCAAGCGCTATGCGCGCCGCTTTGCCAAGCTCGCCCTCTATAAGGCGCTTTCCTCCGAGACGGGCAAAGAAATGCCCTGGGGCGCCCTCACGGGCATCCGACCCACAAAGCTCGCCTATTCCGAAAAGGAACGGGGGAATGATTTTTTCCCGCTCTTCAAAAAATTCGGCGTCAGCCGCGAAAATGCAGAGCTGGTGGCGGACGTCCTCGCCTCGCAGGAGGGGATCTACGCCAAGGAAGAAGGGCGCGCGGACCTTTATATCGGCATCCCGTTCTGCCCCTCCAAATGCAATTATTGCTCCTTCATCACGGCGGACATCAACCATACGGGCAAATATCTCGACGGGTATCTGGCGGCGCTGGGCGAAGAGATCGCCGCCTGCAAGGGGCTGCGCCGCTATACGAGCGGCTATATCGGCGGCGGTACGCCGCTCGTGCTTTCCGAAGAAGCGCTCGCACGCGTGCTGGAAGCGGCGGCTAAGATCCTGCCCGCGGGCGCGGAATATACGGTGGAAGCGGGGAGGCCGGACGTGTTCACGGAGGGCAAGCTCGCCCTTCTCAAAGAATACGGCGTGACGCGCATCTGCGTCAACCCGCAGACCTTTTGCGACGCGACCCTCGGGCGCATCGGCAGGAAACACACGGCGGCGGACATTTACCGCGCCTTTGAGATGGCGCGCGCGTTCGGCTTCGACGTCAACTGCGACCTCATCGCGGGGCTCACGGGAGAGAGCCTCGCCGAATTTTCAGACAGCATCGACAGGGCGGTCGCCCTCTCTCCCGAAAACATCACCGTGCACAGCCTGTGCCTGAACAAGGGCGCGAAACTCAAAGCGGAGGAGAGCAGGCTCTTTGTCGAAGATATAGGCAAGATGATCGCCTATTCGCGCGAAAAACTGTACGCGGCGGGGTACCGCCCGTATTATATGTACCGCCAGAAGTACGCGGCGGGCAATTCGGAAAACACGGGCTGGACGAAGCCCGGTAAGGCGTGCGTGTATAACGTGGACGTGATGGAAGAGATCTCGGACAACGTCGCCTGCGGCGCGAACGCCGTCTCCAAGCGGGTGTTTTTTGAAGAAGGGCGCATCGAGCGGATCGCCTCGCCCAAGGACATCCCCACATATATGCAAAAGATCGGCAAGATCGTCGCCGACAAGCTGCAATTTTTCGCTTAAACGGGAACGGGCCGCAAATTTTGCGCGGCCGGGGCGAAAAACAGGGTCCAATCAGTTTACATTCGCCAAAGAATATGCTACAATAACTAAGGTGCGTAATCAAAGCCTAGCTGTTCTCCTCTCCGAGCTTTGTTTGCGTGAATAAAAAAATTTCCAAGGAGTAAAACAATGGAAAAGGAAAAGAAGACACAGATCATCAACGAGTACAAGCGTCACGAAGGCGATACCGGTTCTTCCGAAGTGCAGGTCGCCCTTCTGACCGAGCGCATCAACCACCTCAACGAGCACCTTCAGGCGCACCCGCACGACAACCACAGCCGCCGCGGCCTTCTGAAGATGGTCGGTCAGAGGAGAGGGCTTCTCGATTATATCAAATCCAAGGACATCGAAAAGTACAGGGACATCATTGCGCGTCTCGATTTGAGAAAATAAGTGCGTTGAAGGGCGGAGCAGGTGCTCGGCCCTTTTATCAAATAGAGGGAGCATCCCTCGCAAGAACAATGTCAAGAGGAGTGTAACATGACAAAAAATTACAGAAAGTTTGAGACGGAGGTGGGCGGCAAAAAGGTCATCGTCGAAACGGGCAAATATGCCGAGCAGGCGAACGGCCACTGCATCGTGCGCTGCGGCGATACCGTCGTCATGGTCAACGTCACCATGTCCGAGACCCCCAGGGAAGGGATGGATTTCTTCCCGCTGCAGGTGGATTTTGAGGAGAAGATGTACGCGGTCGGCAAGATCCCCGGCGGCTTCAAAAAGCGCGAGGGCAGGGCGAGCGACAAGGGCATCCTCACTTCCCGCCTCATCGACAGGCCCATCCGTCCGCTGTTCCCGAAGGGACTGTATAACGACGTCGTGGTCATCGCGACCGCGCTCTCCGTCGATACCAATATCCCCCCCGAACCGTTCGCGATGATGGGCAGCTCCATCGCCTTGAGCATTTCCGACATCCCCTGGGCGGGCCCTACGGGCTCGGTGCAGGTCGGGCTGGTCGACGGCAAGTATATCATCAACCCCGACAACGCGGAGAGGGAAAAGAGCCTTTTGAACCTCGGGCTTTCGGGCACGAAAGATGCCATCATGATGGTCGAAGCGGGCGCGAAGGAGATCTCCGACGAGGAGATGGTCGGCGCCATCCTCTTCGGCCACGAAGAGATCAAAAAGCAGTGCGCCTTCATCGAAATGATCCAAAAAGAAGTGGGCAAGCCCAAGCGTCAGATGGAACTGTATCACGTTCCCGAAGAGCTGGACGCGGCGGTGCGCGCCTATGCTTCTTCCAAACTGGACGCGGCGCTCGAAGAATATGACCGCCAGGCGCGAGAAGAGAAGCAGGACGAGGTGGAAAAGGACGTCCTCGCGCATTTTGCCGAAGTCTATCCCGATAAAGCGCGCGAGATCAAGGACAGCCTGTATTACCTCACCAAAGAAAAGGTCCGCGCGAAGATCCTCGACAAGGGTATCCGCCCCGACGGTAGGTCTTTGAAAGAGATCAGGCCGATCTGGTGCGAAGCGGGCATCCTGCCCCGCGTGCACGGCTCCGCCATCTTCACGAGGGGACAGACGCAGGTGCTCTCCACCTGCACCCTCGGCACCCTTTCCGAAGTGCAGAAGCTGGACGGCCTCGATGACGAGGTCTCCAAGAGATATATGCATCAGTATAACTTCCCCGGCTATTCCACGGGCGAAGCGAAGGGGCTCAAGAGCCCCGGCCGCCGCGAGATCGGCCACGGCGCCCTCGCCGAGCGCGCGCTCGAACCCGTCGTTCCGGGCGCTGACGAGTTCCCGTATGCCATCCGCATGGTCTCCGACGTTCTGAGCTCCAACGGCTCTACTTCGCAGGCGAGCGTCTGCGGCTCCACCCTCGCGCTCATGGACGCGGGCGTGCCCATCAAGGCGCCCGTTGCGGGCTGCGCGATGGGGCTCATCAAAGACGCGGACAGCGACCGCGTCGCCATCCTCACCGACATTCAGGGCCTTGAAGACTTCCTCGGCGACATGGACTTCAAGGTAGCGGGTACCGAAAAGGGCATCACCGCCATTCAGATGGACATCAAAATTAAGGGCATCGACGAGACCATTCTGCGCCGCGCCATCGCGCAGGCGAACGAGGGCCGTCAGTTCATCCTGCACAAGATGCTCGAAACGCTGCCCGCGCCCCGCAAAGAACTCTCCAAATACGCGCCGAAGATCATTTCCTTCAACATCGATCCCGATAAGATCCGCGAGGTCATCGGCAGCGGC
>CALWCR010000112.1 GCA_944376445.1 uncultured Clostridia bacterium | reverse complement strand
CTGCGCGTCGACTGTTATGGTGATATTTTCATTCGCCTGCGCGGACGTATCGCCGCTTTGTGCCGCATAGATGCCGTAGCCGCCGACGCTTTCGTCGATATAGAAATAGCTGTACGCGTCCGTTGCGAGCCCCCCTTCCTTTGCGGAAGCGCTGCCGCCGCCGCCGACGATGAGCGTGCCCCGCTCGGCACTGATGCCGCGGCTGTTTTTATCGGGCAGGAGAAAGACGCAGCCCTTCGCCGTGACCGTGCCCGCCTGCGCGTAAATGCCGTAGTTATCCGTCTCGCCCGTGGCGATATTATTTTGGACCTTGCCGCCGTTAAAGGTGAACGTCGCATCGGTGACGCTGACTTCGCCTTCGCCCATAGAGGCGATGCCGTACATATACGAGCCTTTCAGGGAAAATTGGATGCGTTCGGACGCCGCGCCCCCTTCGGGGTCGGCAGAGCCGACAAAGAGCTTTCCGCCGCCGATATGGATGACGGCATTGTTGTCGCCCGCCGCCGACTCCTCTTCGTCCGCCGACGCGTCCGACTGAACGCCGTTGATCGTCGTATCTTTATGGAAATCGCCGCCCGTGACGTACATGGTGCCGCCCGTGACGCTGACGGTGTTGCCCTTTTCGGAATAGAAATGCCCGCCGCGCACGCGCAGATATTCGTCCTCCGCGGGGGCGTTGTAAGCGATGCTGACGCACTCGCTTTCTCCGTGCGCTTCAAAATTGCCGACGCCCGCCGACGCCGCCATGTAACCGCCCGTCGCGCGCACGCAATAGGTGTTCGCTTCGCCGAAATAGGAAGTATAGCTGCCGCCGCGCACATAGATATTGCCGCTCGCCATCTGAATGGCGGCGTAGTTCGGATCGCTCGCGCCCGCCCCCTCGGGGTTTGCCGACGCCTTGACCTTGTAATAGCCGTAGACGGTGACTTTGAGGGTATCCGCGCCCGCCGACTCGGAATACTCGACAGAGCCGCCCTCGCCTTGCGTCACATAATATTCGTAGTAGAAATCCGCCGAGCCTTCGGTCGAGATCTTGGTATTTTCGATATTGTCCCCTTCAAGGGTATAGTAAAGGTAGGTATCATCCTTCTCAATACCGAAAGCCGCGGAAGCCTCCGCAAAATACATATTGCCGTTGATGTGGTAGCGGGGCGCGTCCGTCTCCGGGTCGAGCCCGAGATCTTCCACATCGGGAGTGATGACGGGCATGGCCTTTTCGCTGCCCGTGCTGTATTCGCCGTTCTCTCCCTTTTCATAATAGGTGACGGTCTTCTTTTCCGAAAGGGTAGCGCCCGCCGCCGTCGTATAGGTCGCGCCCGAATCTTGGGTTTCGGCATATTCGCCCGTGCCCGTCCCCTCGCTGTCCGTGCCCGCCGTCTCCCTTTTGGCGAGGGAAATATTGTTGCGCGGGCCGCTTTCAAACAGCCCCGCCGCCACGGTGAGGGTGCCGCCGCTGATGCGCAGCACGCTGCCGACGGGGTTATAAAAACCGCCGCCGCCCTTGGTGTCGATGATGGTGAGGCGCACGCCCGCGGTGACGTTCAGCATCGGTTCGCGGTTGTTGCGCTGCAATTCGTGGCCGTTGAGGTCGATGGTAAGGTCGGAGTTGACGTCGGAAACGCCGCCCGAGATGACGAGCGGGTTATCCACGTCGTCCGAGATCTGGATATTGGTATAGCCGTTTTCGATGGCGTTGAAAAATTCGTCCACCGAATTGATCTCGATCTGGTTGGAGACGATGTATTCCAGATCCCCCGAATATTCCCCGTCCGCTTCGGGCTCCGCCGAATAGCGCGCCTTGGTGAGCGAAAAACTCATCAAAGTGACGATGAGAAGGGCCAAAAAGACGGCGAGGACGATATTGCGTTTTCTTTCACTCATTGACCGTCACCCCCTTCTTCACTTTCGGGCGCCTGCATAAAGAGCACGCGCATTTCGGTGGCGTAGCTCTTGCTGAGCGATTCAAAGATATGGTACTTCTGCGCCTCATCCTCCACGGGCGCACCCGTATACGCGCCCGCGAGCGGGCTGTCGGGAATACCCGCAAGGGAGATGAAGAACACGCCCTTTTGCGCCTCGCCGAGGGTAATATCCCCCGCGGGGCTGCCGATATTCGCAAAATAATTGGAGCAAAGGCCGTATACCGACTCCTTGCCGCCGATGCCCGAATAGACGTTTTGCGCCGCAGCGGTAAACGTATACGGCGACATCACGGCGCCGCTCAAAGTATAGAATTTTCCGATCGTATGGATATAGTTGAAGGAAGAATCTTCGCTGATGGGCGCGACGTGAGAATACACGGTCGTGACGTTGCCCGTATACCCGCCGCCGTCGCGTTCGTAAATTTTGGAAACGCGCACGGTGGTGGTGTCGTCCGCGCCGCCGTCCGCCCAGCCCGCAGAAGTGTACTCGTATTTATGCACGGACGCGTCGAAGTGGTAGCCCGTGACCGTCGCCCCGTTGAAGGTATGCACGCTGTCCCCCGAAGGGCTGCCCGTCTCGTCGATCTTTGCCGCGGAAGGGTCGAGATAGCCGTCGAGGACGCCGTCCATGACGGTCGCGCCCGTATCGTTGTCGTATTCTTCCTTCGTCCAGCTCTTGTTATAGTCATCGCTTTTGATCTGTTCGGACAAGGAAATGTAGAGCACATAAGTATCCGAGCGCGTCACGCCCTTTTCAAAGCGCATGAGCCGCGGGATACGGATGTCGACGGTATAGAAGAGGATCTCCTTCTCCAGATCGAGAAAGAGCTGCGATTCCTTGACGTCTGCGCTGCTCTCGCCGCGGCGGAAGCCGACCGAATATTTTTGCAGCTGTTTGGACGAAGAAACGCCGACAAAAAGGGAAGTAAGCTCCCCTTCTTTGGCTTGGGCGGAAACGCTGCCCACGCCCGCCGCGTCAAAGCCGCCGCTCATGGCAAAGGAAACGTCCTGCCCGCCGACAGAGCTGTAATCGCGGGATTTTGCCGTCTCGCGCGTGCCGCCGCTTTCGTAATTCGCATACGCGCCCTTGTTTGCGGTATAGACGCCGTTTTCTTCCGTCACCTCAAAGATGAGGTCGGACAAGACGATCTGCGGCGCGGTGAACTGCACTTCGTCGTTGGCGGGGTCGATCTTTTCCACCTGCAAGACGAGGTTTTGCGCCAGTTCCGCGGGCATATGCAGGCGGATGGAAGAATCGAGCGGGATATTGCTGATGAGCTCCGCGGAGCCGTCCTCAGCCTCTTGGTAATTGCGCGCGGTAAAGCGCAGCGTGCGCGGCGTGCTCTGCGCCGTGTTCTGAGAATCGGTGTTCACGCCCCAAAAATCGGTGTTCGGGAAGGAAGCGGACGAAATGTCGTCTATCTCGTATTCCGCGATGAAGGGCTCGACGCTCCCGCCGACGTCTCCCGAAGTTGCCGCCGAATAGCGCGAAAAAGTGACGCCCGTGAACAGCACGCTCACGACGAGAAGATAGCAAAGATATGAGACGAACGGGATACGCTTAGTCTTTTTCTCCTTTTCTTTCTCTTTCATCTCTTTGATCCCTGTTTTTTCCGATCAGATAGGATATCAGATCTGAAACCAGCCATAGGCCGACGAGCACCGCAATGACCGAGAAAAACCCGACGGGGCTCTGCAAAAACTGCACCGTTTTGCCGAAGCCTTCCCACACGGCGACGACTTTCCCGACGACGGCGTCCTGTTTCACCGTGAATTTGTCCTGCCCGCTGTTGGCGTCGCCGCGGGTGGCATACCCCTCTTCGGATACGGCGATGATGCGGTGGGTGACGTACTCGCCGCGGGTGCTGTCGAAAAAGGTGATGACGTCCCCTTCCGCATAGGTATCCGCCCTGCGGGTGATGACGAAATCTCCCACGCCGATGGCGGGCTCCATGCTGCCCGAAACGACCACGGCGCTGCCGTAACCGAACACGGTGGGCATCCCTTCGTCCAGCGCGTAGCGGGCGACGAGCATATAGATGTTGTATGCGAGCAATAAGCCCATCGCCGCGGCGAGGAGCACCTTGAAGGCGATCTTCACGGCGCGCAAAAATGTACGCATCTGAAAATTTCCGTCTTATCCGCGCACGGCCGCCGTAAATTCGATATACAGCGTATACACCGCGCCGTTTTCTCCCGCGGCGGTGTCCGCCGCGTCGTTATGCTGCCAGAGCCATTCGAGCTCGAAAACGGACGAGGACGCCGCTTCGATGGTAAGCCCGGAAACGGAAAGTTCTTCCGCCCCGACATAGCCCTGCGCGCCCGCGATATAGGCGCCGTCGCGCTTCAGGCGGTAGGAAAGCCCGATGCCGTATTCGTTTTCTTCGCTGAAGGCAAAGGAAAAGTCGAGCGCGTGCTCGTTCCTGTTTTCAAAAGTGAAGCGGTAAGACCCGTCCATCCCCGGCATGATGACCGTATCGCCGAACCTCTCGTTCATAAAGACGTCCAGATTTTCCGTTTCATCCCAAGAAGTGCCCTCCGCGTCCGCGACAAAGAGGGTGGGCGCGTAATCGGCGGGGCCTTCGCTGCGGTCCATGACGTATGCGCCCAGAAGGACGGAAAAGGCGGTGACCAAAGCGAGGATGATGAGAAGCAGCAGCCACGGCAGCCAGCGGAAGGCGCGCACCGTCGCCACATATCTGTCCTTCATGGTCAAAACGTTGTTGTTCTGATCCAGATACGCCGCCCGCGCGCCGCTCTCATAGAGGAAGACGTTGTGCTCTTCTTTTTGAAAGGCACCGACTTCCTTTTCTTCGAGGTCGTACCACACGCTGCCGCGCACTTTGCCGATCTTGTTGCCTTCGCGGTCGACGACCCGCCCGAAGCGGGGCAGCTTCACGTCGATGGCGACAAGCTCCGCTTCCGCCTCTTCCCGCGTTTCCGGCATCCCCGCGGCGATCTCGCCCGCCGCATACGGTACGGCGGCAACGGCGCCGCTCTCCCGCTCGACATAGACGATCTTCGTCTTCTTTCTGCGCGATTTTTTGAAAATATATGCCTGATCCCCGGGCACATAAGCCGCGTCTTTGACAAACCCGTTCCGCGTCAAAACGTCGTCGATGAGTTCGAGCGCGTGCTTGACCTGCCTGTCGGAGGACAGCTTGATCATGAGGGGCACTTTTGCGTAGCGCACCACCTCGGTATAGTCTTTGTGATGATATTTCTGTTGGCTGTAGGCGTTCGGGTCGAGCGCCAAAAAGAGGCGCAGATACCCGCCCACGAGGCAGAGCTTGGCAAAAAGGTTCCTGCCCGCGCCGAACGTCTCGCCGCCCGAAGTGAGCCGCGCGCGCACCCGCTTGGGCTTTTTGCCCTGCGTGCAGTAACTTAAAAAGGCGTTTTTGATCGCGTCGTATCTTCGGCCCGTCACATAGCCCGCATCCCCCATGCGCACGGCAAAGGTCTGCCGCTCCGTCTTTTCCGAAGCATAGGGCGCCTTTTCCTCTTCCTTCCCCTCTTCGTGAAGGGAGTTCCCTTCTCCCTGCGGCGCGCCCGCAAAGCCGTCTTGCGCATAAGCGCCCGCAGGCGTACCCGCATTTTCGGGCGGCTGCTGCGCATTTTCGGGTATGTTTTCGGGCACGGCAAAGCCGGCAAAGGGCTGCCCTTCGCCGTATGCGCCTCCGCCTGGCGCTCCCACTATATCCTGCTGCGGCCCCGTATCCTGCGGGGCAATCGGCTCTTCCCCTTCCAAAGAAGGGACGCCTTGCAGCTTTTGATCGCGGTCACGATCGTCCATGATTTTTCTCTCCCGTCACAGTGCCCCGTATGCGGCGTGCCGAACATTCGGCGCGCCGCACGGCGGACACTCGCGGACGCAAAGGCGCATACGCACGCGGAAGACCCCGCGCCGACCCATCAAACGGAAAAGCGCGCTCGCCTTGCGTCCCATCGTCTGCCCTGCCTCGTTACCACACCTTCGCGGCACGGCGATCCAAAAAATTTACTTATTTTTGCAAAGATTTAATTGCCCGCGGGAAGTTCGCTCATCTGCACCGCGGAGTAGCTGATCGCATACTTGACGCTTTCAACGTTTTCGCCCGCCCAGGTATCGATCGCGTCGGAGACCACTTCCTCCTGATCGTCGTGCGAAGTCCACGTCACTTCGGCGAAGATATAGACGGTGGTCGCCGAAGCGCCGCTCTTGGCAGCGACCTCGATCGCATCTTTGATCTCGGTGGCACCCGTCCCTTCTTGCGTATTGCCCTGATACAGTTTGATCGAGAACAGAGTTTCGACCTGCCACTGCGTAGCGCCGTCTCCGGTCAAAGCGCCTGCATTGTTGCCGTAGCCCGTGGTGTCATACTGCTTGCCCGAAAGCAACGTGACCGTCAAAGCGCCCGCTTCGACGGTGACGGACGCGTCCACGTCGCCGTTGTTGGTGATGGTAGCCACCAGAACTTTGCCGGTCGGATTCGTCCTCTTGTCGCTCTCCCCTTTATATTCGCCTGCTGCGGGGGACAGTTTGTCGTCAAACGTCACGTCGGCAGAGCCCGCGTCTTTGCCCGCCCCGAAGTCGATGTCCCAAAGGGCGACATTCGTCGTGGCGGAGCCGTTTCCTTTGCTCGTGTAACGCGCAAAGGTGCTGCCTAAAAAGCAGCAGCTGATGAGCGTGAGCGCGACGACGGCAACGAACAGTTTGGACACAATGCCCTTTCTTTTCGTCATTTTTTCTTCTCCTCTTTTTCTTTTTTTATTATGTAAACCTGCGCGCGTGTGGCACGCTGCAGCCTTTACCGCATCTTGCGCCGCCCTCTTTGAGGAGGCGTTTTTTCTCCGCCCGTTGACAAGCGTGCGTTCTTGTTCCGCCTCCTCTTTGAAGAGGCCCTTTTTCTCCGCTCGTTGACGGGCGGGAATGGTTTTGTTCCGCCTCTTTATGGGCGGGGAACATACTCAATTATTTGAACATACCGCCCGCGCACTTCTTCCCGCCCCCTTCTATTGTATTGAGCATGGGGCGGCAGTGTGCGCGCTGTATAAAAATTTTTTCCGCTTATTTTGTCGTATCGTCCGCGGCGGTCTCGTCGCTGCACGAATGGCTTTCGCCCTGTCCTTCGGCTTTCGGAATAGATTCGTCCGCCTTCTGCCCTTCGTCTCCAAAAGAAGAGGTTTCGTCCGCGGCTTCCCCTTGCGTCTGCTTTTCGACGAGGGCGCGCAGGCGCGCGAGCTCTTCCTCTTTGGCTTTGAGTTCGTCTTTGGCGCTTTCCAGCTCTTCAGCCCCTTCCGCCTTCACCCTGCGGTTATAGAGGACGATGCGGATGACGTCGTAGACGATATAGGCGAGCACGGGGATACCGACAAAGAGAAGGATGCCCTCGGGCTCACGCAGGAACATGGCAAAGTCGCCCAGGCCTTCGACCGAGCCGACGCATTTGCCGACGATATTTTCGAGCGCGGTGTTTCCGTCGGGCGTGTTGCCGATGTAATCCCCCTTCGTCTCCACGGAAAGAAGGGTGTCCCCCTCCTTCGTGAGCGAGATGATGCGGTGGGTGACGTAGCCGCCCTTGAAACGGAAGGTGACGATGTCTCCCACTTTGAGCGCCTGTTTTTCCTGCTCGTTTAAGATCTTGACGAAGATGAGCGCGCCTTCTCCGAAGCTGTCGGGCTCGTCGCCGTCCATCGAGCCCGAAGTGACGGCGAGCGGCGCTATGCCGAACACGTCGGGAGGAACGTCTTTATGTATGCCGCCCTTGATGATGAGGGTGAGGTTGACGGCGAGGATGGGTAATAAGATGACGGACAGCACGATCATGATGATGACCGCGATGAGGTCGCTCTTTCTTTTCTGATTGCTCATGAACAGCCCTGTAAGATAAATTTTGCCGCGACAACGAGAAGAGGCGAGAAAACAAAAGCCCCTCGCAAAATCGAAAGATACGCAAAATCATGCCGCGAGCACGCTAAAGCATCGCAACATGGACCGCAATATTTTTCAGTTCGAGTGGGCATCGACTTTTTTGACCTTGATACTTGACATATGTGCTTCGGCGCCCTTTCGCCTAAGCGTATGCGCCCCGAACGCCTGCAAACAAAAGGCACGGGGAAAGCGGCTCTTGCCGCCCGCGCGTATTCCGGATAATATACCTTTTCCGAATCACCGATTCGGAAAAACGGAGTACTCCGTTTAGCATTGTCCGCCGCGCCGCATCCTTCGCGGCACCCGCCGCGTTTTTACGACAACTTTTCTCTTCTGACAAAATTATAACGCGTCGGTTTAAATTTGTCAATAGGGTTTTAGCATATTTTTAAATATTTAAATTTTTTATTGTCACGCCTCTATACGCGCCGCCCCTTTCCTGCCCGCAAAAGTGTGCAAAAACGCGCCCGTACCCGCCTCTTTTATGCCCTTTCGCTTTAAAAACGCGCAATAAGGCGACGCAATCGCGCCAAAGGCGACAAAGCCCGCTTAACCGCCGAGGGCGCGCAAAAACCGCGCACATACCCCCGCGCGCCTCCCCGTTTATTGACAGATCGGGCAAAAACGTCTTGCATTTTAAGACGGAAAAAGAGGGCAGCGAAAACCGCACACATACCCCCTCCAATGGCAGAAGCCGCCCAGCAAGCATTGCGGGGCGGCTTCAAAAAATATGCGTATTTTACCTTTTTGGGCAGCGGAAGTACCCGAAAAGAGCGGCACGTTTCCGCCTTTTGCGGACCGTTCCGCCCCTCTTTTTTCGCCGGATCTTAAAAAGAAAGCCGCCGCGAAGCGCGCACTTTTTCCGCAGGTTCGTCATAAAATCGGGGAGGTAAAAGTCAGACAAGTTTGCTCATTTCCGCTTTCAGGCGGGAGATGATCTTTTTTTCCAGACGCGAGATATACGACTGCGAGATGCCTAATAGGTCCGCGACCTCTTTTTGCGTCATCTCCTCCCCGCCGCCCAGCCCGAAGCGCAGCCGCATGATCTTCTTTTCCCGTTCGGGGAGCTTTTCGAGCGCGTCGCGCAAAAGCTGCTTTTCCACCCCCGTCTCCACGTCGCGGTAGACGGCGTCGCCGTCGGTGCCGAGCACGTCCGACAAGAGCAGTTCGTTCCCCTCGCGGTCGGTGTTGAGCGGCTCGTCGATAGAGACTTCGCTCTTCAAGCGCGAAAGGCGGCGAAGATACATCAAAATTTCGTTCTCGATACAGCGGGAAGCGTAGGTGGCGAGCTTGATGTTTTTGTCGGGGCGGAAGGAATTGATCGCCTTGATGAGCCCGATGGTGCCGACCGAGACGAGATCGTCCGCATCCGCGCCCGTGTTGTCGAACTTGCGCGCGATATAGATGACGAGGCGAAGGTTGTGCTCGATCAGATCGGATTTGACCCGCTCGTTGCCGAGGGAGAGCTTGCCGATGAGCAGCGATTCTTCCTCCGCCGAATACGGCAATGGCAGCGCCTCGCTGCCGCATATGTAGTCTAAAACGTTTTCTTTGAGGCTGAATTTTTTGAGCGCCCGCCTGAGCGCTTCTTTGAGATGTTTCATGCCCTATTGTCCTCCCCGCCTTCGTCTAAAATCAATTCGGGCGGAAGGATGAGGTCGTATTCCCCCTGCCGTTCAAAGCCGACGCCCACCGCCACACTCTTTACTATATGCGCCTTGTCCCCGCAATATATCTCCATTTTTTCGACGGTGAAGACGAAAATTTCCTTCTCCCCGCCGACCGAGCGCACCCGCACCCGCTCATACGGGGTGCCGCCGCGGGAAAAAAGGGAATCCTCCAAAAGCCGCAGCGCGAGCGGCCTTCCCGCCACGGCGACGGGCTTGCCCGCGCGGGTCGTCACGCGGTTGCCCGTGTCGATGAGGGCGCGCGCCTCCACCTCTTTGCCGCGATGGTACAGGCGGCAGCGCACCGTATAGCGCAAAAGCCTGCGCCGCGCCGACAAAAGGCGCACAAGGCGCACCGACGCGAAGGCGAACACGACCGCACCCGACACGATGACGCCGCTCGGAAGCGCCTGCATACGGTAAACGGCGCCCTCCCCTTCTTCCGCCCCGACGGGCGTAAATACCGCCGTTAGGATCCCCGCGAACGCCGCCATATAACCGATGTAGGCGATGGCGCAGAGCGCCGCCGTGCGCACGCCCTTGAACCTTGCCGACAGGAGCGCGAGCGCCGCCGCGACCGCATACTCTATGACGAGCTCTAACGGGCGCGGGAGGGTATAGTAGAGGCGAAAGACGCAGTACGCGGTGCCGAGCAAAGCCCCGAGAAGGGCCGTCAGCGCGATACGCAGCAGACGCACTTCCCCCTTGACCGTCTTGACCGCGCAGCACAGGAGCGCCGCGTCCGCGCAAAAGTTATTGAGAAAGAGAAGATCGAGCCAGACCGTCAACCGCACTCCCCTCCTTTGCACTCTTACAGTATACATTCCGCCGCCGTTAAGATATTCGGAAATTTTGACCGAATTTGACGCATATTGCCGCTTGCCCCGCCCGCCTTTTACACAGACAAACGCGCTTTTATTTCTTTTTTTGAATACATTTTTGAAACAAAACAACGCAGAGCTTGCGCTGCTCGTAAAAGCATTGCACTATTACCGTAAAGCGGCGGAAAGGCTCGGCGATGAAGAAAGGGTCCGCGCTTGCGACAAAACGCTGTCCGAAACGCATGACGCCTTCAAAAATTTTGCTTGACATAGAGCGTTTTCTCTGTTATACTGATTTCACCATAAAGAGTGCGCGAGGGACAGCCCCTGTGACCGCACGGCAACCTGCTTTTGTAAGGTGCCAAAGGCTGATCGATGGGCAAATAGAAACGCATTATAAAAGCCCGTCGGATGATATGCACCC
>CALWCR010000111.1 GCA_944376445.1 uncultured Clostridia bacterium | reverse complement strand
ACGTGACTGGAGTTCAGACGTGTGCTCTTCCGATCTACCGCAACGCCGAGATCCACATCCACGACCTCTCCATGCTCACCGGCTACTGCGCGGGCTGGTCGCTCAAACAGCTCATCCAGGAAGGGCTGGGCGGCATCCCTGGGAAGATCACGTCCGCACCCGCAAAGCACCTCGCAACGCTTTGCAACCAGATGGTCAACTTCCTCGGCATCATGCAGAACGAATGGGCGGGCGCGCAGGCGTTCTCCTCCTTCGATACCTATCTCGCGCCCTTCGTAAAGGCGGACAACCTCTCTTACGACCAGGTGAAAAAGTGCATCGAGAGCTTTATCTACGGCGTGAACACCCCCTCCCGCTGGGGCACGCAGGCGCCTTTTTCCAATATCACCCTCGACTGGGAAGTGCCCAACGATCTGGCGGAGCTTCCTGCCATCGTCGGCGGCAAGGAGCAGAACTTCAAGTATAAAGACTGCAAGAAAGAGATGGACATGGTGAACAAGGCGTTCATCGAGGTCATGATCGAAGGAGACGCCAACGGCAGGGGCTTCCAATACCCCATCCCCACCTACTCCATCACGCGCGATTTTGACTGGTCGGATACCGAAAACAACCGCCTGCTCTTTGAGATGACCTCCAAATACGGCACCCCCTACTTCTCCAACTACATCAATTCGGACATGGAGCCGAGCGACATCCGCAGTATGTGCTGCCGCCTGCGCCTCGATCTGAGAGAGCTGCGCAAAAAGTCGGGCGGGTACTTCGGCAGCGGCGAATCGACGGGTTCGGTCGGGGTCGTGACCATCAATATGCCGAGGATCGCCTACCTTGCAGAGGACGAAGCGGACTTCATGCGCCGCCTCAACAAGCTCATGGACATCGCGGCGCGCTCCCTCAACACCAAGCGCACCGTCATCACCAAGCTGCTCAACGAAGGGCTGTACCCCTACACCAAGCGCTATCTCGGCACCTTTGCCAACCATTTTTCGACCATCGGCCTCGTCGGCATGAACGAAGCGGCGCTCAACGCCCGCTGGATCCGCAAGGACATGACCCACAAAGAGGCGCAGGACTTCACCAAAAAAGTGCTCAACCATATGCGCGAGCGGCTCTCCGACTATCAGGAAGAATACGGGGATCTTTTCAACCTCGAAGCGACCCCCGCGGAATCCACCGCTTACCGCTTTGCCAAGCACGACAAGGAGCAGTACCCCGCCATCATCACCGCCAACGAGAACGGCACCCCCTACTACACGAACAGCTCCCATCTGCCCGTCGGCTATACCGAGGACGTGTTTGACGCGCTCGATATCCAGGACGAATTGCAGACGCTGTACACTTCGGGCACCGTGTTCCACACCTTCCTCGGCGAAAAACTGCCCGACTGGAAGGCGGCGGCGGCGCTCGTAAAAAAGATCGCCGAAAACTACAAGCTGCCCTATTACACCCTCTCCCCCACCTATTCCATCTGCAAGGAACACGGCTACCTCTCGGGCGAACAGTTCACCTGCCCCCACTGCGGCGCCAAGACGGAAGTTTACAGCCGCATCACGGGCTACTACCGCCCCGTGCAGAACTGGAACGACGGCAAATCGCAGGAGTTCAAGGACAGGAAGGTCTACGACATCTCCCGTTCGGTGCTCAAACATTCGCACGCGCAAGCCGAAAAAGAAAGCTCCGCCTGCGCGACGCCTGCCCTGAGCGGGCCCGTGCTCTTTACCCGCAGCGGCTGCCCCAACTGCAAGACGAGCAAGATGATGCTGGACAAGGCGGGCGTCAAGTACAGCGTGATCGACGCGGAAAAGGACGCGGAGGCGACCCGCAGATTCGGCATAAAGAAGGCGCCTTCCCTCCTCGTCCCCGACGGCGACGGGTTCAAGGCGTACGACAACGCCAGCGAGATCAGAAAATACATCGAGAGCATCGGCTGATATGTACGACATCATCGTGATCGGCGGGGGCGCGGCGGGGATGACCTCCGCGCTCTACGCCCTCCGCAACGGAAAAAAAGTGCTCGTTCTGGAAGGCGAGAGCCTCGGCGGGCAGATCGCAACTTCGCCGCGGCTGGAAAATTATCCTTCCATCAAACAGATCAGCGGCGAAGAGTTCGCGGACAACCTCTATGAACAGATCGCCGCGCTCGGCGCGGAAGTGGAGATCGAAAAGGCGGTTTGCGTCGAAAAGCGGGAGGACGGATTTTTCGTCAAGACCGAATACGGCGGATACGCCGCCAAGAGCGTGATCGTCGCCGCGGGCGTCAGGCACAAGCACCTCAAGACGAAAGAGCCGCGGGAAGACCTCGTCGGCAAGGGGGTATACTATTGCGCCGTGTGCGACGGGCCCTTTTATAAGGGGCGGGAAGTCGGCGTCATCGGCGACGCGAACTCCGCCCTGCAGTACGCCCTGCTCCTTTCCGGCTACTGCAAAAAGGTGTATATGTTCACCCTTTTCGACAAATTTTTCGGCGAAGCGAGCCTCGTTTCCGCGCTCAAAAGCAAGGACAACATCGAGGTGCTGCCGAATACGAACGTCGTCTCTTTCCTCGGCAAGGACGAACTGGAAGCCGTCGAATACACGGACAAAGACGGCAAGCTCTGCCGCAAGGAGCTCCCCGCCGTCTTCGTGGCGATCGGGCAGGAACCGGACAACGCCGCCTTTGCAGGCCTTGCCGACCTCGACCCCGCGGGCTATATCATTGCCGACGAAAGCTGTAAAACGCGCACGCCGGGGCTGTTCGCGGCGGGCGACTGCCGCACGAAGGCGGTAAGGCAGGTCTCCACCGCCGTCGGCGACGGCGCCGTGGCGGCGACCAACGCCTGCCTCTATCTGGAAAGTTTATGAGCGCCACCCCTTTGCATACGGCAAGGCGCGGGAAGGCGTTGTCCTCAAAAAATAAAATTTGATTGCGATCGCACTTTTCTGGCGATAGAAGAGCGGGCAAAACATGGTATGTTTTGCCCGCTCTTCGCATTGATTTTTTTATGAGCGCCCGCACCGAGGGCCCTTTTTTTTGAATACGGCCGCCGTTTTTTGCGCCGCCCTTCGATAAACCGCCTTCGTACATAGCGGCGCCCTTATTCTGTCCGCCCGTCACAAAAGCGGATCCTGCATTTTTCGGGGCGGTCTGCTTCGTATATAACGATCACGCGCTCGCCCGCAAGCGGGCAGCGCGGCAAAAACGCGGAACGCTTTTTGCAAGTATACTCCCTGCCGTCCGCTTCAAACCGGAAAGTCACCCTGTACGAAAACAGCGCGCCGCCCCTGTCCGTCGGACGGAACGGATGCCTGTTGATGTGGACGAACCAGATCTTTTTTGCCGAAAGCACCGTGCCTTCGGCAGTCTGTGTTTTTGCGCTCTTTTTCATGCCCGCTCTGACCTTATGCCTTTTTATGCGCTCAAAATACGGCTCCCGCCCGCCTCGGAGCGCCTGCGCGCTTCCGAACCTATAATAACTCCTGCGCGTTTTGCGCCCCGAAGGGCGCGCGCCATACGCCGCGGCGGCGCAACGCGGGCATTGCCCGCCGCCCGTTTTTTACTCTTTGACGCGGGGGCAGAATTCGACCGTGAAGGCGGTGCCTTCGCCGAGGGCGCTCTCCACCGTGAGCCGCCAGCCCGCGCGCTTGCACAGCTTTTTGACGATGGCGAGCCCCAGCCCGAACCCGCCTCCGCCGCCGTTATGCGACTTGTCGACGGTATAAAAGCGCTCGAAAATGCGCTTTTTGTCCTCTTCGGACAGCCCGACGCCCGTATCTTTTACGACGAGGCAGGGGCAATCTCCCCCCGTCAAGGCGACGGTGAGGCTGCCGCCCTCCTTATTATAGCGGATGCCGTTGCTGATGAGGTTGTTGAGGATCTCGACCAGCCGCTCGCGGCGGGACATGACAACGACGTGCGGCGCCACGTCCAGGCGGAGGGCGATCTCCTTCTTTTTGAGTTTGGGCTCGAAAGCGCCGATGAGCTCGGCGATGAGTTCGGAGACGTCCACCTCGTAATCGGGCAGTTCGTCGCTGTCGATGGCGGAAAAATTGATGATGGAGCGGATGAGGTTGGCGAGGCGGTCGCTCTGCTTGATGATGGTCCGCGCCATCCCCTCCGCCCTGCCTTCGGGCGCGGCGCCCGCGGCGATGAGCTCGGCAAAGCCCTTGATGCTCGTGAGCGGCGTGTTCATCTCGTGGGTGACGTTGGCGATGAATTCGTTCTTGGAGCGGACGGCGGACATGATCTCGGTCACGTCGGTGATGAGAAGGACGTTGGGTTCTCCCGCCGTGAAGCGGAAGTCGTAGTCTTTGCCGCCGATCCTGCGGTACAGCGTCGCCGAGCCCTTCTCCGCCAGAAGATCGGCGATCTCCGCGTCTTCGGCAAAGAGAGGGATGGGTTCGTTCTCTTCATAGCGCAGAATGCGCGCCGCCGCCGCGTTGATGAGGACGGGCGAAGCGGGGTCGTAAAAGATGACGATGCCGTGCTCCATGCTGTCGAGGACGAGCTTTTCGATGCGTCCGTCCTCTTTGAGTTTTTTGTTCTTGCTGCCGATGTCCTCGTTCATCGCGTTCATGAGCTTGGCGAGGGGGCGAAGTTCGGGGTATTTTGTCCTGATCTCCCGCCCCGTGGAGACGGCGACCTCTTTGGCGAGGTTTTCGACCGGCTTTAAGACGACGCCCGTGGCGACCCAGGCAAAGACGAGGCAGCAGAGGATGTCCAGCGCCAAAAACCAGGCGAGGGTGGGCAGCATATCGACGAAATAGCCGACAGCAGAGTCGAGGGAGACGCCGATACGCACGAGCGCGCCCGCGGGCGCACCCCCTTGCGCGCCTTCCGTCCTGACGCAGTAATAGACCATGCGCTTGTCGAGCGTGGCGCTCTTGCGCACGGAAAATTCCGCGCCCGAGGCGATGGCGCCCGCAACTTCGGGGCGGTCTTCCCGCTCCTGTCCCGCAACTTCCGCGCCGCTGTCCGCCGCGACGGTGCCGTCCGGCAGCATATAGGTGACGCGCGCGCCGCCGAGAGAGGACGAGAAGGCGTCCGCGCCCGCCTCGTCGAAGGGGGCGGCGGGGTCGAAAAAGTTCATGAAGGTCCTAAGTTCCGACTTCGCCGAATCGACGGCGCTCCTGTAACACACGTCCACGAAGAGGACGGCGAGCAGGAGGATACCTAAAACGGTGACGCAAAGAGAGATGATGAGGATCCGCTTTTTCATGGCATTCCACCCCGTAGTTCCGCCCCGCCGCGCGCAGAGCGCGCGGTTTTCGGGCGGCAAAATACAAAAAAGCCGCGCCTTGCGCTGCTGCGGGCAGGCGGGCGCGGCAAAATTTTTCCGTTATTCCCTGTAAACGAATTTATATCCGACGCCGAACACCGTCTCGATATAGTCGATGCCCAGCTTCCTCAGCCGCGCGACGTGGTTGTCCACCGTGCGCGTCTCCCCTTCGTCATACCCCCATACGGCGTTGAGGATGTTCTCGCGGGTGAGCGCCTTCCCCTCCTTCTGCATGAGGTATTTGAGGAGATTGAACTCCTTGTTGTTGAGTTCGAGCTTGACCCCGCGCAGCGTCGCCGTCATCGTCTCCTCGTCGAGGGAAAGCCCGCCGCGCACGAGGGAAGCGTTGCCGCCCGAGCGCCGCAAAAGCGCGTTGACGCGCGCCGTCAGTTCGAGCACGCCGAAAGGTTTGGATATATAGTCGTCGGCGCCGAGGTTGAGCCCCCGCACCTTGTCCGTCTCCTGCCCGAGCGCGGACAGCATGATGACCCCCACGGAAGAATGCTTCTGTTTGAGGGAAGAGAGCACGTCCAGCCCGTTCCCGTCGGGGAGCATGATGTCTAAAAGCGCCACCGCGGGCGGCTGCTTTTCCACCGCCGCCGTAAAATCCGCGACCGTCGTGAAACACTCGACGGCGACGCCGGACATTTCCAGCGCGCAGCGGACAAGTTCGCCGATCGTCTTATCGTCTTCGAGCAGATAAACCGTCTTTTGCATATCCTTGCCTCCGCATGATCTGTTCCGTAAAGGAAAGTTTGTATATCATTCTTCCCTTACAGTATACCACGGAAGCGGGGATTAGTCAAATGCGTGCGCGACATAGGTGAGGTGATCCGCCGCGCGCTCGAGGTTGCCGACGAGGTTGATGAACACGCCGCTGGAAGCGGGCTTGCATTTGCCTTCGTTGAGCCGCTTGATGTGGTCGTCTATGATGGTACGGCGGTCGGAATCGATCTCGTCCTCCACCGTGTCCACCGCCTTGATGGCGGCGATGTCTTTTTTGTCGAATACTTCGAGGGTGCTCTCATACAGCCGCTCGATCTTTTCGTACATCTTTTCCAGCGACTTCAAAACGCCGGGCGAGAATTCGATATGATCGCGCTTGCAGTTGCGGGTATACTTAGTGATGTTGTCGGCAAGTTCGGAAATACGAAGGATGTCCCCCGTCGCGTGATGGATGGCGGAGACCGTCCTCTCGTCTTCGCTCATGAGGTCCGCCGAAGAGACTTTGATGAGGTAGGCGACGATGGAGCGCTCCAGCTCGCCCACGCGGCGGTTGATGGCTTCCACCTTTTCTTTGGCGCTCTCGTCCCCGTCGATGAACGCCTTGAACGCCGTATCCATCGACTCCATGGCGAGCCCCGCCATGACCGCCGTCTCCTTGTTTGCCTGGGCGATGGCGATGGAAGGCGTCTTCAAAAAGCGCTCGTCGAGGAGGGTCGCCTCTTTGGCGACGGGCGCGCTCTCCTCCGCCTTCTTGTCATGGATGAGTTTGGTCGCGACGGTCACGAACACGCGCACGAAGGGCAAAAAGAGGAGGGTGCAGACGACGTTGAAGAAGGTGTGGAACATCGCGATCTGTCTGCCGGGATCGGAGAACCAGCTCGCGAGGGTCGTCGACATGAATCCCGGCCAGCAGAGCAGAAAGACGGAGAAAATGACCGTGCCGAAGACGTTGAACATCAGATGGATGAGGCTCGCGCGCTTGGCGTTGGTGCTGGCGCCGATGGAAGAGAGGATGGCGGTGATGCAGGTGCCGATATTGCTGCCGAGCACGAGGAAGAGGACGGCATTGGTGCCCGCCCCGCCGATGATGAGCCCGCCGTCCGCCATGACGATGATAAGGGAAGTGACCGCAGAGCTCGACTGTACGAGCGCCGTAAAGAGGGTGCCGACGATAAGCAGCACGAACGGATTGGTCGCTTCCGCAAGAAAATCCTTGATGGCGGCGTTCTCGCGGTACATTTCCATCGAAGAAGACATGAGATCCAGCCCGATAAAGACGAGCCCGAGGCCCGCGATCATGAGCCCGACCGTCTTGACCCGTTCATTTTTGGAAAGCATATCCATAAAGACGCCGACGCAGGTCAAGATGGTGACGAAGCCGATGATGTTGAGGCTCTGCAACGAGGCGATGTGCGCCGTGATCGTGGTGCCGATATTGGCGCCCATGATGACGGACGTCGCCTGATAGAGGGACATGATGCCGACATTGACGAAGCCGACGACCATGACGGTGGTCGCCGACGAGCTTTGGATGAGCGCGGTGACGCCCGCGCCGATCCCGACGCCCGCCACGCGGCTCCATTTGCTCTTCGCCAACCCGTCGAACCAGCCGCGGAGCTTGTTCATCGCCAGCTTTTCGATGTTGTCCGAAAGGAACTTGAACCCGAGAAGGAAGGCGCCTAGCCCCGCCAGCAGCTTGACTACCGACATAACGTATTCCATACAACTCTCCCTTTTTGGCTTTTTCTTGTGTTTGAGATCACAGCCTGTCTTTCTATTGTAAAGGAAAGTTGTATAATACAATTGTAAAAGTTGTAATAAATTTGTAATAAAATTATTCACGAAAATCTCGGCGAGCTGACGCCTGCGATTTTCCGTGATTTTAGGGAGACACCGCCGTACAAACGCACAGCGTTTTAGCGGCGTTTTCTCCCTCTTTTTTGCCTTTTAAGGGCACACACTAT
>CALWCR010000110.1 GCA_944376445.1 uncultured Clostridia bacterium | reverse complement strand
CGGACAAATGCGCGCTTCTGGCGGGGTCGGGCTATGGGGGCGACGACACGGTCGGGCTCTATTATATCGGCAAGTTGGACGGCGCACGCTTTGCGGCGGAGTCGGGACCCTATCCCATCGACTTCGGCAGGGGATTTTATTCGCTGCAGACGTTCGACGGTGACCCCTCGGGGCGGCGCGTCCTGATGGGCTGGCGCACCCGCAATTTTCATCTGCCCGAAAGACACGGCATGCCGTTCAACGGCGAATTTTCCCTGCCCACGCGCATCTTTCCTTTCACCGCGCCGGACGGCGGGCTGCGGCTCGCGCGCTATCCCGTGGAGGAGTTCTTTTCCCTCGGCGCGGCGCGCGAGCAGGAGTTTTGCGCGGACGTCATAGACGCTTCTCTTATCGACAAAGAGCTCTTCTCTTTTGAAGGGGACGTCGTTTCCGTCGCCTTCGAGGGGACGTTTACGGGCGCCGCCATCGCCGAATTCGATCTCGGCGGGGAAAAGGTCTTCTATCACAGCGAAACGGAGACGCTGCAGGCGTTCGGCTGCTGCGTGAAGGTGCCCCTCGAAGAGGGCAGGCTCGCCCTCCTTTTCATCCGCGACAGGCAGAGCCTGGAAATTTACGCGCAGGGGGGCAAATACCCCGTCTGCGCCTATGCGGAATTTGCGGGGAAAGCAAACCGCGCCGTTATTTACCGCGGGGCGGTGAGCGGCGCGCGCACCGTCTGCCGCCTTTTGCGGGGGATCCGCCTGCGGCAAAGGCGTGCGCGGGAACTGATCGGCGGATAGAGAGAACGGCAGGCAAATAGACCGAACGGCAGATAGACCGATAAAAAAAGAGCGGGGCGTCCCGCTCTTTTTTATCTGCTATTTTGTGGCGCTTCCGCCTTTTTCGGCCACGGCATTGCCGCCCTCGGCGGGCGCTGCGGCCTCCTCGGCGGCTGCTTGCGTGGCGTCCGTGACGCTTTCGGCTGCTTGCGCGCCGCGCAGGAGGCGTTTTTCTTTCAGGCTCTTGGCGGAGGGATAGTATTTCGGCTTGCCGAAGAGGTTGTAAAAGAGAAGGCTCAGGTTGAAGATGAGCAGCCCCACGGACAGAAAGACGGAGAGGCGGTTGAGCGCGAGGCCCGCCGTATAGATGGCGAGGAGGATGAGAAAGAGGGTATAGCTGCGCGCGATCGTCTTGGCAATCTTGAGTTTTCTGAGCCGCTGGTTGACCGTCCGCTTGCGGTAGAGGAGGTATTCGTAGACATAGACGACAGAGGTAAAGAGGAAGGAGGAGAGGTGGAAGACGATGATGGCATAGCCCCAGCCGCCGTAGCCCGAAAAGACGGTATAGGCGTGCACGATATAGGCGGCGTAGGCGGCGAGGTAGATGATGCGGATGAGGTAATACTGCGCCTTCGCCCGCTGAAACACCTTTTTATAGTCGGTATCGTCTTCGGAAAGGTTCTTGACGACGGTGAACATCGTCTTGTTTTGCCTTTCGGCGGCGAGTTCTATGCTTTTTTCGGTATTTTTGAAGCTGTGGATGCGGAAACGCTCGTCATGCGAACGCACGGAAAAATAGCCAGTCAGGCAGAAGAGGACGCTTCCGAACAGATAAAAGGCGCACTGATAGAGGAAATTGCGCAGGCTGCTTTGCGGCCTTCCCGCAATAAACGAGGCGAGCGCAAACAGCGCCGTCAGCAGGAGCAGCAGGACGAGCGCCGCCGCGAAGGTTAAGACGCACGCCGTAAGGGGAGAGGCGCGCCTGCCCTTTTCCTGCGCGGCGCGGGAGAGGGCGGAGTGCGCCACCGCAAAGAGCAGCATGGAGAGGATGAAGCCGCCCGTGGCGGGAAGAAACGAGGTGAGCACGGACGCGGGCACGGACATTCTCGACAAAAAGAGGAGGAGCACCGCATAGACGCACAGGGAGATCTCGATAAAGGGCGGTATATAGTAGCGGAAGCGCTTCTGGATGATCAGCGGCGCGCTGATGGAGAGCAGGGAGACGAGGGTCAGAAGCGCCTGCGCGAAGAGCGCGTACAGCGAAGCGTCGGGATAAGCCGCCGCAAAATCGACGGCGGCGCCCGCCAGGGCGAGGAACAGGATGCCCGCGCAGACGATATAGACGACGCCCGTCGACTTTTTTCCGAAGATCTTTTCCAGCATTGCCCGCTCCGTCCGTTTTTTCGCCGCCGCGAAAGGAGAGCTTTGCTTCCCGTCGGCAATATCCATTATACCCCATTTTGCCGCCGCTTGCAACCTTTTTTGCCGCGCGCGGCGGGTCGGGCAGGCGGCGTAAGAGCGGAAAAAGGGAACGGCGCAAGGCGGCGCGGAAAAATGGCGGCGCAAGGATAAGGACGGGTACGGGTAACACCGCGGCGTAAGGACAAGGGCGGAGCAAAAAACCGCTTTGCAAGGACAAGGCGGCGGGGCGTTCTGTTTTTTGCCGCCGCCGCATATATTGGCAGAAAGGACAAGGCGGGAGGGGAAAGGATGGAGATCTGGCAGGCGGCGGTGCTCGGCATGGTGCAGGGGCTTACGGAATTTCTTCCCGTCTCTTCGAGCGGGCACCTGATCCTTGCGGAGCGGCTCCTCGGCACGGATGGCGGGCTCTTTTTCGACGTCGTGCTGCACGCGGGCACGCTGGCGGCCGTCTGCGTCGCCTGCTTTCCCGCGATCGCCGCCCTCTTCACGCGGGAGAAGAAAAAACTGCTTCTTTTGCTGCTCGCCACCCTGCCCGCGGGGCTGGCGGGCGTCTTTTTGGGGGATGCGGTCGAAGCGTTGTTTTTCGGCGGCAGATGGCTGTGGCTCTTTTTTGCCGTGACGGCGCTCCTTCTCCTGTCGGCGCGCGCCGCCGCCAAACGGAAACGCGCGCCCCGTCCGCTCGGCAAACGATGCGCGCTGGCGGCGGGCGCGGCGCAGGCGTTCGCGCTCATCCCCGGGCTTTCCCGCAGCGGCGTCACATACTGCGCCTGCGTATTTGCGGGCGCGGGGCGGGAAGAAGCGCTGGATTTTTGCTTTCTCTTGAGTATCCCCGTGATCGCGGGCGCGGCGGGCGTGCAGCTTTTTCAAGCGTCCTCCGCTTCGCCGCCCGTGTCCTTTTCCTGCCTTGTAGCGGGCGCGCTGTCGGCGGCGGCGTTCGGCTTTTTATCCCTTTCTTGGGCGCGCAGGCTGGCAAAACGGGGCGGCTATCTCTCCGCCGCCGTCTATCTTCTCCTGCTGTCGGCAGCGCTCGCCGCGGCGGGCGCGAGCGGTATTTTTTGAGCCCGCACGCATAAAAGGAGCCGCATTCGGCATACTGTGACCGTTGAAAGGAGGTTTTTTCAATGAGACTCAATTGCGGAGATACCGTACCCAAGAGCTGCTCTTATACGGTCGTGACCGACGAGGGCGAAGTGATCGGCAAGGTGTTCATGAACGAGGGCGAAACTTTTCCGCCCACGCAGGTCTCGGGCTGCCATTACGAGATGGACTGAAAAAAATTACGCCCGAAGGGGGCGCGCCGCAAGGGCGCGCCCCCGTTTGCCCGTGCGGCGTTTTTGCGTTTTCCTCTTGACAAGCGGGAAAATTCGGGTATAATAAGAATCGGACAGGATCATGCGGGCACAGTGCCCTCATACAGGAGGTAAAAAGATGAAAAAGTTTCTGATGACGGCCGCTTGCGGACTGTTGGCATTTTCGCTCTCCGTCTTTGCCGCCTGCGGCGACGATACGCCCAAAAAAGGCACGGTAGAGGGTGATTTTTCTCAGGAGGCGACCGAGACCGAAGTCACGGACGCGGCGGACGCGCTCGATTCCGCCTTTGAAAGCGGTACTCTCATCGGCGACGTCGAGTCGGAGGACTGGTCGTTCGGCGCGGCGCTGAGCGCGGAAGCCGAGATCAAGTTCACCGTGGACGGGGAGAGCAGCACGACGTCCTTCTCCCTCGATTATAAGCTCACGGGCGCGCCCGGAGAAACGGACAGCCTTGCGCTCGCGGGCGCGGGTTCCTTCTCCCTCAAAGGCGAAGAGAGTGTGGATATGTCGGTGTATAACGACGCGGACAATGTCTACATAGATATGAGCAGCGCCGAAGGCGGGGCGAAGATCAGGATGAGCTGGAGCGCCCTCTTCGAGACGATCGGTTCCCTGGGCGGATCCATGCTCCCCGCGGCGATGTCGGCGGATACGCAGCTTCCCGCAGAGTCTCAGCCCGGCGGGAGCGAGCCGGGCGCGGGCGATACCGCGACGGAAGAGGAGAATTGGTTCGCCGATCTGTTCCTTTCCCTGACCGAAGCGGGCTTCAAGATCTATGTCGACGATTCCGACGGGGTCAAGGTCAAGATCTCGGCGACGGACAGCGTGATGGCGGCGCTCGCCGCAGACCTCGGCAGCGACACGGGCGCGGCGGGGCTGGCGTTTGAAGAAGGCGCCGTGCTGGACGCCTATATCGCCATGGATAAAGACGGCTCCCTCTCTCAGGTCAGCGCAGTCGTCGATATTTCGGCGACGATGACGGTGGAAGGCGCGGCGGTGGGCTTTGCCCTGAGCGGCAATATCTCCGCCTCTTCGTTTGACGGAAAGGTCGAACTTCCGAGCGATCTGTCCTCGTATATGGACATGAGCGGCGCCGCCATGACCGCATGAGCTTCTTTTCGATCAAATGAAAGACCGCCCCGCGCAAAACACGCGGGGCGGTTCGTCTATGCCCCGTACCGGAAAAACGCGGGGCGGTTTTTTTGTTTCGCGTCAGAAAAACACGCGGACTTTGATGATGTTGGCGAGCGCTTCGATCTCTTTGACCGCCTTGTCGGAAGGCTTGGTGTCGAGGTCGAGGAGCATATACGCCTTGTCACCCTTGGATTTGTCGATGATGTTGGCGATGTTGATGCCGTTCGAGGAGATGACGGAAGTGACCTTGGAGATCACGCCCTCCACGTTGTCGTGCATGACGGAGATCCTTGCGGGAGAGGTGCGGGGCGCGCATACGTCGGGGAAATTGACGCTGTGGGTGATGTTCCCGTTTTCGATATAGTCGACGAGCTCTTTCGCCGCCATCTGCGCGCAGTTGTCCTCCGCTTCGGGCGTGCTCGCGCCGAGGTGGGGCACGCAGATCGCGTTGGGTGCGCCGATGAGTTTATCGGAAGGGAAGTCCGTGATGTAGCGCTCGAGCTTGCCGCTTTCCAGCGCGGCGAGCACCGCGTCTTCGTCGGCGAGTTCGCCGCGGGAGTTGTTGATGAGCACCGCGCCGTCCTTCATTTTGGCGAAGGTGTCCGCGTTGAACATCTTTTCGGTGTCGCGGGTGAGCGGGACGTGTACGGTGATGAAGTCGGAAGAGGCGATGAGCGCGTCGAGCGGCGCGGTCTTGACCCTGTTGTCGAGGTGCAGCGCGCCCGCGACGGAGAGATAGGGGTCATAGCCGAGCACGTTCATGCCGAGGTCGACCGCCGTGTTTGCGACCATGACGCCGATCGCGCCGAGGCCGATGACGCCGAGCGTCTTGCCCGAAATTTCATGGCCGACGAATTTGGATTTGCCCTTTTCGACCGCTTTGCCGATGCCCTCGCTGCCTTTGAGGGTCTTGACCCAGTCGATGGCGTCGGTGATCTTCCTGCCGCCGAGGAAGAGTTCGCAGATGACGAGCTCTTTGACCGCGTTGGCGTTGGCGCCGGGGGTATTGAAGACGACGACCCCTTTTTCGGTGCAGGCGGGGATGGGGATGTTGTTCGTGCCCGCGCCCGCGCGCGCCACGGCGAGGAGGCTGTCCCCGAGGGGATATTCGTGCATATTGAAGCTGCGCAGCATGATGCCGTCGGGGTCTTTCGCCTCTTTCGTGAAGGTATAGCCCGCGGGGAACTCCTTGTCCGCGACGGGGCTGATCTCGTTGAGTTTGAGGATGGTAGGCATATCGTTTCTCCTTATCCTTAGGGTATAAAGGGCGCGCCGTCAGGCGTTTTCCTTTTCAAATTTTTTCATGAATGCGATGAGCGCTTTGACCCCTTCTACGGGCATGGCGTTGTAGATGGAGGCGCGCATACCGCCGACGAGGCGGTGTCCTTTGAGGGAGACGAGGCCCGCCGCTTTGGACTCTTTGACGAATTTTTCGTCCAGCTCTTTGGAGGGGGTCACGAAGGGCACGTTCATGATGGAGCGGAAGGGTTTTTCCACGCTGTTGGTGTAGAAGGAGGAATTGTCGATGAAATCGTACAAAAGCCCCGCTTTATATTCGTTGATCTTGTTGATCTCTTTGATGCCGCCCAGCTTTTTGAGATGGCGCAGGACGAGGTTCGCCATATAGATGGCAAAGCAGGGAGGGGTGTTGTAGAGGGAACCGTTGTCCGCCTGCGTCTTCCATTTGAGCATGGTGGGGCAGACGGGCAGGGGATCTTCGATGAGGTCCTTCCTGGCGATGACGATGGTCACGCCCGCGGGGGCGAGGTTTTTCTGCGCGCCCGCATAGATGACGCCGAACTTCTTCACGTCCACTTCGCGGGAGAGGATCTCCGAGCTCATGTCGCATACGAGCGGCTTTTTCGTCTCGGGGAACTTCACATAGCGGGTGCCGAAGATGGTGTTGTTCGAGCAGATATGCACATAGTCGGAATCCTCGTTGAAGGGGATCTTGTCCACGTCGGGGATATAGGTGAAGTTTTTATCTTCCGAAGAGGCGACCTTTCTCGCGTCGCCGTAGATCTTGCCTTCCTGCCAGGCTTTTTTGGAAAAGTTGCCCGTCACGATGTAGTCCGCTTTGCCCGTGTGCATGAGGTTCAAAGGCACGGCGGCGAACTGCTGACTCGCGCCGCCCTGCACGAAGAGCACGCAATACTCGTCGGGGATGTGCATGAGCTCGCGCATATTCGCTTCCGCCTCTTCCACGATGGGGGCGAAGGCTTTGTCGCGGTGACTGATCTCCGTGACGCTCATTCCCGTTCCCTGAAAGTCAAGGAGCTCTTTCTGTGCTTCTTCGAGCACTTCCAGAGGAAGCATGGAGGGGCCTGCCGAAAAGTTGTAAACTCTCATATCGATATCTCCTTAAGACTGACCGCGAGACTTTCCTGAAAAAGCCTTGTGCCGTGATTTGTACGAAATTATTGCTTATTATTATATAGAAATTTGCGGGATTTGACAAGCAAATCCCGCCCCCAATCGGGCGGAAGGCGATTTTTTTTGGCGTCGGGTATAAAATCTTTTGCCGAATGTCAAAAAATAATCGGGTAAAGTATTTACTTTTTTGCCCGAATGTAGTAGAATAGTAAAAGGAATATTGTAAAATCAAACGTTGCGGAGCGCATCCCGCTCCGGGCAAAGGGGGCATTATGTCTACTTCCACCGATAAACTCAACGGGCTTTCTCCCGTGGAAAGACTGAAAGTGACGGACAAATATCTGTCCGAAATGCGTCAGATCCTTTCGCAGATGGACGAGATCGCGGCGCTGCGCGCCAAAAACGGACAGCCCGCGTCCGACGAGGTCGGCGGATACAAGCGCTCTTCCGTTACCAAGATGATCGCGGAACTGGAAAAGCAGAAGGAGAGCATCCTCGAAGAGATCGGCGCCGAAGAAAAGCGGGCGGCAAAGAAAGAGACGCCCGCGCCCGCGCCTTCCGCGCCCGCCGTGCGCGAAGAAAAGGGGCTCGAAAAGCGGGAGGGCGCCGTCGCCAATTTCATGGGCGGGGACAACGCCCTCGCCATCGAAAGTATGTATACGGGGCTTTCGATGGACATCGAAAAGATGCGCAACGACATCCTGCAGGAGATGAAGTACACCTACAAGCAGGATATGGCGATCTACGACGACCTTTCCGAAAAGATCGAGGCAATCAAGCAGATCGATATGTCCGCGCTGGAAGAAAAGCTCAGGCCGCTGTACGCGCTCGCGTCTTTGGCGGAAAAGCTGGAAAATCTGCAGCCGCTCGATTATGACGAGCTGGCGGGCAAAGTGGCGGAGCGGCTGGCGCCGATAGAGGGGCAGACGCTCGATTACGACGTTCTGGCGGAAAAGGTCTCGGAAAAGATCTCCGCGGCGCCGCGCGCGGCGGTCATCGCGGACACGGCGGGCGAAGCGCAGCTCGCGTCCGTGGAGAACAAGCTGGACGACGTGCAGCGCACTTTGAGCGGCGCGGTGAGCGTCAAACAGCTGCCCGAATTCAAAAAGCTGGACGCGCTCATCTCCGAATATCTCAAAAGCCTTTCTTACGACTATATACCCGACATCCTCGTCACGGCGGAAGCGATCCGCGGCATGGCGAACCGTTATATCGTGAGCGGCAACAATCTGCGCGGGGAAACGATGCTCTCCGACCTTCGTATGCGGCTGACCCGCGTCAACGTATGGGGGGCGAGCGCGCTCGCCGCCGTCAACGACGCGCTCGATTCCAATAAAATGGAGCGGCTGTATTCGGCGGAGGCATACAAGGCGTTCTATGACGCCTGCGGCGAGCTCGAACAGGCACCCGCCCTGGCAGACGACGAACTGTACGGCCGCGTCGCGCGGACGAAAGACGTCCTCTTTAACGACGCCGACCAGCGCATCCTCGACAGGGACACCCTCGACGAGATCGAGACGATCCGCCAGGAGACGGAGGGGGCGCCCGCCGAGGAAAAAGTCGCGCAGCTCATCCAACTGAAAAAGGAACTGATGAGCTTCAATTTATCCTACTTTATCGATTTTGCGCCCGCCGCGCCCGAGGCGCCGACGGCGGCTTCGGTGGATACGGAAGCCATCCTCGAGGCGATCCGCAGGATAGGGGTCGCCGCGCCGCAGCCCGCGGGGGGCACGGAGCCGATCGCGGAGAGCGAAAAGGTCGCCGCCCTGGCGGCGAACAAGCCGAAAGTCTCCGTCAAAAAGGAGCGCGTGCTGCGCCCCGCGGTGTCTTCCAAAGACAACAAGACGGAAAAGACGGAGCAGCCCCTGCGCACGGTGCGCCGCAGCATCCGCATGACGGACGACAATCCCGACGCGCTTTCCAAAAAACTGGTGGAAGAGCTGGCTCTCAAGATCGCCAACAGCAGGGTACGTTGACCAAGTCAAAATAAAGCGGACCTTATTTACTTTGACTTGGTTAAAGAAGAGAAGGGGGAATCTCGGTGAAGGGGCGTTTGCCCCGCGAAAAAATACAGGGCGGCCGCAGGCCGCTTCGCAAACGGCACATTCGGCCGCGGTGAGCGGCCCGCAAAAGGCTGATTTTCCGTTCAGCCTTTTGTTTTGTTCGGCGCCGTGCGAAAAGGAGCAGATTTGGAACAGAAAAACAGAGGCCGCGGCGGACAGCCGCAGGCAAAACGGCAGGGCGGAACGGGGCACTTCGCGCCGCAGTTCATCGGAAACGCCAAAGCGGAGGGCGGGGCGGAGAAGCCCGCGCCCGTCAGGGCGAAGGAAGCGCAGGCAGGCCGCAGGGAACAGCGCGCGGCGGAACGCACCGCGGTCAAACAGGAGAAGGGCAAAAACGACGCCCGCCTCCCCGTGCAGGAAAAGGGCAAAAACGACGCCCGCCTTCCCGCGCAGAAAAAGGGCAAACGGGGCAAAAATCCCGTCAAGATCATCTTCCTCGGCGGCGTCGGGGAGATCGGCAAGAACATGACGGCGATCGAATACGGGGGCGACATCATCGTCATCGACGCGGGGCTCACCTTCCCCGACGAAGAGCTGCCCGGCATCGACCTCGTCATCCCCGACATCAGCTATCTCGTGCAGAACAAGAACAAAGTGCGCGGGGTGCTCATCACCCACGGGCACGAGGACCACGTCGGCGGCATCGCCTACCTCCTCAAAGAGGTGCCCGCGCCCGTCTACGGCACGAAGCTCACCCTCGCGCTCGCCGACAACAAGCTGCGCGAGCAGAAGATCAACAAGGCGCACCTCGTCTGCGTCAAGCCGGGGGACAAGATCAAGCTCGGCTGCTTCGGGGTGGAATTCATCAACGTCAACCACTCCATCGCGGGGGCGGTGGCGCTCTCCATCGATACGCCGCAGGGCAAGATCTTCCACAGCGGCGACTTCAAGATCGATCTGACCCCCGTCGCGGGCAGGCCCATCGACCTTTCCCGCATCGCGGAGATCGGCAGGGAAGGGGTCAAACTTCTCCTGTGTGAATCGACCAACGTCGAGCGCCCGGGCTATACCATGAGCGAGACGGTCGTCGGCACCACCCTTGATCATCTCTTTTCCGAAAACGCGAACCGCCGCATCATCGTGGCGACTTTCGCTTCCAACGTCCACCGCTTGCAGCAGATCGTCGACCTCGCCGTCAAATACCGCCGCAAGGTCGCGCTTTCGGGGCGCAGTATGCTCAACGTCGTCGACGCGGCGAGCAAGATCGGCGAACTCTCCATTCCCGAAGGGGTGCTCATCGACGTGGAAAAATCCAAAAACTTTTTCGACAGGGAGATCGTCATTGTCTCCACGGGCAGCCAGGGCGAGCCGATGAGCGCGCTCACCCGCATGGCGGCGGGCGAGTTCAACAAGGTCACCATCGGCAAGAACGATACCATCATCATCTCCGCCAGCCCCATCCCGGGCAACGAAAAGATGATCTACCGCGTCATCAACAACCTCTACCGCAAGGGCGCGAACGTCGTCTATGAAACGCTGGAAAAGATCCACGTCTCCGGCCACGCCTGCCAGGAAGAGCTCAAGACGCTGCATTCCCTGCTCGATCCCGAATTTTTCATCCCCGTGCACGGAGAATACCGCCATCTGAAGCGGCACGCGCAGCTCGCCGTCGAGCTCGGCATGAACGAGAACAACATCCTTTTGCCCGACATCGGCAACTGCGTCGAACTTTCCAAGACGGGTATGCAGTTCGGCGAGAGCGTCTCTTCTGGCTCCCGCCTTGTCGACGGGGCGAGCCTCGAAGACAGGGAAAACAGCGTGGTCATGAAGGACAGAAAGCACCTCTCCGAGGACGGCATCTTCGTCATTTCCGCCTGCGTTTCCGAGCGCAGCGGCGACCTTCTGAGCGATCCCGTGGTCGTCAACCGCGGCTTTGTCATGCCCGAAAACGCCGATTATATCGAAGCCATCCGCCAGATCGTCGTCAACTGCGCTTCGCAGACGGACGTGCGCGCGGACGTTAACAATACCGAGCTTCCCGCGGCGATCAAAAAGGCGGTCAAGAACTTCATCTATAAAAAGACCAAGCAGAACCCCGTCATCATGGCGCTCATCACGCGGGTATGACCGATTACCTCGCTTCCCTCGTCCGCCTGCGCACGGACGGACGTATTTTGCAGATGCGCGAAGAGCGCAAGGCGCGGCGCGATCCCGTCTGCGCGGACGAGACGCTCGCCTATCTCCTTTTTACGGTGCAGAGCCTTGCCCCCGCGCGCATCCTCGAGATCGGTACGGCGGAAGGGCTTACGGGGGCGGCGCTGCTTCTGGAAGCGGAAAACGCTCGCCTTACGGCGATCGAAGCGGATGAAGAGCGCTTCCGCCTGGCGGAGAAGAACTTTGCCGCCTTCGGGCTCTCGGAGCGGGTGCGCTGCATCCTCGGCGACGCGGCGGACGTTTTGCCCGCCCTCACGCAGGAATACGACCTCATTTTTCTCGACGGGCCGAAGGCGCAATACGTCCGCTATCTGCCCGATCTGAAACGGCTTTTGCGCGCGGGCGGCGTGCTCGCCGCAGACGACGTGCTCCTGTACGGCTGGGTAGACGGCAGCGTCCCCGTGCCCCCGAAGCGGCGCTCCATCGTCGCCCGTATCCGCGACTATCTGGAAGCGGTGTCGGGCGATGAAGAGCTCGTCACCTCCGTTCTGCCCGTCGGAGAGGGGCTCGCCGTCAGCGTGAAGCGGCGCAAAAAGGGATAAACGGTATGAAAAATTGTGAACTGCTCGCGCCTGCGGGCAACTTTGAAAAGCTGAAGACGGCGCTGTATTTCGGCGCCGACGCCGTATACCTGGGCGGGAAGAGTTTCTCTCTCCGCTCTTTTTCGGACAATTTCGGCGACGAAGAGCTGAAAAGCGCCGTCGCCTATGCCCATGCGCGCGGCAAAAAGGTGTATGCCGCGGCGAATATCTTCGCCAAAAACGCCGATTTTCCCGCAATGGAAGAATATTTCGCCTTTTTGCAGAAGATCGGCGCGGACGCGGCGCTGGTGACGGATGCGGGCGCCTTTGCGGCGGCAAAGCGTGCCGCGCCGCGCCTGCCGCTGCATATCTCCACCCAGGCGAACACGACCAACAAATACGCGGCGCGCTTCTGGCAGGAGCAGGGAGCGGCGCGGGTGGTGCTCGCGCGCGAACTCTCCCTCGCCGAGATCGCCGAAATACACGCCTTTTGCCCCGGGCTCGAGCTGGAAGCCTTCGTGCACGGCGCCATGTGCATTTCTTACAGCGGCAGATGCCTTTTGAGCAACTATCTCGCGGGGCGCGACTCCAACCGCGGCGAGTGCGTGCAGGCGTGCCGCTGGAAATATTTTCTGCGCGCTGAGGGCAAAGAAGGGGAGATCTCTTCGGAAGAGGACGGGCGCGGGACGTACATTTTCAACAGCAAAGACCTCAATATGTCCGCCCGCCTTGCCGAGCTTGCGGCGGCGGGGGTCTGTTCTTTCAAGATCGAAGGGCGGATGAAGAGCGCCTATTACGTCGCGGTCGCCGTCAACGTCTACCGCAGGCTCATGGACGGGAAAATGACGGTGCGGGAGGCGGCGCGCGAGCTGGACACGGCGGCGCACCGCGAATATACGGAGGCGTATGCCTGCGGGCAGAACGCGGAGACGGTCAATTACGGCGATTCGCAGACGGCGGGCACGCGTACCTACGCGGCGAACGTGCTGGAAGGCGCGCCCGCGGGCGGATTTTCCAAGATCGAGATGCGCAACCGCTTCCGCGCGGGCGACGTGTTAGAGATATTGTCCCCCTCGGACAGCTTTTTGAAACGTTTCACCGCCGAAGAGATGCGAGGGGAGGACGGCGAGCTCGTGACGGACGCAAAGCTGGTGCAGCAGCGGCTGGGCATCTTCTGCCCGCACGAACTGCGCGCGGGCGACATCCTGCGCAAGGTGTGACGGCCATGGACAGGACCGTTCTGCATTCCGACCTGAATAATTTTTACGCCACGGTGGAGAAAAAGCTTTTCCCCGAGCTGGAAGGCAAGCCTGTCGCCGTCTGCGGCGATAAAGAGGCGCGCCACGGCATCGTCTTAGCCAAGAGCGAGGAGGCGAAAAAATTCGGCGTCAAGACGGGGGACGTCATCTGGGAAGCCGAGCGCAAGTGCCCCGGGCTCATCATCCGCCCCGCGCGCTTTTCCGAATACGTCCGCTATTCCCGCGCGGTGCGGGACATATACGCCCGCTATACGGACAAGATCGAGCCGTTCGGCATAGACGAATGCTGGCTGGACGTGACCCGCAGCAAGATCTTCGGCGACGGGAAGACGATCGCCGAGCGCATCCGCGGGGAAGTCCGCTCGGAGCTCGGCCTGACCGTTTCGGTGGGGGTGAGCTTCAACAAAGTGTTCGCAAAACTTGCCAGCGATCTGAAAAAACCGGACGCCGTGACGGTCGCGGACAGGGAAAATTTCCGCCAAAAGATCTGGCCGCTGCCCGCGTCCGCCCTCCTGTTCGTGGGCAAGGCGACGGAGAAAAAGCTCGCCAGGATCGGCATTTTGACCATCGGGCAGCTCGCGGCGGCAGATCCCGCCTTTTTGAAGGAATATCTCGGCAAATGGGGAGAGACCCTCTCCGCCTATGCGCGCGGGGAGGACGATTCGCCCGTGCGGGACATGAACGAGAGTTCCGACCTCAAATCCATCGGCAATTCCCTCACATACCGCGAGGATATTTACCGTTACGAAGACGTCAAGCGGCTTCTCTATGTCCTGAGCGAAAGCGTCGCCGCGCGGCTCAACGACGCGGGGCTCGGCAAGGCGGACACGGTGCACCTTTGGGTGCGCGACAAGGAGCTGGAAAACTATTCCTTTCAGCGCAAAGTGCGCCCGACCGCCCTCTGCGGAGAGATCGCCGAGGCGGCCTTCGACCTATTTAAAAAACAATACAAGGCGCGCCGCGCCGTGCGCGGGCTGGGCGTTACCGTGTCGGGCTTCGATAAAGGTGTGCGGCAGATGACGCTGGACGATCTTTCGGGCGAATACGACAAGAAGGAGCGCGCCGAGCGGGCCGTGCACGCCATCCGCGAAAAATACGGCTATTCCAAGATCCAGCGGGGGATCATGTTCGAGGACAGGAGTTCCCTCTCGATGGACGTGCGGGGCGAACGGCTGGTGCGCCCGGGCGGCGTAGACGGGGAGATCGCCTCGCAGGACGAGGGCGAGCCGGAAAGGCTGCCGCCCGAAGAGGAGTAAGATATGCGATACAAGATGAAAGATTTTGCCGCCAAACACGGCCTCGAATGCGGAAAAGGGTGCGTTTGGGGCGTTTTTGGCGGCTATCACGTCCACATCCGCTATGCGCCTTTGGGCAATCCGCGCTGCCTCGTCACGGTGGTCGCGCGCGCCGAAGGCAAGGAAAAACAGCTGGAAAAATTTCTCGAAGCGAACAAGCAGAAGCTCGCGATATCCAACTACGGGGTCATCGGGCTGGGGCTCATGGTCTGCCCGAAGTTCACGGGCGAAGTCTTTGCGCGCGCGGAGAACATCCTTACGGCGCTCACGGCGCACCTGAAAAAGGCGGGCGCGGGCGGCGCGGACGTCTGCCCTTACTGCGGGCAGCCGCTCGGCGGGGAGGGCGTCATGACCACCGAATCGGACATTCCCTTCCGCGCGCACGAGGAGTGCTTTTTGCGGGCGCTTGCGGGCGCGCGCGCAAAGGACGCGGAAAACGCCGCCAAGCCCGACCGTAAGGGGCTCGGCGCTTTCGGCGGCTTTCTCGGCGCGCTCTTCGGGGCGGTGCTCTTCGTGCTCACCTATGCTTGGTGGAACTTCGGCGCCCTCGGCGGGGCGGCGGGCGCTCTCCTTGCCTATTTTCTCTACCGCAAACTGGGCGGGAAGGACAGCCTGTTTGCCGTCGCCTATTGCGGCGGCGCCGCGCTCCTTTTGTCCCTCGCCGCCTTCGCCTTCGGGCTGTTTATGGACGGGCGAGAGGCGGGCGGCGGCTTTTCGGAAGCGCTGCAGGCCGTCGCCGCGGGCGGCGCGGGCACGGCGGTCTTTATTATCGACCTCGTCTGTACCTTCCTCTTTATCGCCGCGGCGTGCGCCTTCAATTACCGCGCCTGCAGGCGGGGGAGAAGGACGGTCGAAGACGGTATGCGCCGCTTGTGAACTTTCGTGCGTAAGAAGAGCCGCTGCGCGCGGCTCCTTCGTAACCGGCGCGAAAGCCTGCGGCGGCGCGGCTCCTTCGTAAACGGCGCGGAAAGCCTGCGGCGGCGCGGCTTCTTTGTAAATAGCGCAAAAACGGCGTAAAAACCCGCAAAGGGCGCGGGTATTGCCCCGCCGGGGCGCAAAAAAGGAGAAAGAATGCTCATCGATTTTCATACCCATGTGTTTTTGGACAGGCTCGCAAAGAACGCGGTCGCCTCTTTGGCGGAAAAGGCGCATTTCACGCCCTATACCGACGGCACCCTTGCCGCGACGAAGGCGCGGATGCACGCGGAGGGGGTGGACCGCTTCGTCGCCCTCAATATCGCCGTATCCCCGCGCACGGAAGGGCACGTCAACGATTTTGCGATCTCCCTTCTCGGCGACGATATGGCGATCCCGTTCGGTTCGGTGCACCCGTATTCGGAAAACGCCCTGAAAGAACTCGACCGCCTGTGTGCGGCGGGCGTCAAGGGGGTCAAATTCCATCACGAATACCAGGACGTGTACGCGGACGACGCGCGCGCGCTGCAGCTATATAAAGCGTGTGCCGAAAGGGGGCTTATCATGCTCTTTCACGGCGGCGCGGACAGGGGATTTTTGCCCCCCGTCAAGGCTTCGCCCGAGCGTGTGCGCCGCGCGGCGGACGCCGTGCCGCAAGGCAGGTTCGTCATCGCCCATCTCGGCGGGCAGGATATGCTCGAAGAGTCGGTCCGCTATCTTGCGGATACGCCGCTCATGATCGACGTCAGCTTTTCCGCAAAGACGGCGGGCGTGCGCGAAGCGGAGGACTGCATCCGCGCCTTCGGCACGGGAAGGGTGCTCTTCGGCAGCGACTGCCCCTGGGATACCCCCGCAAACACCCGCGCTTTCCTCGGGAAGATGCGCTTTTCGCAAGAGGAGCTGGAAGCGGTCTTTTCGGGCAACGCGCTGCGCCTTTTGCAGGCAAAATGAGAGCGCCGGAAGTTATTTTTGCATTTTTTGCGAAAAACAGTTGATTTTCCGCCGCGGGCAGGGTATAATATATCCATAAATATATTCAGGAGCGCAGAAATGTCCGGCGACGACGGCGACAGTACCGCCGATAACCCAAATATATGCAATAGGAAAACGAACGAGGCATAACCGTATAGGCTATGTCTTTTTGCGTTATAATTTTTTTGGAAGGAGGAAAAATTTTTTAACCGCTTATGGAAGAGCAGCACCGAACGCCCTGGCACGCCATGTCCTATGAAGAAGTGGAGAAAGCGCTCGACACTTCGGAAGAGGGGCTCAGCGATGCCGAGGCCGCCGCAAGACTTGTCAAGTACGGCAAGAACAATTTAAGACAGCAAAAGCCCAAGAGCGTCTTCAAGATGATCTGGGAACAGCTCACCGACGTGATGGTCATCATCCTCATCATCGCGGCGGCATTCTCCCTCGTCATGCACTTTGTGGACGGGGAGGGGCTGGCAGAATGTATCGTCATCCTCGTCGTCATCGCGCTCAACGCGACCATCGGCGTCATTCAGGAGAAAAAGGCGGCGAACGCGCTGGAAGCCCTGCGCAACATGACCGCGCCGACGGCGCGCGTGCTCAGGCAGGGGGAAGAGAGCGTCGTTCCCGCGAGCGAACTTGTCCCCGGCGACATCGTCTATCTCGAAGACGGCTGTATCGTCCCCGCGGACATCCGCATCATAGAAGATTCCAACATGAAGGTGCAGGAAGCCGCCCTTACGGGCGAGAGCGTCCCTTCCGAAAAGGACGGCCCGACCGTCCTGCCCGAAGACGCGCCCCTCGGCGACCGCATCAATATGGCGTACAGTTCTTCCATCGTCATGTACGGCAACGCGACGGGTATCGTCGTCGGCACGGGCATGGATACGGAAGTGGGCAAGATCGCGGGCCTTCTGGAAGAACAGGACGAGACGGATACGCCCATGAAGCGCAAGCTCAATTCGGTCGGCAAGATCTTGAGCCTGGTCGGGCTCATCGTCTGCGTGACCATCTTCGCCATCGGGCTCATCCGCGACGGCTGGTCGGCGTGGATCAACTACGTCTTTATCGCCATTTCCCTCGCCATCTCCATCATCCCCGAGGGGCTTCCCGCCACGAGCACCATCATCATGGCGCTCGGCGTGCAGCGCATGGCGAAGAAGAACGCGCTCGTCAAGAGCTTGCCCGCCGTGGAGACGCTGGGCAGCGCGACCGTCGTGTGCTGCGACAAGACGGGCACCCTCACCCTCAATAAAATGACGGTGACCTATGTCGCCGTCGGCAACGACTTTATCGAAGGCAGCGCGACCCCCGTGGACGCGCTCGCGGGCAAATACGGCAGCGAGGTGTACGGCGGGCTTATTTCTGCCTCCGCCCTCTGTATCAACGCGAAGAAGGACCCCGACAACCCCGACAACATCCTCGGCGACCCCACCGAAGGCGCCCTCGTCTATCTGGCGGAAAAGTTCGGCGTCTCTCCCGAAGAGTATGAAGACGGCTGCCCGCGCCTGTTTGAGCAGCCCTTCGATTCGGACAGGAAACGTATGTCCGTCGTCAACGACATGGGCGGCAAATATGTCGCCTATACCAAGGGCGCGGTGGACGAGATGCTCCCCCTGTGCACGAAATACAAGACGGCGGACGGCGTGCGCGACATGACGGACGCGGACAGGGCGCAGATCCTCGAACTTTGCAACAAGATGAGCGCCGACGCGCTGCGCGTTCTGGGCTTTGCCGAAAGGACGCTCAAAGAAGTGCCCGAAGAGGAGTCCGCGGACATCGAATACGACATGACCTTCCTCGGCGTGACGGGCATGATCGACCCGCCCCGCAAAGAAGTCATCAAGGCGGTCGAGACCTGCCACGAGGCGGGCATCCGCGTCATCATGATCACGGGCGACCACAAGGTCACGGCGCTCGCCATCGCCAAACAGCTGCACATCTTCCGCGAGGGCAATACCGTCATTTCGGGGCAGGAATTGCACGAAATGTCGCAAGAAGAGCTGGACGAAGCGGTGAAAAACTGCGTCGTGTTCGCGCGCGTGTCGCCGACCGACAAGCTCAAGATCATCCAGGCGCTCAAACGCAC
>CALWCR010000109.1 GCA_944376445.1 uncultured Clostridia bacterium | reverse complement strand
GCTCTCAATTGACGATCGAAGGCGGCGAATTTATCGGAAACGTTACATCGGGACTGTATTTCAACGTCGCACCGGGGACCGATCGAAGCCCTTCCAACGTTCAGCTCTCGGGCGGGACGTATTACGGTGCACCTATATATTGTGAGGATACAGGGATTTTCCATAGCGGGAATAGTTGGTATTATCATGGGGCAATCGGTAATCCCAATAGTCGGAGTACTACGGGAAGCGGTTGGACAGAAGTGGAATGGGATTACAACGGTTTGGAAATCGCTTTGGATAGTATTATCAAACCAGGGTGCAATATTTACAATGAGAGCGGTACTACTCAATTATATTCCGGAAACAGCAGTCAAAGCATACGGCATAATGTTTCCAGTCAAAGCGTTGTGGTCATAAAATAATAAAATGGTGCAGCTGTAAATTTTTATAAAATGAAAAAAAAAAAAAATCGCCCCGCGATGCGGAAATTTTTCCGCATCGCGGGGCGGTCTATTTTAAATGGACTTATTTTTTGCCGTTCCAGCAATAGGTGCAAAGTTTGCATTCGGGCAGACCCGTTGAGGCGATCATGTCGTCCAAGCGGTGGTATTTGAGGGAGGTGAACAGCAGCTCTTTGCGGATGCTCTCCACCATAGCCGCATATTGCGGCGAATCGGGGTCGGTGTAGGGGCGCACCGCGCTTTCTTCTTCCGTGCCTTCCAGCTCCGCGATCTTGCGCCGCGCGATGAGTTCCATGTCCGAATCGGAGCGGGAGAAGTTCAGATACGGGCAGCCGTAGAGGATGGGCGGGCAGGCGAGGCGGATATGCAGCTCCTTCGCGCCGCTCTTGTACAAAAAGTCGGCGGTGCCGCGCATCTGCGTGCCGCGCACGAGCGAATCGTCGATGAGCACCAGCTTTTTGCCGCGGATGAGGGAGTCGATGGTGAGCAGCTTCATATGCGCGATGAGGTCGCGGCGCTTTTGGTTGGTCGGCATGAAGGAGCGCGGCCAGGTCGCCGTATATTTGATGAAGGGGCGCGTCAGCGGCATTCCCGAACGGTTGGCATAGCCCACGGCGTGCGCCGTGCCAGAATCGGGCAGCCCCGCCACGCCGTCGGCGATGACGTCGTCCCTGCGCGCGAGCGCGTCGCCGCAGCTATAGCGCATCTCTTCCACGTTCAGCCCTTCATAGGTAGAGGCGGGGTTGCCGTAATAGACCCAGAGGAAGGTGCAGATCTTCATTTTGTCAGAAGGCGGCGTCACCACTTCTACCCCTTCGGGAGAAATAAAGTCGATCTCGCCCGCGCCCAGCTCCTTCATATACGAATAACCGAGATTGAGATAGGAGAAGGACTCGAAGGCGACGCAGTACGCGCCCGCCTTTTTGCCGACGACCACGGGCGTGCGGCCCGCCTTGTCGCGCGCGGCGTAAATGCCGTTTTGGGTGAGGATGAGGATGGACATGGAGCCGTCGATCGCTTCCTGCGCGTAGCGGATGCCCTCGGGGATGTCCTTGCCGCAGTCGATGAGGGAGGCGACCAGCTCCGTCGCGTTGATGTTGCCGCCGCTCATCTCCAAAAAGTGGGTGCGTCCGTCGGCAAACGCCTTTTTCACGAGCTCGTCCGTGTTGTTGATGCGCCCGACCGTCGCGATGGCAAAATTGCCCAAATGCGAACGCACCAGCAGGGGCTGCGGTTCGTTGTCGGAAATGCAGCCGATACCGATGTTGCCCTTCATCTCCTCAAAATCGCGCTCGAACTTCGTGCGGAAGGGGGAGTTTTCGATGTTGTGGATCGCCCGCTCGAAGCCCTTCTCTCCGTAAACCGCCATGCCGCCGCGGCGGGTGCCGAGATGGGAGTGGTAGTCTGTGCCGAAAAAGAGGTCGAACACACAATCTTTCTTGGATGCTACGCCAAAAAATCCGCTCAAGTTTTTTGCCTCCGTATAATAAATTGAAAATTTTTTCCTTTGAAGAACGCCGCTCCGCCGCCATAGCCGCATAGGGGCGTTTGCGCCCCGCCGCCTTTTGCCGCGAGAGCTTTGCGTTTGTGCCGCGCCGCCTTTTGCCGCGCGGTCGGATGATTTGCCGCCTTGCGGCCGAATGGCCGCGCGGTCGGATGATTTGCGCCTGCGTTTTCATGCGGAGCGCGTTTGCGGCTCGCGTCTGCCCGCCGCCTTTTGCCGCGCGGTCGGATGATTTGTCGCTTTGCGGCCGAATGGTCGCGCGGTCGGATGATTTGCGCCGTGCGTTTTCGTGAGGGGCGCGTTTGCGGCTCGCGTCTGCCCACCGCCTTTTGCAGCGAGCGCTTTGTGTTTGCGCCGCGTTTTTGTATTGTTAAAAACAGCTGCCCGCCGCGTTTGCGGCGGGTGCTCCCCCTTTAATACGCAGCTATTATAGCACAAATCGGCGGCGTTGTCACCCGTCCGCGCCCCGCCGCCGAAAAAATTCTTTCGGCGGCGGGGCGCACGTTCGGCAAAATTTTTCAAAAAATTTAAAATTAAGTATTGACAAGGCGGGGTTTGTATGATAAGATAAAGGTGATAAAGCGCTTTACCAAAAAATATGGGACATTCGGAGGACGTTGTGGGAGCAAGTTTGAAGCAGATCGCCGAGATGCTGGGCGTGTCGCAGGCGACCGTTTCCCTGGTTTTAAGGGAAAAACCCGTGCGCTGTTCCAAAGAAACGGCGGAAAAGATCAGGGCGGCGGCAAAACAATACAATTACAAGCCGAATTTTGCGGCGGTCACGCTCGCGACCAATAAGAGCCGCATCATCGGCGTTTTAGTGCCGGACATCGAAAATATGTTCTTTTCCCGCCTGATCAAAAAGCTGGGGAAGAAAATTTCGGAAGCGGGCTACATGATGCTGCTGTTCGATACAAACAATAATATCGACGACGAAAAAAAATACATAGAGTATCTTTCCAATAAAAATGCGGACGGCATGATCCTCGCGCTCTTGTTCGACGGCACTTCCGAGCAGCAGGAGGGGCTCGTCAAAGCGGTCAACGATCTGGACGTGGCGCACGTGGTCATCGATACGACGTCGCCTCTTCTCAAATGCCCGAAGGTAGAGGTCGACCACTATAAAGGAGCCTATCTCGCTACGGAGTACCTCATCCGCAACGGGCATAAAAAAATTGCCTGCGTCAAGGGGCCTAAGGAAAACTATTCGACAAAAGAGCGCCTGCGCGCTTACCGCGACGCTTTGGAAAACAACGGGCTGCCTTTTTTGGAAGAGCGCGTCTTTTGCGGGGACAATACGTATGATTCGGGCAAGGCGTTGGCGGAAAAAGTGTTCGCAAGCGACGTGACGGCGGTCTTTTGCTCCAACGACATGATGGCATACGGCGTCCTCAATGCGGCGGGCGAGGCGGGGGTCAAGGTGCCCGAAGATCTGTCCGTCGTCGGGTTCGACGACGTCGAATTTTTCGCGCAGGGCACTTCTCTTACGACCGTGCGCCAGCCGATCGAGGGGATCGCGGAGTTTGTGGCGGATAACCTCTTCGGCGGCATGGAGAACGGCGCATGGGAGAAGGGCAGGGAGATCATCAAAAAAGTGGAACCGCAGCTTATCGTGCGCGGCAGCGTGTGCGCGCGGCGCGGAGATTGAACGGGGAGGGGGAATGTATGAGAGAAGCGGCAGAAATTCTGCCCCGCGGCGAGCGGGAAGCGGGCCGCAAACTGCCTCAAAGGGATGGCGGTTCGTTCGTTTTTGTCAAGGGGCTCGTCTTTCTTTTGGCGGGGCTCATCATCTTCTGTATCCTGTTTTTTGCCGACATTTTGGTGAAGGAAGACAGCGGGCTGGGCATCAGCGTCGGGGTTTCGGGCCTAACCCTTATCATCGGCATGGCAAAGGGGTTTTCCTTTACGGGCGTCGCGCAGGGGATCGGCGAGGTCGCCTTTGAGGTCCCCGTTTTGCCCTGCGTTCTGATACTGGCGGGCATTGTCCTTTCGCTTGCCGCCGCGGCGGCGGGCGCCGCCGACCTTTTCATGCGGCGCAGCGTGCGCAAAAACGCATTTTTCAGTTTCGGCGTCAGCATTTATTTTATCGTATTGACGGTGCTCCTCATTTCCCCGCTGCCCATCCGCGCCGAGGATTTTTTCCAAAACGAAGTGCTGTTTTATCAGCAGTTTCACCTTTCGGGGCCCGTCTTTGTCGTCATTTTGCTTTCCGCGCTCACGGGCGCTTTCCAGCTGGGCATCAGCGAAAAAAATTACGCCAATCTCAAAAGATACGCGCCCTTTTACGGGATGCTCATCATTCCCGCCGTCCTCATCGTGCTGTTCTGCATTTATCCCATCTTCCTGCAGACGGTCATGTCGTTCAAGGATTATCGCCTTGCGACGGGGATCTGGGGGAGCACATGGGTCGGCTTTGACCACTTTGTGACGATGTTCCGCGACGGCGAGATCGTCTATGTGTTGTGGAATACCGTCTATATCAGCCTGTTGAAGATCGTTGTCAGCATCCTTTTCCCGCTTATTTTGGCGATCATGCTCTTCGATATCAGCGGCAAACTTTCGGGATACCGCAAAGTGGTGCAGACGCTCATCTATATCCCGCATTTTTTCAGCTGGGTCGTCGTCTATGCGATCGCCTACGCTTTTTTGAATAACGAAGGGGTCATCAACTCCCTCCTTGCGCAGCTCGGCATAGCGGAAAAATCATTCCTCACAAGTGAACGTTATTTCATCACGATACAGCTTGTGACCTTCGGCTGGAAGGAGATCGGCTGGGGCACGATCATCTATTATGCGGCGCTCATGAGCATAGACGGCACCCTCTTTGACGCCGCCAAAGTGGACGGCGCGGGGCCTTTGAAGCGGCTTTGGCACATCACCGTTCCGAGTATTTTGTCCGTCATCGTCTTTATGTCCGTTCTTTCGTTGGGGAACGTGCTCAAAACGGCGGGCGGGGAACAGCTCCTTCTGTTCTACAACGTGCCCGTCCGCAAAAAGGCGCTCGTTATCGATACATGGCTGTATTTTCGGGGGCTTTCAGACCTCGAATACGGGCTCGGCTCGGCAATGTCGTTTTTCCAGTCGTTTATCGGCATACTTTTGGTGTTGGGCTGTAACTGGTTTTCCAAAAAATTCACGGACAGGGCGATTTGGTGAGGCGCATGAAAATGTTGAAATCAAAGGGGAGCGTCGGCGAATTTATCTATCAGGCGGTCTGTTTTACGATTGCGGGCCTGTTTGCGCTCGTCTGCCTGTACCCGCTCCTGTATACGTTTTTTGTTTCTCTCGTTTCCAAAGCCGAATGGACGGACAGCAACGGCCTCGTCATGTTCCTGCCCCGCCATCCGACCTTTGCGGCATATGTGCGGATATTCAAGACCAATACCTATATTCTGACGTCGCTTTGGGTCTCCGTCTTAAAGACGCTTTTGCGCACGGTCGGCGGCGCGGTCGTGGCGGCGATCTTGGGGTATGTGCTTTCCAGGCAAAAACTCCCCGGGAAAAAGCTGCTTACGGGCGTCGTCGTATTTACCATATTTTTCGGCGCGGGGCTCATCCCCAACTACATGGTCGTACAGGAACTCAACCTGGTCAATACCATCTGGTCGCTCATCGTGCCCTGCCTGCTCAATACATGGTATGCGCTCATCTTCAAACAGTTTTTCGCCGCGCTTCCGTCCGAAGTGGAAGAATCCGCCTATCTGGACGGGACGACGGAATTGCAGATGCTGTGGAAGATCATATTGCCCATGTCCAAGCCGATCTTTGCTTCGATCAGCTTGTTCATCATGGTAGACAGCTGGAACAGCTGGTTTGACGCGATGATCTATATCGACGTCGTGCACAGCGACCTTTGGCCGCTGCAATATTATGTTTCCCTCACCTTCAACAACCTCACGCAGGTGGATCAGGGAACGGCGGGGGATTGGCAGGAGATCGTGGGGACGAGCGGCGACGTGCCGGATATTGCCGTGCGCATGGCGCTCACCATCATTTCGCTGCTGCCCGTATTGGTGGCGTATCCGTTTTTCCAGAAATACTTCGTCAAAGGAGTATACATGGGAGCGATCAAATAAGTGAACCGACGGAGGAAAAGGATGAAAAAGAGGATCTTTATTCTGATCATGGCATTATTGATGGTCTGCACGGCGATCGTCGGCTGCGGGCCCAAGGCTCCGGATGGGACGACGACCATCCGGCTTCTGACGCGCGGATGGATCAACATCCCCACGGACGAGGACGACCCGTATAAACAGTGGATCAAAGACAATTACGGATTGAACGTCAATCTGGAAGCGACTGCCGACATCAACGGCAGGGCGCCCATCGCCTTTGCTTCCAACACAAAGCCCGATCTGGTGGCGTTTCCCGATCTGAACAGCTTCAACAAGATCAAAAAAGAAGGGGTGCTTTTGGACGACTGGACGCCTTTCCTCGATAAAATGCCGAAGATGAAGGCGTTTATCGAGAGCGAAGATCAAGAGTCTTTGCGCTATCTCTTTACCGAGGACGGCAAGCTGCAGGCGCTGTGGATCACGCCGAATTCCACGACGTGGTCACTCAAGATCCGCGAGGATTGGGCGGAAGAATACAGGGCGGACGATGAAGAGGGCCCGAACGGCGTCTATCCCGCGGGCACAAAGGCAAGCACCGACCCCGACACGGGCGAGAAGGTGGAGTGGTACCCGTATACTCCGGACGATCTTTTGAATTTTGCGCGCTGGATCAAGTATAACAAGAATACCGACCCCGAAAATCCCGATTGCTTCGGATTTACCGCCAGCGGCAGCGGGCTGGATTTCGGTACCTTTACCGACTGGGTGCCCATGATGTGGGGGTATGTCGCCACGCCGCCTTACGGGTTCTATGTCGATCCCGAGACGCAAAAGGCCAATTTCTTTGCCCAAAACGGCATGATGGAGCCCGTGCTCGATTATATGCGCACGATCGTCGACGAAGAGCTCATCGATCCGAATTGGTTCGTGCAGACCCCTTCGCAGGATACGCGCACCAAGGCGGGCAAGATCGGCATGACCTGGTATACGAGCGTCATTTCCGAAATGACCGCCAACTATAATCCGAATCTGGATACCATCGACTGGTGGAAGACGTATGATATTCCCTGCGCCGATCCCGATTCGCCCATCGGCGGTTCGATGCTCACCGACAGCGTCGCGAGTTCGATCATCACCGTCAGCAAGGCGACGGCGCTCAACAGTGAAAAAATGGACAAGATCTGCAAACTGCTCGACGACATCGTCTGTTATGTAGACGAGAGCAAAGAGGGCGCGGACAAATATGTGCGCGGCAAGGCGTATGACGCGCTCAAATGGGGCGTCGGCGTGGACGGTTCTTTGCAGTTTGAAGAGATCGAAGGGAGCGAATATCTGTATTGCTGCGTAAAGACGGGCGACAGCTACCGCGAAACGGCGGCAGGCGTCGGCGCTTGGGATTGGGGCGCATGGTTCTCGACGAGCAACGACGGCATCATCCAAGGTGAGAGCAAGACCATCGACCCCATCGTCATGAAATCCGTCGAACATAACATGGCGACGGCGAGTTATTCCAAACGGCTGCAGGAAGGTTCGTTCATCCACCTGGATACGACCAAGATCAACAATATCAAGACGGAGCTCGTCGACTTCATGTATAAATACGTGACGCGCGACACGAGCCTGGATATGACTATCGCGCAGTTTGAAAATTATTTCAAGAACAATCTGTACGGCACCGAACTTTTAGAAGAGGCGACCGAACAGTTCAAGGAATTGGGATTCATCAAATAAAAATGCGGGAGGCGGACGATCCGAGGGGGGATGTCTGCGTTCCGAAAAAATACCAAAGACAGAAAGGGAGGACGATGTATGAGAACTTCGACAGGGCGGAAGATATGGATCGCGTTGCTGTCCGTATTGATGCTGGCAAGCGCGCTCTTTGCGTTTTTGCTGCCCGCGGCGCGCGCCGGGGCTGAAGGGGGGGGGTACACTTATGACTTCACCGATCCCGACACCGTCTCAAAATTAGAGACGTATTACCAGCTCGGCGAGTTGCCTTCCGACCGCGGCGCGAAAGAGGAATTCGGCGCGCATTGGCAGGTCGGGAGCGAGGGGGAAG
>CALWCR010000108.1 GCA_944376445.1 uncultured Clostridia bacterium | reverse complement strand
AGGTGTCATAGCCCGCATAGCGGAAGGCGTCTAAATCGTTGCCGTAGCCGAGCAAAAGCCCGAAGCGGCCTTCGCCCGTAAAAGTGAACTTGCCCTGCAGCATGAAGCTCTCATAGGCGTCCGCGATGCGGCGGTTGCCCGAAGAAAGCTCGATCTCGCTCCGCTCGAGCGGCTGTTCGTAGCCGAAATATTTTTCTATCCCGTCGGGATGGGTGAGGGTGATCGACCCGTCCTCGTTAAAGAGCATCTTGTGCGCGACGAGGTGCCCGCCCCAATAGAGGTCGGAAGTATCCGTAAAGCTGCTGCGGCGGTAGACCCAGCCGACGAGGAAGGTGCCCGCGTCCCCTTCGACGATCTTAGGGGCGTAAAAATGCTTGCCTTCCAGCCGCTGCGGCTCCCCGTAGCCCGAGAACTTCTCGTCGCTCGAAGTAAACCAGACGGTATCGTTGGGCTGCGCGGAGTAAGTCAGATAATACCGCCCGTTCTGATAGGTGATGTCGGCGCATTCGAGGTTCCAGAAGCCGTTTTTCGGGTCCTCGAAGACGACGCCGTCGTGCGTGACCGTCTTCAGATCGCGCGAGACGGTGAACTTGACGATCTTGGGCACGCCGCCCGCGTTGGTCTCGACCGTGACGTCGAAGCAGTCCTTTTCTTCGTTGTAATAGGCCTGCGGGTCGCGGAAATCCACCTGAGAATACTGCGAAGGCGGGGCGATCTCGAAATCTTCCACCTTGACGAAGTTGTCGAGGCTGCCCTCAGACTTGGCGAGCAGCACCTTTTCCCACGGGCCGCCGTCCACGCTCTCCATGTTCGGGTTGTGCCCGGTATAGAAGAAGTAATAATCTTCCCCCGCCTTGACGACGGAACCGGTTCCGATCCAGTAATCCTGGTCGGTGTTCGACCCGCCCGAACGCAGCGCTTCCCCTTTATATTCATAGTGGATAAAATCGGTCGTGTCCACGCGGTAGACGCTGTGGCGCAGGCTGCCGCCTTCGTCCTGCAAATAGAAGATGCTGTAAACGCCGTCCTCATAATAGGGCATGGGATCGCCGACATAGCCGTTGTTTACGGGCGGTTTCCAAAAATATCTGTACTCGGTGTTGTTTTCCTGCCCGTATTCGTTGAGCCCCGTGAAATCGCCCACGTCCGCCTCCTCGTAAGGGTCCTTGTCCCCGTCCGAAGGAGCGGCGCCGCTCCCGTCCGTACAGGCGGCAAACGTCCCCATAAGCAGGATTGCCATCAGAATGCTTGCGATCTTTTTCATCCTTTCCTCCGATCATTCGATAGATGCCGCGCGGAGGACGGCGCAGTTTTCCGCCTCCGCAACGGTATATTTGCCGCAGTCGATGAACGCCTGCGCGCTGAACACTTCCTTGCCCGTGAACACTTCCGCCGAACAGCGGTCCGAAAAGAGGCGTACCGTATACGTTTCCGCCCGTTCCTTGCCGCAGCGCACGTCGGTGCGCCCCGCCTGCCTGCGCTCGGTGAAAAAGCGGCCGTCCTTCACGCCGAGGACAAACCCTTCCCCGTGCGCGCCGAAGGCAAAGCGCGCCCCTTCGCGCATTTCCAGCGCGATATAGGAGGCTTTGGGCATTTGCGCCCCCTTCTTTACGGAAAATTCCTTGCGAAAGAGAGCTTCCGCCTCCCGCAGCGGGCGCTGCACGAGGGTATCGCCCTCTAAAGAAAGCTCGCGCGGCAGGGTAAAGACGCCGTTGGAGACGAGTTTTTTTTGGAGCGGAAAGGGGTCGTTGTTCCACATATCCAGCCAGGCGATCATGAGCCGCCTGCCCCCGCCGTCCAGGCTTTGGGGGGCGTAAAAATCGGTGCCTTCGTCCAGGCTGCCGAGCTTTAAGAAGCGGTATGTTTTCGCCCGAAGATCTATATCCATCACGGCGTAAATGTTCGCCTTTCCGCCTATATTGGTCAATGCGTCGCTCTTTAAAGCGATGACAGAACAGGTGAGCACGAAATGCCCGTCTAAAAAGAAGAGGTCGGGGCATTCCGCCATCTCACCGAAATTTTCGTTTTCAATGGTAAATTCGTATTCGTATTTATCCAGATCGCGCGAAGAATAGACGAGCACGGCGCCCGTCCGATCCTTTCTCTGCGCCCCCACGACGATATAATATCTGTCCCCCACGCGCACGGGGTTCGGGTCGCGGAAAGAAGAGGCGCAAAAACCCGCGGGGAGCTGCTCTTCGCCGATGACGGCGGCTTCGCGCTTGGAAAAGTGCACGCCGTCCAAAGACACGGCATGGCACTGCGTCTGCCGCACCAGTCCGCCCTGTTCAAAATTGCGGGTATACAGAAGATGCAGCGCGCCGTCGCCGCCCGCCACGGCGCCGCCCGAAAAACAGCCGCTCTCTTCAAAGGCGTCGGGCGCGAGCGCCACGGGCAGATGCTCGAAGTGCAAGAGGTCTTTGCTGCGCGCGTGCCCCCAGTGCATCGGCCCCCATTGCAGCGAATAGGGATGATACTGGTAAAAAATATGATAATATCCGCCGTAACGGATGAGCCCGTTGGGATCGTTGATCCAGCCCACCGGTGCGGAAAAATGATATTCGGGCTTAAAATCCTTGCAGCCGTTGTTGAGGTTTTCGCGGATATATCTGTCCGCCCGTTCTGTCGAATAATTCATATCCCTTCTCTGAAAAATTTCGGTTTATGCCGCCGCGGAAGGCGGCGGCATAAACCGCTGCATAGCAAGCCTTCGGGAAGGATCAGGTCATCTTGATGATCTCGACTTGAGAAATTTCGATGAGGTAATCCCCTTCCGTATTGTAGCCCTGGCCGAAGGACCAGACGAGCTCGAAGTCCATGTCGAGGACGAATTCGCCCGTCGTGGAGCATTCAAAGGTCTGCTCTTCGGTCGTGAAGTTGAACGTCTGGCTGATACGGGGATCGTATTCGCCGTAAGGGTTGAGGATGAACCATACCGTGCCTGGTTTGTTCGCCTTGATGGTGAACTTGACCTTGTAGAGGGCGTTCTTTTCCAGCTGGATCTTGTTGATGAACAGCTTGTTGCCGTAGTCCGCCGTGGAGATCTCGTCGATGCGGTAGAAGAGCTTGCCGTCCGCTTCCCACATGGCGCCCATGCCCGAATCGAGGGTCTCTTCCCTGCCGTTGAAATAGTTCCATTCGCTCTCTTTGGAGTATTCGGTGAAGCGGTACAGCGAAGTATCCGCCGCAAAGTCGCCCGTCACTTCAAAGATCTCGATGTTGGAGATCGTGATGGTGTTTGCCGTGACCCCCGCGCTCGCCGCGCCGATATAGATCTTGACGCAGACGTTCTCGATGGGGCTCGCCCAGGTGGGAGCCACCTGATTGAAGTCGCAGGTGATGGTCGTCTCTTTGCCCGCTTCCAGCGCGAAGGCGGTATACAGGGCGCGGTTCTGCCATTCGAGCGTCTTATCCTCGACGCAGATCTCGCCTGCCTGCGCGCTCGCCGCCGTCATCGTGACGGAGAGGCGGTATTTCTTTTCGGGATCGACGGTGATGGTCGTATCCTGCTCGAGCTTGTTTTCCCAGGAAGCCGCGCCGTAACCCGTGACGTTGGCGGTCGCCTTGCCGTCCGCAAAGGAGACGCTGCCGAAATTCGCATTGGTCATCGCAAGGCCGGTCGTCGCCGCGCTGTAATCTGCTTTCCATGCGGAAGTGAGCTTTTCTTCGCCCGTGCGCTCGATGAGTTTGATATAGAGGATGTCGACGGTGTACGCTTCGGGGTTCTGCTTGTTGGGTGCTTCCGCCGTGCCGAAATCATGCTGGCCGAGCTCTAAGATGAACTGCAGCTTCTGCTCCGCGGCTTCGGGGGATTTGAAGGTGAGGGTATAATCTTTCCATTCGGGAGTGAGCTGTACGTTATACTGGCTTGCCAAGGGGTTCCACGTCCCTTCCGTGCCGTTGTTGACCGCCATGCTGAAGAGGGCGTTGGCGGAAGAGCGCATCGTGTAGACGACGTCGTATTCGACGAGGGTCTCACCCGAAGGCACGGGCACGAAGTCTTTGCGTTCCAGGTGCACGTCGGACATGGCATTGCCCGAATGGGTGACGTCCACGCGCAAAACGCCCTCTTCGATGCCGAAGGTCGCCTCGCCCGCGTTCTCGCCCGTGGTCAGTTCAAAGCCGAATTTATCCACGGAAGAGGTGTCCGAATCGCCGAAGGTATACTTGTGGAAAGTCGTTTCCGAAGCGATGGAACGGGTAACGGTGAGGGTGGTATAGGCGTTGCCCTCGTTGCCCGCCTTGTCCTTCACCGAATAGATGATCTCGTAATCGCCCTGCTCGGTGACGGTCGCTTTTCCGTCCGTAAAGGTCAGTTCGGGGATGGAGCTCACCGTGATCTTGTCGGTGATGTCGCCGTCCACGTCGTCTTGGGCGGTGACGCCCGCCAGGGCGTCGAAGTCCTGGCCCGACTCGATGGCGACCGTCGCCTTGACGCCCGAGATCTCGGGCGCCGTTTCATCTTTCGTCTTTTCGCCGCACGCCGCAAAGATGCCCAGCGAAAGGACTGCTGCCAAAAGTACCGTCAATAACTTTTTCATCAGTCATTCTCCCTTTTTTTATTCTGCCTGTGTTCCGCCGACGGCGCGTTCGTAACCGCTTTGGTAAATTTCAAACACTTCACCGGCGTTCAGGTCTTCCAGTTCTTTTTTATACGTCTCCCATTCCGCGTCGCTCACGCCCCCGCCGCGCAGCCAGCGGATCTCCATGCCCGCGATGTAGTCGTATACGTTCTGCTCATAGATGGCGAGGCGGTTGATCTCTTCCAACGTGTACACCGCATTGCTGAACGGTTCCACGTTTTCGGGTACGAAGGGATTGACGTATTTTTCCAGGTTGGAGAGGCGCAGCTTGGCGCGCGGCTCCATGTTGAGGTAGTTTTCCCACGTCTCCCAGGAGAGGTAGGACACCCCCATCGGCGCGTTTTTGAGGCGGAATTCGTCCGCGGTCATCCCCTCGGGGATAGGCTTTTGCACGAGCATACCGTTCTCGTCCAGTTCCTCTTCATAGACGACGCCGATCGGGCCGTATACGATCTGCGCGGAGACGTACGGATCGTAATATCTGTCGTAATAGGTGAAGAGGATCTCGGGGTTCGGGCAGTCGGCAAAGACGACCGCGAGGCACTTGGAGATCTCGGGGCTGTTGGAGAGCCCGACCATCTGATCGCCGTCGGGGCCGATGACGGGGTTGAGATAGATGTAATTTTCGGGATGCTCGACGACCGTCTCCGCTTCCCACCAATAGAAGACGCCCAGCTTTTCCACCCCCTTGCCGCTCGCAAGGAAGGTATCTTCGCTGTTTTCAAACACCGTTTCGGGGATGAGCCCCTTTTCCACCCAGTCGGCATAGTAGTTGATCGCCTCTTTGTATTCGTCAAAGACCGCCGTATTGGTGACTTTGCCGTCGATGACCGTCTTAAAGTCGGTATTGGCGGGGAAGCCGAACGCCGAATAGAGGTCTGCCTGGTTGCCCTGGAAGGAGTTGTTGTAGACGAAGTTCAAAGGGATCTCGTCAGACTTTCCGTTGCCGTTCATATCCCCCTTGAAGCCTTCGAGGATGACGGCGAGCTGGTCGACGTTGAGGTCGAGCCCGTCTTTGACGTCTTCCTTTTTCAGGAAGGTGACGGTGCCGTCGTCAATGAGCTGGTTGAGCCAGTTTTTGTTCATAAACAAAAGATTGGGGTGGCTGGAAAGCCCCATCTCCTCCACGCGCGGGAGCGCCCAAATCTTGCCGTCGGGCATGGTGATCATGTGCTTGACGTCGGGGCGTTTTTCCAAAATGGCGGAGAGGTTGGGCATATACTCGAGATAATCGCTGACCGCAAGGAAGGTTTTCCTCGTCGAATAGCGGATCATCTCCGCGTCCGAAAAATAGGCGTGATAGATGGAATCGGGCCAGTTTTTCTTGTCGGACATGATGAGCTGCTTCTGCTCGGAATACTGCCCGGCGGAGAGGTTCTGCCAGTTGATGTCGACGTGCGTCGACTCTTCGAGGTCGTTCAAGACCTTCATGTCGTTGAAGTCGTCCGCCTGCGCATTCTTCTGCGAGATGATGTCGTATTTCTGCGCCCCCATCTCTTCGATGATGGGCGCGGACGTATCTTCGTACTGATAGCCGAGCTCTTCGAGCGCGCGCGCAGGTTTTTTGCCGCCGTCGCCGCAGCCCGCAAAGGTCGCAAGCGTCGCCGACGCCATCACGGCGCCCAATATCAAAGCCAAAATCTTTTTCATTATTTCCTCCTTTTGTATTTTGATTTTTTTGGCTTAGCCTTTGAGTGACCCGATCATGATGCCCTGCGAGAAGTACTTCTGCACAAACGGATACAGGACAAGGATGGGGACCGTCGACACGATGATCGACGTATATTTGAGCTGGTTGGCAAGTTTGAGCTGTTCGACGATGGTCTCGCTGCTCGAACCGCCGAGCGCTGCGCTGTTTTCGACGATGAGGATCTCCCTCAGCACCATCTGCAGCGGGAAGAGCTCGTTGCGCGTGGTGATGAAGATGAGCGCGTTGAAGTAGCTGTTCCAGTTGCCGACCGCATAAAAGAGGAACATGACCGCGATGATCGCCTGCGAAACGGGCAAAACGATGCGGATAAAGGCGGTAAATTCGTTCGCCCCGTCGATACGCGCCGCTTCCAGGATGCCGTCGGGGATGTTGGACTCGAAAAACGCCTTGGTCATGAACACGTTCCAGACGCTGAGCGCGGAAGGCACGATGAGCGCCCAGCGCGTATTCACCCAGCCGAGGCGGGAAACGACCAGATAGAACGGGATGAGCCCGCCGCCGAAAAACATGGTGATGATAAAGACCCAGAGGAAAAACTTTTTGAAGCGCATATTGGGGCGGCTGAACCCGTACCCCGCCGTGATGGTGATGACGAGGCTGATCGCCGTGCTGAGCGTCGTGTTGATGATGGTGTTGAGGTAGCCGTTCCAGATCTTGTTGTCTTCAAACAGGCGGACAAAGCCCGAAAAGGTGATGCCGCGCGGATAAAGAGCACTTCCCCGTTCATGACCATATCGGGGTCGGAAAAGGAAGCGATGACCAAAAAATACAGCGGATAGACGACGATGAGGGTCAAAAAGGCGAGGATCGCGGTATTGATGATGTAATAAACGGTGTCGCTGCTCGGCTTGCGGAATACCTTCTTTTCTTTCTGCGATGTCTGATTTTCCATATCCTTCCCCCTTACCATAACGTATTGGCGCTGAAACGCTTTGCCAAAAAGTTCGCGCCCGCAAGCAGGATGACGTTGATGAGCGAGCTGAACAAGCCGATCGCCGTCGCGTAGCCGGGCTGGGTGTAGCCCGTAAGACCGCGTTTGTAGACGTAAGTGGCGATGATCTCGCTCGTCTCCAGGTTGGCCTCCGTCTGCATGAGGAGCGCCTTTTCATGCCCCGAAGCGAGCAGGCCGCCGATCGCGAGGATGAGCTGGATGGAGACGGTGGAGGCGATGGCGGGGAAATCGACGCTGAGGATGCGGCGGAAACGGCTGGCGCCGTCGATGGTCGCAGCCTCGTGCAGGGTGGGATCTACGCCCGAAAGCGCCGCAAGATAGATGATCGCCGCCCAGCCGAACCCCTGCCAGGCGCCCGAAAGGGTGTACAGCGGGCGGAAGGCTTCCGGCTCGAGAAAATATGAATAGGTATCCGCCCCCATGAGCTCGGCGACGTTGTTGATAAACCCGTCCGAACCGAAAAAGAGGTATAAGATACCGACCATGACGACGAGCGAGATAAAGTTGGGGGCGATGAAGATGGTCTGCATCACCTTGCTCATCGTCTTGTTGATGGACGAATTGAGAAGGAGCGCCACGATGATGGGCAGCGGGAACCCGATCAAAAATCCCCAAAGGTTCAAAAAGAAGGTGTTGCCGATGAGCTGCCAGAAATTGGGCGCATTGAAAAACATTTCAAAATTCTGCCAACCGATCCAGATGGTATACTCGGACAGAAAATCGTCGCCGGGGACGTAATCCTGAAAGGCGATCAGGATGCCGTACATCGGCACATAGTTGAACATGATCAAAAAGGCAAGCGCGGGCAGGATAAAGAGGACGGGGATCCAGGACTTTCTCGGCTTGATCCTCATCTGTTCTCCCTTGGCGTTCTTCCCTTTTGCCGCGGCGGCTTCCGCAGCAGCCGTATCCGCCGCAGCCTCCGCATTTGCGGCTGCAAGCGCCGCAGCGGGCTTTTTTTCTTCCTCGATCACTTCCGTACCTCCTTTACACCATCACGTTAACACCCTTTTCCTCATTTGTCAATATGAATGCACAAATTAACAAATTTATTGTCTGTTTACACAATTTTCACAAAAAATAATTGTGCAAATGTAAAATTTTCTGCCCACGCAAGACAAAAAAGCGGGGGCGTTTTTCTGTTCTCCGACCCGAAAAACGCCCCCGCCGCCAAAATTCGGCAATAAATGCATATATTTTGTTTATTTGCACAATTGTATCTTGACAAAAGGCAGATTTGCCGCTATACTTTTTACAAATACATCACACGAGAGGGATCGCACATGAGCGACAGCGTTAAAATTTCCGACATCGCGGAAAAGCTCGGCTTTTCGCGCAACACCGTATCCAAGGCGCTCAACGGCAAGTATGTGCCCGAAAAGACCCGCCAGGCGGTGCTCGGCGCGGCGGCGGAGCTCGGATACAAGAGCTTCCCCAAAGCCGCCGACCCGTATGAAAGCCTGCGCGGCAAAAAGATCCTGCTCCTTTCCACGCGCATGCTGATGAACATCCCCTTCCATATCTATGTGCTGCGCAGCATCGAAAACGAGCTGGCGAGGCTGAATCTGAGCCTTCTGCGCTACACCCTCTCTTCGGACAAATTTTTCGGCAACTTGAAGAGCTATATCGACAAATTCGGGGTGGACGGCATCATCTGCATGGAATTTTTTGACGAAGAGCTCGTCGCGCAGGTCGTTTCCCTCAAGCTGCCCGTCGTCTTCATGGACACCGTCTTTTCGGACACCGCGCCCAACTATAATTACGACATCGTCATGATGGAAAACCTCAACGCCGTCAAGGCATATTGCTTAGGGCTCATCGACCGCGGCAACTGCCGCTCCTTCGGCTTTGTGGGATACCATAAAAACTGTCTCTCCTTTTACGAGCGCTACCTCGGCATGCGCGACGCCATGTTCCTGCGCGGGCTCGCTTATGACCCCGAATGCAGCATCCTCGCGGGGAACGACCTTCCTTACAGCGATCTCGAACGGCTGTCCGCACTCATCGCGAAATCGCGGCTGCCCGACTGCTACGTCTGCGCCAACGACTACATCGCCTCCATGACGCTGGAAGCGCTGAAGATCCTCGACATCCCCTGCCCCAAGCGCATAAAGGTCCTCGGCTTTGAAAACACGCCCAGCAGCAAATACCTCACGCCCGCCCTTTCCACCATCAACGTCGACAAGACGACGCTCGGCAAGGAACTCGTGAACACCCTCATCCACAAGATGGTCAAACCCCGCAATTATTCCAAGATCGTCTATATCAAATCCAAACCCGTCCCCCGCGAATCGACGGGCAACCTATAAAAAATGCCGCCGCGCTTTCCCGCAAGGCACGCGCGGCGGCGCGCACGAAAAGGGCTTCGTCTGCAAAATTTTGCTATATTTGCGCAAAGGGGTATATTGCAAGACGGCCGCGGTTTTGTTATAATGGCGTCATCAATAAGGAGAATGCGACCATGAACAAAGATATGCGCGGTTGGCTCAACGGCCTTTTGCAGGCAGACAAGAAAAAAGCGATGCCCGTCCTCTCTTTCCCGGGGGCGTCCCTTCTCGGCATCAACGTAAAAGAACTCATCTTTTCCGCCCGCAACCAGGCGGACGCGATGGCGGCGGTGGCGGCAAAAGTCGACTCGGCGGCGTCCGTTTCGCTGATGGACCTCTCCGTCGAAGCGGAATGTTTCGGCGCGCCCATCCATATTTCGGAAGACGAAGTGCCCACGGTCACGGGCAGCGTCGTCTCCTCCCCCGAGGACGCGGAAAAACTCGCCGTGCCCGAAGTGGGCGCGGGCAGGACAAACATCTACATCGAAGCCATCCGCCTCGCCAAAGAAAAGATCGCCGACAGGCCGGTGTTTGCGGGCGTGATCGGCCCTTTCTCGCTGGCAGGCAGGCTCACCGACGTCACCGAAGCGATGATCTATTGCTACGAAGAGCCCGAAATGATGCATACGGTCCTGGAAAAAGCGACCGATTTTCTCATCCGCTATATCAAAGCCTATAAAGAGGCGGGCGCGGACGGCATCGTCATGGCGGAACCGCTCGCGGGCCTTCTGTCCCCCGAACTTGCGGAGGAGTTTTCCGCCCGCTACGTCAAAAAGATCAACGACGCGGTCAAGTCGGACGATTTTCTCGTCATCTATCACAACTGCGGCAACACCGCCATTCTGACCATCGATTCCATCCTTTCCACGGGCGCGGACGCCTACCACTTCGGCAACGCCATCGACATGGAAGAGATGCTCGGGCATATCCCCGCGGACACCATCGCCATGGGCAACATCGACCCCGCGGGTGTACTGCGCGGCGGCACGCCCGAATCGGTGAAGGCGGCGACGTCGGAACTTTTAAACCGCTGCGGCGGGCACAAAAACTTTGTCATTTCCTCGGGTTGCGATATCCCCCCTGCAACGCCGTGGGAAAATATCGGCGCGTTCTTCGAGGCTGTCAAGGAATACTACGCAAAATAAACGTGCCGAGGAAGAGGCGCGGGACCGTTCACGGCCCCGCGCCTCTTTTTTATTGCAAGTCCCTCACCTTTTTATCTCATTTTTTTGCAAGCTCCCGCCTCTTTTTTATCGTATTCCTTTTTTTGCAAGCCCCGCCCTTCTGTTTTTCCCCATTTCATTTTTGCGCAAGCCCGTCCCAAAAAACCGTTTTTTGCCCTGCCAAACAAGATTGGCTTTTCCGAGGCCGCCCGCGGCAGATCTTTTCCGCCAAAAAAATATCCCGCCCCTTTTGCGGGCGGGATTCACTGCACCATCGAGCGCCTGTATTTCGCGGGCGTCACGCCCACATATTTTTTGAAGAGTTTGATGAAATAATTGCCGTCGTTATAGCCGACCGCCTCCGCCGTGCGTTCGACGGAAAGCCCTTCCATGAGATACTTCTTGGCGTTGTCCAACCGCACTTTGGTCAAATAATCGCTGAACGTGGTATCCATTTCGTTGCGGAAGAGGTGGCTGATATAATACGGGCTGACGAACACGTTCCCGGCGAGGGTCTCCAGGTCTATATCTTCGGCAAAATGTTCGTTGATATAGCGGATCGCCTTGGCAAGGTGGGCGTTGGAAATGCGCCTGCTGCGGCTCTCGTATACGACGTCGATAAAATTTTCCATGATCTCGATCGTGCTCGAACAAAGGTCCTGGAAATCGATGTTATCCAAAAGCAGCCGCGCGCTCTTTTTGACGATGCCCGTGAGCGCCGAGAGAGGCGCGCCCGCTTCGACCGCGCTGCGCGAGAGAAAGGCGGAAAATTCGTAGAGCTTCGCCTTGATGATCTCCAGATCCCCGCTCGCATAGGAGAAGATCTCATTCAAAAAGCGGTTGATGATCTTTTTGGCGCTGTTCTTGTCGCCGAACTGCACATAGGCGATGAGCTCCTTTTCCAGCTCGACGGGGTATTTATTGTAACAGGGGCTGCTCTGGCGGATCTCCATCTCGCGCTTCACGCGCATCCTGTCGAGATTGAGCCGCGCGATCTCTTTGCGCTGTTCGGCGAATTTTTTCTGCTGGCCCGCCATATATTCGACGAGCATACGCAGCATATCGGAGATGCCCGTCATCGTCTCGCAGTCCACTTTGCGCACGCTTTCCAGCGCCGCCCCGTCGGACGAGGCCCCGAGCGCGGCAAACTTTTCCTTCATTTCGCGGTAGAAATATTCGTCCTTTTCCCATAGGACGACAGGCCCGGTGGTGATGTAGCCGACCGTTTCCCCTTCTACCGCCACGGCGGCGATGCACATGATGAGCCCGCAGGGAGTTTCATAGATATAGCTGGTGCGAAGTTCTTCCGCCTTCTTGCCGCTCTGCACGATCTTGCCGCTGCAAACCGCAGAGCCGCGAAGGCCCGCGCAGACGGACGAGGGGCGGCGCACGGCGAGCTGCTCCTCGCCGTCGAGCGCGTACAGCGCCACGTCGAAGCCGCCCGTGAGCGAATAGCTCTTGAACAATTTTTCCAGTTCCGAAAAGTCGACGATGCCGCCGAGCCCGACCTTTGCCTGCTCCATTGTACCCCGCTGCCAGACGGCCGTAAAGGCGCCGCCTTGCTTGTTTTTTACAGTATACCCGATTTGCGCCCCTTTTGCAAGCATCCGAAGGCAGGAAGCCCGCGCGCGCTCAGAAATTCATGTTGCCAATATATTCGTCCATAAAATCGGCGTCCGCCGAAAGGTCGATATATTGCGTGTTTTCGGCGAGCTCTATCGCCTTGGCGAGCGCGGCTTTGCTGAGCATACACGCTTCCGTACCCGCAAGCGCCGCATTGCCGACCGCGCGGCGGAGAGAATTTTCTTTGGGGAAAAGCCCCGTCTTTTCGGCGCTCTTTCCGTCCAGATAAAAGCCGAGCCCGCCCGCGATGTCCAGCTCTAAAGAAGAAAGCGCCAGCCCCGCGCGCGCCGCCAATACGCGGATCCCCGAACAGACGGCGCTCTTTGCGAGCTGGAAATTGCGCACGTCTTTTTGCGAAACATACACGCCGTCGGCGATATAAAACTTATCCCCGCGGACGAAGGCGCCCGTCTCGTCGATGACGCCCTTTTCCAGCATGAGGGCGACGGCGTCCACAAGCCCCGCCCCGCAGATACCGCAAGGCGCCGCGCCGCCGATGGTCGTATACGAGAGCTTCCCTTCCGCAAAGTGCAGAGAATCGACCGCCCCCGCGACGCCGCCCATGCCGCATTCGATGTTCGCCCCCTCAAAACAGGGGCCCGCCGCCGTCGACGTGCAGAAAAATTTTCCGCCTGCGTGGGCGAGCATTTCGCCGTTGGTGCCGATGTCCGCCAGCATCCCTTCCCTCTCGTTTAATCCCGCGGCGATACAGCCCGCCACCACGTCCGCGCCGACATAGGCGGACACGGAAGGCAGCACCTGCACCTTGCCGCAGGAAAGCCCGTACTCCCCGCCCGCGCGTTCGCGGTATTCGGTAAAGGCGGGCGTGAAGGGGTAACGGCCGATGCCGGAGACGTCTTCCCCGCAAAACAGATGGAGCATGGTCGTGTTGCCGCAGACGGCGACCTTGTCGATCCCGACGGCATATTTTTGACGGAAGCGGGCAAGGGCGCCCTCGATCTGCGAGCGCACCGTTTCGGCAAGCAGCGCAGCGCCGCCCCCTTCCGCCGCCATGATGCGGCTGATGACGTCCGCGCCGAACGCCGCCTGACGGTTGAGTTCGGCAAATTTTTCCAGCATTTTGCCCGTGGAGAGCTGCAAAAGGGAAAAGGCGACGGTCGTGGTGCCGATATCCACGGCGACGCCGAAGCCCTCCTCTTTATCCGTCGGATAGCGTGCGGAGAGCCCTTCCGTCAA
>CALWCR010000107.1 GCA_944376445.1 uncultured Clostridia bacterium | reverse complement strand
CAGAAATCCACCGCCATCCCGCCTTCGGAAGAATACCCGATGGAGCCGTACTGCAAGCCGTTATCCGCATTGCCGTTGCTGCCGCCGTAGAGCGTACCATTGACGGTGATCTCGGGTTCCAGATGCGCAAGCGCAAGGGAATATCCGGATTCCTTATCGCGCAGCATGGCAAGAGGAAGTCCTGTGCGCGTTTCCTTGACGTACATTTTCGGCACGTTGAGATTGCTCCCCTGCGCGCCGTTCGTCATATCACGCGAATCTTTATAGAGAATGGAGGGAATAAAATAGTCGAACGCGGTATAGTCCTTCGACGCGTCGGTGCTTCCGAAGGAATACACCGTTTCAAAGCCGAAATCCCCCTGCCCGACTGCCGTCACCTCCGCGGTACGAGACATGGCAAACACGTCGCCTTGCAGATAGTAGCGGTCCTTGAAGGCGACCTCGCTGCCGTTCTCCGTTTCAACGGTCGCCGTGCAAAGATACCCGTAGTCCTGTGCGGAAACCGCTTCATAGTTCTTTGCGGCGTCGGCAGTCGAATAGGACATAAGTTTTTTATCCACCATCAGCGAAACGCCCGCGGGCGTTTCGGAGGCAAAAATGACCGACTGCGCCGTAGATGCCGCTTCCTTATCGGAAAGCAGCGTGGTATCCACCAACTGTACGGCATACCCATCCCCCGACGAGACAAAATCGAGCCGATAGTCCCCCGCCAGAAGCACCGCGGTGCCGTTTACGTCAACAATGGCGCCTTCGGGCGCGGCGGGAAGTTCGGCATTGTCCTTCTGCGGCTGCTGATCCCCGCCCGTGCAGGCGGCAAATGCCGTCATACCGAGCGCGCAGCAGATCGCAAGGCTCCCGATGCGTACAAAACGTTTGGTTTTCATCATCTTGGTTTTCATCATCTTTTCTCCTGATTTGAATGATTATTCTTTGATCCCCGACAGCACGATACCCTCTGTAAAGAACTTCTGCGCAGCGCAATAGAGGATGAACGTGGGGATGAGTGCGATCACCGCGCCCGCCATCATCAGCGGATAAGGCGTGTTGCCGATCGTGGGAATGCTCTTCAAGACGAGCTGCAACGTTCTGAGTTCCGTCACCGTTCCGACGTAGAGCAGCGGGCCCAGATAGTCGTTGTAGATACCGTTGAACGACAGAATGACCTGCGTGATAAGAACGGGAAGCGAGAGCGGCAGCGCGATCCGCAAAAAGATCCCCCACCAGCCCATGCCGTCGATCTGCGCAGCTTCTTCAAGCTCCTTCGGGAACCCGAGGAAGTACTGCCTGATGAGGAACATCGTCATGGCAGACCCGAAGCACCCGGGAATGATGAGCGGAAGCGGCGTGTTCGTCCAATGGTAAAAATTCGCAAACAAGATATACGACGGGATCATGGTGATGACGCCGGGCAAAAGGATGGTCGCAAGCAGCACGAAGAAAATAGCGTCCCGCCCGGGGAACCGCAGCCTCGCAAAGGCGTAAGCCGCCATGGCGCTCGTGAACACGCCCACAAAAAGCGGCGCGAGCATATAGAGAATGGTGTTCAGAAACCCTCCGAGGATATTGTACTCGGAAAACAATTTTGCATAATTGTCAAACGTGACGGTATGCCAGAGCCAGTTATAATCCTTGTGATAGATGCCCACGACGGGCTCGCCGCCATTCACGTTGAACTGATAGGCAAAAGACGTTGAAAGCGCAAACAAGAACGGGACGAGCCACAAAATGGCAAGGAAAATGAGGATAACATACAGCGCGATCTTGGGCAGCATCCGCTTGAAGCGCTGCTTCTTATCGACTTTTTGGCGTGCGGCAGGCGTTGCCGCGGAAATTTCCGTCTGCATGGTTCTGCCTCCTCAATACTTCACCCAATACTTGGATGCAATGAACTGGATCGCCGAAACAATGATAAGGATAAGCCCCAATAAAAGCCCCATTGCCGAAGCAAACCCGTAGCGATACCCCCATTCACCCGTGATATAGCGGTAGATCCACCACACGGGCATAACGGTATGTTCGCTGATAATATCTCCCGTCATGACCTGAAACTGCGTAAACGCCTGGAACGACCCGACGACGCCCGTCAACAGAATATAAAACAAAACGGGCGAAATGCCGGGCAGCGTAATGGCGCGGAATTTTGTGAGCGGTCCCGCGCCGTCCAGCGCTGCGGCGTCATAGAGATCGCGGGAAATGCTCTGCAACGAGGAATAAAAGAGCAGCAGACCGCCGCCAAGCCCCGCCCACAGCCCCATGAAGATCATGGACGCCATGAAATGCTCCTCGTCAAGGAACCCGAAGTCATCGGTGAGATGAAAGCCGAGATTCTCCAAGAACTCCCAAAGAATGCCGTAGTGCGAAGCAAACATCCACTGCCAGATGAACGTGAGCGCGACCGAGCCGCAGATCGTCGGGATATAGAAGATCATACGCAGCGCCGTCGAGCCGCGGCTGATGTTCACAAGCATTGCGGCAACGACGAGCGAAAGCAGCGCGCCGAGCGGAACGCCGATCGTAAAAACGAGAGCATTGAGGAGCGAGCGCAAAAACCAGTCTGTATTGCTCGAAAAGATCTCGATAAAGTTGCCGAAACCGATAAACTTGGGCGGCGAAAACAGATCGTACTCCGTAAAAGAATAGCCGATAGAAAGTACGAGCGGAAACGCCGTAAACAGCAAAAATCCGATACACAACGGCGCAATAAATACGTAGCCCCAAATGCATTCGTTGCGCCTGCGCCTGTTCATTTTATTCTTTTTAGGAGAAGGGGCCGTTTCCGCCCCCTCTCCTAACGTTACAACTTCTGCCGTTGTCTGCATCATGGGACCTCCGCAAGTTATACGAGCTGGTCGATCGTCGTCTTGCACTCATCGAGGAAGCGCTCTACCGTCCAACGGTCGTTCGCATTCGTATCGAGCAGATGCGCCGAAAGACCGTCGTACCCAAGTTCCTTCCACTGATCGGAAGTGAGATACATCCAGGTACCTGCGGGCTGTGTAGAAGCCGATTTCAGGAAGATCTCGTAATTGGAAGGCTTGGAATTCTCGTATACGGCGAGATAATCCTCGTCAAACGCGACCGACTGATAGATGGGGAACTGGAAGCCTGTCGCCGCCAGAATTTCCTGTCCTTCGGGGCATCCGATATATTCCACCAGCTTCCATGCGGCATCCAGCTTTGCGGGATCGATGCCGCTGTAAATGGCATAGGAAACAGAGCCCGACCATGCGTTTGCCCCTGGATTTTCTTCAAAGGCGGGAACGTAGGCAATATCCCAATCAAAGGAGTTGCCCTGAATGGTCGCAAGTTCCCAGCTGCCCGCGATGACGGTGGCGACCATCTCCTGCGCAAAGAGCGCCGTCGCGTCGCCCGTCTGCGTCACCGTTCCGGGAGGCGTGATGCCCTTGCCGTCCGCATAAGTATAATAGGCATCCTGAATAAACTTGTACGCCTTGTTGAGCGCCGTAAGATCGGACTGCTCCGTCGGGAACGCCGTACGACTGTCGTTGAGGAAGTCGCCGCCCGCCGACCAGACGAGCCCCTCCGTCGAAAGCCCCGCCACACCGTAGATATCGGGAGTGCCGTCGCCGTCCAGATCCTGCGTGAGCGCCTCCCACATATCGACCGCTTCCTCGATGGTCATGACCCTGTCGGAAGGCGGCAGTTCCACGCCGAACTGCTCAAAGAGATCCTTGTTGTAATACATGACATGCGAGGAGATGTCGCGCGGCATGGTCATCTGATTGCCCTGCCCCGTGAGCCCCGTTGCGGGATCGTACTGATAGCGCGTGACGACGGAATCGAACATATCGTCCATATCCACAAGGTCGCTCGCAGCGATGTAGGGAGAAAGATTGACCATCGTCTGCGTGCTGCCTTTGACCCAGTTCGTGAACACGCCGTCCGAAACAAGGAACACGTCGTGGACGTCGTTCGTCGCGAAACGGGTGGAATACGTCGTTTCATAGTCGCTGATGATCTCCAGATCGACCGTAATGGAGGGATAGCGCTTGTTGAATGCTTCCAAAAGCACTTCCAGCACGGCGCGCTCAATGGAAGCGCCGTCCGAATCCCAGTGAGACATCGTGATGGTAACGGGGCTGCCCGTATATTCGTAGACTGCGCCTGCCTCGTCATACTTTTGCTGGATCTGCGTGATCTGATCCTGCGAAACGTTGATGTTCTCGTCTCCTTCCCCGATGTTCCCCGCGCAGCCCGTCGCCAGCGCGCCGAACGTCATCACCGTTGCAAGGGACGCTCCGCACAGAGCCGTCAGCACCTTTTTTGCCTTCATATCTTTTTCCTCCTTCAATCTTTTCAATTTGATTTTTCTTCCGCAAACCGCAGAAGGGTGAAACTGTACGCGGGCAGACGCACCGTATGGATGCGTTCCGTCCCCCTCTCGCACGCCACGTTTTTGGGAACGACCTTTTCGGGCTC
>CALWCR010000106.1 GCA_944376445.1 uncultured Clostridia bacterium | reverse complement strand
CGGGCGGCGAATACGGCGCGGCGACGGGCAGGCCGAGGCGGGTAGGGCCCTTTGACGCGGTCGCTTCCAAATACGGCATCCGCTGCCAGGGCGCGGACGAGATCGCCCTCACCAAGCTCGACATCCTCTCGGGTCATGACGAGATCGAGGTGTGCGTGGCGTATGAGCTGAACGGCGAAATCTTGACGGAGTTCCCCTTTACCGACGTTCTGGACGAGTGCAAACCCGTCTTCAAAAAGGTCAAGGGCTGGAACTCGGATATTTCCAAATGCCGCAAAAAGGAAGACCTTCCCAAAGAAGCGCTCGACTACATCCGCTTTATCGAAGAGGCGTGCGAGTGCAAGGTCAGGTATGTCTCCGTCGGCGCGGAGCGCGACGCATACGTCGAGCTTTGACGGCGTTTATCGGAAAGAAATGACAAAAAAACGGCTGCGGCGCCCGAGCGCTGCGGCCGTTTGCGCGTTTTCGCAGGGAAAAACCGAAAAAACGGGTGCTGCCCGCAGAAAAACCGCGGAAAACCCCTTGCAAAACGCGCGTTTTATGCTAAAATATAAGGGTGAACATTTTTTGAACTTCGGAGGAGGATATGATGAAAGGAGAGCGCGCCGCGGGCGTGTTGCTGCACATTTCTTCCCTTCCCGGCAGGGAAGGGATCGGCACGTTCGGGAAAGAAGCGTACAGATTCGCCGATTTTCTGCACGCGGCGGGGGCAAAATACTGGCAGGTACTGCCGCTGGTGCAGACGGGCTACGGCGATTCGCCCTATCAGTCCGTCTATGCTTCTTCGGGCAATCCCTATTTTATCGACCTTTACACCCTCGCAGAGGAAGGGCTTTTGAAAAAGAGCGAAGCCGCGTCCGTCTGCCGCAGGGGAAAGGTGGATTACGGCTTCCTCTATACGCAAAAATATGCGGTGCTGCGGCGCGCCTTTTCCCGCTTCGACGTGCATGACCCCGCCTTTACCGCCTTCGCCGAAAAGGGAGAGTTTGAAGAATATGCCCTCTACATGGCGATCAAGACGGCGAGCGGGGACAAGAGCGTCGACAAGTGGGAGAAGAAATACCGCGACCGCGACGGGCAGGCGCTCGCCGCGTTTAAGGAGGAGCATAAGGGAGAATACTTGTTCTGGCTCTTTTTGCAGTATGAATTTGACCGTCAGTGGCAGGCGCTCAAAAAGTATGTCAACGGGCTGGGCATCCGCATCATAGGCGACATCCCGCTGTATGTGGCGGCGGATTCCGCCGACGTATGGGCGCGGCCCGACCTATTTAAACTCAAAAGCGGTCTGCGCCCGAAAAAGGTCGCGGGCGTCCCGCCCGATTATTTTTCCGCCACGGGGCAACTGTGGGGCAATCCCGTGTACGACTGGAAGGCGCACGCCGCCGAAGGGTATGCCTGGTGGTGCGAGCGCATCCGCCGCGCCTTTACCCTCTACGACGTGGTCAGGATCGACCATTTCCGCGGCTTTGACCGCTATTACGAGATCGACGCGGGCGCCGAGACCGCCGTTTGCGGCCGCTGGCGGAAGGGCCCAGGGTATGCGCTGTTTGCGGCGGTGAAGCAAAAGCTCGGCGATCCCGATTTCATCGCGGAAGACCTCGGCACGCTGGACGCGGGCGTTTTCAGACTCATGAAAAAGACGGGCTACCCCGGCATGAAGGTGGTGCAGTTCGCCTTTGACGGCAACCCGGAAAACGGGTATCTGCCTTCCCTCATCACCGAAAACAGCGTCGCCTATACGGGTACGCACGACAACGACACGATGGTCGGTTTTTTGGAAAAGGCGGGCGAAGGGGGGCGGCGGGCGCTCTTTGCCGCGCTCAACGAGCAGTGCAGGGCGTTGGGCGTTTGCCGCCGCGGCGCGGGCGTTTACAGCGCCGCCGCGGCAGCCGCGGAGCTTACGCTGGCTTCCAAGGCGAAGCTCGCCGTCCTGCCCATGCAGGACATCCTGCTCACGGGCGGGGATACGCGCATGAACCTGCCCGCCGAGGCGGCGGGCAATTGGTGCTACCGCCTGGGGCGGCTGCCTTCCGGGCGGACGGCAGAAAAGCTGCGCGGCGCTTTTTCGCGCTGCGGCCGCCTCTGAGCGGGGGCGGATAAAATATTTTAGGGAGTTTTTCGGTATGGAAAGAGGACTTTTGACCCCGTTGAAACAGCTGCGCCGCCAGGTGTTCGTGGAGCTCGCGCGCGTCGCCTTTGAGAGCGGCCGCGATACGATCAAAGACGACATCGAGGCGATCCCGTACAAGATCACCCCGGGCGACAAGCCGCTGTACAGGGAGAGCATCTGGCGGGAACGCGCCATCTGTTCGGAGCGGGTGCGCCTCGCCATGGGCCTGTCTTTGCGCCCGGAAGATGCGCCCGTGCATCTTACGAGCGGGCTTTCGGGCAGCGATATCGCCGATAAATATTACGAACCGCCCCTCATGCAGGTCATTCCCTCCGCCTGCGCCGCCTGCGCGCCCAACCGCTATAAGGTGACGGACAACTGCCGCGGCTGCGTCGCGCATCCCTGCACGAGCGTCTGCCCCAAACAGTGCATCTCCATCGTTGGCGGCCGCGCCGTCATCGACGAGAGCAAATGTATCAAGTGCGGGAAGTGCAAGAGCGTCTGCCCCTATGACGCGATCGCCCATCAGACGCGCCCCTGCGCGGAGGCGTGCGGCGTGAAAGCGATAGAGTCGGACGATCTGGGCAGGGCGAAGATCAACGCCGACAAGTGCGTCTCCTGCGGTATGTGCATGGTCAACTGCCCCTTCGGCGCCATTGCGGACAAATCGCAGTTTTTCCAGCTCATCCGCGCTCTGCGCCGCGGGGATAAGATCATCGCCGAAGTCGCCCCTTCCTATGTAGGGCAGTTCGGCGAACAGGCGACCCCTTCCAAACTCAAAGCGGCGCTCATGGAGCTCGGGTTTTGCGACGTGTTCGAGGTCGCCCTCGGCGCGGATATGGGCGCGGCGACGGAGGCGGAACATTACGCCGAACGGGTCGCATCGGGCAAGCAGCCCTTCATGCTCACGTCCTGCTGCCCCGCGTGGGCGATGCTCATCCGCCACTATTTCCCCGAATCGGCGGACAAGATCTCCAACACCCTCACGCCGATGGTCGCCACGGCGCGCACCATCAAAAAGAAGTATCCCGATCATCGCGTCGTCTTTATCGGGCCGTGCGCGGCGAAAAAGCTGGAGGCTTCCAGGCGCTCGGTGCGCAGCGACGTCGACTTCGTCATCACCTTCGAGGAGCTCTCCGCCATCTTTGAGGCGCGCGGCATCGACTTTTCCCGCTTTGAAAAGGAGGCGGAAATGAACGACGCGACGGGCGCGGGCAGGGGGTATGCGGTCGCGGGCGGCGTCGCGGGGGCGATCGAAAAGTGTATCCGCGAATATTACCCCGGAACGGAGCTGAACATTCAGCACGTCGAGGGGCTGGAGGACTGCCGCAAGATCCTGCTGCTCGCTAAAATGGGCAGGCTGGACGGTTCCCTCATCGAAGGGATGGGCTGCCCCGGCGGCTGCGTCGCGGGGGCGGGGACGAATATCCCCGTTCAAAAGGCTGCGGTGCTCGTCAAAAAGACGGCCGACGCTTCCGCGCAGAAGATCCCGCCCAAAGAACTCGCGGAAATACAGCTGGATTGACATATAGCGGTCCCCGCCGCCCGTTCGGAGCGTGTTCCCGCGTGCGGGCGCAAAATGATACGCGCCGCCGTCGGGCAGCGGAAAAACGGGCGCGCCCGTGCACGGGCGCGCGCATTTTGCGCGTTTTTCCTTTGCAAAGCGGGAAAAACATGATACAATATAGCCATGTGTGAAATATTGGCCCCGGCGGGGGACGAAGCGGCGTTCTATGCCGCCGTACACGCGGGCGCGGACGCGGTCTATCTCGGACTGACCGATTTTTCCGCGCGCAAGTCCGCCGCCAACTTTTCTGCGGAAAATCTGAAAAAATATACCGCTTACGCGCACGTTCTCGGCGTGCGCGTATACGTCGCGCTCAATACGCTCGTCAAAGACGGCGAACTGGAGCGCTTTTTTGCGTGCGCGCGGCAAGCGTGGGAGGGCGGCGCGGACGCGCTCATCATCCAGGACGTCTTTCTCGGCAAATTGCTGAAAGAGACCTATCCCGAAATGGTGCTGCACCTTTCCACGCAGGCGGGCGTGTGCAACGTATACGGGGCGCGGCTTGCCAAGCGCTGCGGCTTTTCCCGCGTTATTTTGGCGCGCGAGACGCCGCTTGCGGGCATTGCCGCCATCGCGCGGGAGATCGAGACGGAAGTCTTCGTGCAGGGGGCGCTGTGCACCTGCTTTTCGGGGCAGTGCTATCTCTCCGCCTTTATCGGCGGGAACAGCGGCAACAGGGGCTTTTGCAAACAGCCCTGCCGCAAGCGCTGCCGCATAGACAGGCAGGGGTTTGAAACGCCCGCGTACAGGCTCTCCCTCGCCGACCTATGCATGGGCGAAGACGTCGGAAAATTGGCGGCTGCGGGCGTCTCCTCTTTCAAGATCGAAGGCAGGATGCGCTCGGCGGCATACGTCGGGGCGGCGGTCGGCTATTACAGGCGGATCTTGGCGGGCGAAGATGCTTTAGAGGCGTTTTCCTCCCTCAAACGCGCCTATAACCGCGGGGATTATACCAAAGGGTATGCCTTCGGGCAGGATAAAGACCTCATCTCCTCGCAGCTGCAGGGGCACAAAGGGGAAAAGATCGGCGCGCTCTCTAAGGAGAGGCGGGGAAAATTCGTCCTCGTCCGCTCGGCGTTCCGCCCCGCAGACGGAGACGGCTTCAAGATCATCCGCGGCGGCAGGGAACTGGGCGGCGGCGCCTATTCCGCGTCTTTCCCCGCCGCAAAGGGCGGATTTTATCTTCCGCATAAAGACGGTTACCGCGAAGGGGACGGCGTGTACCTCACCGCGGACACGGCGCTGGCGGCGCGCGTTTCGGCGCAGCGGCGGGCGGCGCCGCTTTCTTTGGAAGTGTTTGCCAAAGAAGGGGAGCTCCTGCGGGCGAAAGCCGTCGGCGCTTTCGGGAAAGAAGAGTTTGCGTCCGCGTTTTGTCTGGAGCGGGCAAAGACGAGCGCGCTGACGAAGGAAGAATTGCAGGAATGTTTTTCCAAGACGGACGCCTATCCTTTTTCGGTGACGGTCAAAGCCGAGGTGAGCGGCGCGCCCTTTGCCGCACGCTCGCAGTGCAACGCCTTCCGCAGGGAAGTGTATGAACGCCTGTATGAAAGAGGGTCGCGCCCGCCGCTGGCGTCGCACGCGCCGCGCCCCCTCGGAAAGGAGCCGTGCGCGAGCGGATGGGAGCGCGCGGCGATCGGAGAACTTGCCGCCTTTGCGGAGGCGGCGGAGCAAGCGGGACTTTTCATCTTTTCGCCGCGCGATTATAAAGACGGGGAGGAATTTGATCGCTTTTTTGCGGCGGCTGCGGGGAAGAAGTGCGAAGTGTGCCTCTATCTGCCCGCCTTTATGACGGACGCCGACATCGCCGCCGCGGAAAAGAACATCCTCCGTTTCGGCATGGTCTACGCCGAGGGCGCGTGGGCGGCGGAATACTGCCGCGCCCGCGGGCTGCGCCTGTTCGCGGGGACGGGCTTCAATATTTTCAACCGCTTCTCCGCTCAAATGCTCGGAGAGGAGCCCGTCTGCGCGGCGTATGCCCTTTCCAAAGAGCTTTCTTTGAAGGAAGGGGAAGGGATGTGCGGGTTCCGCCTCGCGGGCGGCGCCGTCAAGGTGATGGAGCTCGGGCACTGTCCGTTCGGCAGGCGCTGCGCATCCTGTGACAGGCGCGCGCGGTATACGCTCACGGACGAAGAGGGCCGCGCGTTTCCCCTGCGGCGCTATGAGAGCGGCGTATGCCGGTTTGAACTTTTTAACTGCGCCAAACTTGCGCCGGTTTGCGTCGGGCGCGCGCTGTACGATCTTCGCACCCTAAGCGAAGAGGAGCGGCGCGCCGCGCTCGGCGGGGTCAGGGAAGCGGGCGCCACGCAGGTGCTGTCCGCTTCGGGCGTGCGCTGAAAAAACAGGAAGGGGGTCATAAAATATGGACCGCAAGACAGTCGAAAAACTCGAACTGAATAAGATACTTGCCGCCGTCGCTTCGTTCGCGGTGCTCAAAGATACAAAGGAGCGGCTGGCGGCGGAAATGCCCAAGACGGATAAGCGTGAAGCGGAATATCTCCTTTCCCTCACCGAAGAGGCGGACCTTCTTTTATACCGCTACGGGACGGGCAGGGTGGAAGGCTTTCCCGAAATATCCGACGAGCCCGAACGCGCGGCGAAGGGCGCGTCTCTCTCCATGGGGGAGCTCCTCTCCATGGCGGCGCTCTTGCGCTCGGCGCGCATCGCCTATAAGGGGGTCGCGGGCGTTTCTGACGAGAAGATCGTATATATGCGCGAGATCGCCGACAGGCTGTATTTTGACGAGGCGCTGGAGCGTGACATCGGCGAAAAGATCTTGTCCGAAGAGGAGATGAGCGATTATGCGAGCGGCGAGCTTTACAATATCCGCCGTTCCATCCGCCTTTTGAACGAGCGTATCCGCAATAAATTGAGCGAATACCTCGGCGGCGAAAGCGCAAAATATTTGCAGGACGGCATCGTCACCATGCGCGACAACCGCTATGTTCTGCCCGTGCGCGCCGAATACAAAGGGCGGATCAAGGGGTTCGTGCACGACCGTTCGGCGAGCGGCGCGACCTTTTTCATCGAGCCCGAATATATCCTGGAAATGAACAACGAACTGCGCGAGCTGGCGGCGGCGGAAAAGGAGGAGATCGAGCGTATCTTAAAGGAGCTTTCCCGCCGCGTGGGCGCTCTGGGCGCGCAGCTCAGAGAGGATATGCTGCGGCTCAGCGAGCTGGACGCCGCCTACGCCAAGGCGGAGTATTCCTATAAAAACAAGTGCGTGCGCCCCCGCCTCAACGACAGGGGGATCCTCTCCGTCGAAAAGGGAAGGCACCCCCTGCTCGACCCCGCTTCGGCGGTGCCCGTCACCGTCTCGCTCGGAAAGGAGTATAAATTTCTCCTCATTTCGGGGCCGAACACGGGCGGCAAGACGGTCACGCTGAAAATGTGCGGGCTGTTCTGCCTCATGGCTTGCTGCGGGCTGTTTATCCCCGCCGCGGAAAGGAGCGAGACCGCCGTCTTTTCCGAGGTCTTTTGCGACATCGGCGACGCGCAGAGCATCGAAGAAAATCTGTCTACCTTCTCTTCCCATATCAAAAACGTCATCGCCATCACGCAGGGCGCGGGAGAAAACAGCCTCGTCCTCATCGACGAACTGGGCGGCGGCACCGACCCCGACGAGGGGCAGGCGATCGCAAAGGCGGTCCTTTCCTATCTTCTGCGCAAAAACTGCCGCGGCATCGTCACTACCCATTATACGGCGCTCAAAGAGTTTGCCTATGCCGAAGAGGGGATCGAAAACGCGAGCATGGAGTTCGATATGTCTACCCTGCGCCCCCTGTACAGGGTGAGTTTGGGCGTTCCGGGCAGCAGCAACGCCATCGCCATCTCCCGCAGGCTGGGGCTTTCCGAAGAGATCTTGCGCGACGCCGTTTCCAACCTTTCGGAAGGGGGACAGAAGTTTGAAAACATCATCCGCACCGCCGAAAGCAGCCGTATCTAGGCGGAGGAAGCAAAAAAGCAGGCGGACAGCCTGCGTTCGCAGTGGGAAGAAAAGCTCGCCGAAGTGAACGCCGAGCGGGAAAAACTGAAGAGGGAGCGGGAAAAGCTGTTCGCGAGCGCCAAAGTGGAGAGCCGCCGCATCGTCAACGAACGGACGCAGGAGGCGGAAGCCCTCCTTGAAGAGATCGAAGGGATCGCCCGCAAGAGCGAAGTGACGGAGGCGGACCTCATCCGCGCCCGCACCCTCAAAAACAAGATCGCCGACAAGGCGTTCGGCATGGAATTTGACAAGGACGAACCGCAAAGGCGGGTGCGCGCGGACATCTCGGCGCTGCGTGCGGGCGACAAAGTGTTCGTCGGGGCGTTGGAGAGCGAAGGGGAAGTGCTTTCCGTCAATTCCCGCAAAAAGGAGGCGGAGGTGCTCGTCGGCAGCCTGCGCATGGCCGTCAAGGCGGGAGATCTGTTCCTGCTTACGGGCGGGAAGCGGGCGGAAAAGCCCAAGGAGCGGGTGCAGTTCGTGCGCAACCTCGCGCGGGATACGGGCGCCGTGCGGCAGGAGATCAACCTGATCGGCATGACCGTCTCCGAGGCGGTGGAAGAGGTTGACGCCTTCATCGACAGCGCCATTCTTTCGGGGCTGGAAGAGGTGAAGATCGTGCACGGCGTGGGCACGGGAAAACTGCGCGACGGCATCCGCGAACATCTGAGAAAGCATAAAAACGTCGCCGAATACCGTTCCGGAAAGTACGGAGAAGGGGAAGCGGGCGTCACCGTCGTAAAGCTCAAATAGCGCGGCTTGTCCCGAAAAGGGCGCGCAGGGCGGATTCATATCGCTGTCTTTTTGCGAATATATTGAAGGGAAGAAATTTTCCTTCCCTTCAATAAAAGATAAGGAGAGGCGGACGATATGAAGAGAGCGACGGCGCTTTCGGTGTGTATCAACGCGGTACTTGCCCTGATCATCCTCGCCGTGGGCGCGGTGTGCTTTTTCCCCGCGGGGGATATGCCCGCGGGCAACATCGAAGAGCGGGTCTGTTACCGCGGCAGCGGCGATGGCGGGCGTATCTCGCTCATGTTCAACGTCTACGGCGGAGAAGAATATCTCCCTTCCATTTTGGACACGCTGGATTTATTCGGGGTGAAGGCGACCTTCTTTATCGGCGGCTGCTGGGCGGACGATCATACAAAAATTCTCCGCACGATCGTTTCGCGTGGGCACGAGGCGGGCAATCACGGGTATTTCCATAAATACCAGGATAAATTATCGCTTGCGGCGAACAAGGAAGAGATCTCGCGCTGTCACGCCCTCGTAAAGGCGCTCACGGGCGTCGAAATGCAGCTGTTTGCCCCGCCTTCGGGCGCGTATTCGGAAAACACGGTCAACGCCGCCGAAGCGCTCGGCTATAACGTGATCATGTGGTCGAAGGATACGATCGACTGGCGGGACCACGACCCTTCCCTCATCTACCGCCGTGCGGCGGAAGGGGCAGAGGCGGGCGATCTCGTGCTCATGCACCCGACAAAGGAGACCGCCGAAGCGCTGCCTTCCGTGCTCAAGGCGTATGAAGAGGCGGGGCTCACGCAGTCCGTCGTCTCTCAAACGATCGCGTAAGCGGGCGATGCAGGGCGCGCCCGCCTTTGCGAAAAGCCGTATTTTTGTACGGCGAAGGATAAATCTGAAAAAATACATAACGGAGAAAAAAGATGACTGATTACAAAAAATTCCCGAGCGGCCTTCGCATGGTCGTAAAAAAGATCGACGGGCTCCTTTCCGTCAGCATGGGGGTGATCGTGGGTACGGGCTCCTGCTTTGAGACGGAAAAGGAGAACGGCATTTCCCACTTTATCGAGCACATGATGTTCAAGGGGACCGACAAGCGCACCGCCTTTGAAATTTCGGACGCGATGGACCGCATCGGCGCGCAGGTCAACGCCTTCACATCCAAAGACATCACCTGCTATTATGCGAAATCCACTTCCGATCACGCGGGGGAGGCCTTCGAGATCCTCTCCGATTTCGTGCTCGGCTCCGTCTTTCCCGAAGAGGAGATGGACAGGGAAAAGGGGGTCGTGCTCGAGGAGATCGCCATGACGGAAGACACGCCCGACGATCTTTGCCTGGACGTGCTCGCCGAGGCGTATTTCGGGAAGGAAGGGTACGGAAGGAGCATTCTCGGCCCGCAGGAAAACGTGAAGAGATTCACCCGCAGGGAGCTGTTTTCTTACATTGATGAGCGCTATGCGCCCGAGAACATCGTCCTCTCCTTTGCGGGCAACATCGATATGGAGCGCGCGCAGGCGCTGGCGGAAGAGTACTTTGAATCGCGCATCGCGCGGCGCGCTTTTTGCGGCAGAAAGAAGAAAATATCCTGCCGCGGCGACAGCCTTTTCAAGGCGAAAGATATAGAGCAAGTGCATATCGCTTTCGCCTATCCTTCTCTTAGCAGGGAAGACGCGCGGATGGATGCGGCGCTTGTCATGAACACCGTCTTAGGCGGGGGGATGAGCTCGCGCCTTTTCCAGACCGTGCGCGAAAAGATGGGACTTGCCTACACCGTCTATTCGTATATTTCTTCCTTTACGGAAGGGGGCGTTTTGACCGTCTATGCGGGGGTCAATCCCTCCAATGCGGAACGGGCTCAGGAGGCGATCTTTGCCGCCGTTTCCGAGCTTTGCCGCGGCGGCATCACCGACGAGGAGTTCGCGCGCGGCAAGGAGCAGCTCAAATCTTCCGTCGTGCTCGGGCAGGAAAACACCGCCTCGCAGATGGTCGCCTACGGAAAGCACCTCTTATTCACGGGGGAGATCTTGGACCTCGAAGGGCGTATCAAAGCCATCGGCAGCATGAAAAAAGAGGACTGCGAAGAGGTGCTCGCCCTGCATTTCAAGCAAAAACCCGCGGCGGCAGCCGTCGGCAAGCGCACGTCGCCCCTCATCGTATAAGGGCGCTTTTACGGCGGATATGCGGCAAAAAACGCCGCTTTTTGGCCGCCAAACGGAAGATGGAGAGTACTATGTCAGATATAATACGCGGGTTTGACCCCGTATATGCCGCCGACAGCGAGCTTTTGATCTTAGGGAGCTTCCCTTCCGTCAAGAGCCGTGAAATGTCCTTTTATTACGGCAACAAGCAAAACCGCTTCTGGAAGACGCTCTCCGAATTTTTCGGCGAGGAGATAGGAGAAAGCGGGGCGGCGCGGCGCGCCTTCGTGCTTTCGCACAAGATCGCCCTTTGGGACGCGGCGCTTTCCTGCCGCATAGCGGGCTCTGCGGATGCCGCCATCCGCGATTATACCGCGGCGGACATTCGTCCCATTTTGCGGGAGACGAAGGTGCGGCTCATCCTCCTCAACGGCAAAAAGGCGTTTTCTATCTTTTGCGAAAATTTCCCCGATTGCCCCGTAAAATACCGACTCATGCCGTCCACCTCTCCCGCCAATCCGCGCTTTCAAAAGGAGCAATGGTTTTGCGCCCTTTCCGAAATATTCGGGCGAGGAAAAATGAGCGCTTTTCCCTCTGCGGGCGGCGCTTGCGGGGAAAACAAAATGCTATGATTCTACATACTATGGAAGAGTGCGCATGAAAAGCTATAAAGAAGTTTTTGCCGATCTTTCGGCGATGAAGGATGAAAAATACCGCCTCTTCAACGAGCGGATCGTCAACATTCCCGCGGGCACGAGCATCGGCGTGAGGACGCCGCTTTTGCGCGCTTACGCAAAAAAGCTGATCGCAGGAGAAGGGTTTGATTTAGAGGCGCTCTTTGCTTTTCCCGACGAGATTTTCGAGATACGGCTGTTGAAGTGCGCCGCGGTCGGATATATCGGGATGCCTTTTTCGGACAAGCTCCCCTGGATCGGGCGGTGCGTCGCGCTCATGGACGGCTGGGCGGTCTGCGACCTTTTCTGTTCCGTGCTCAAAGAGGTGAAAAAGCACCGCGCGGCGTTTTTGCCCGAGATCGCGCGCTATATCGGCGAGGGGAAGGAATTTGCCCAGCGCTTCGGCTATGTGATGCTGCTCGGCTGTTATATGGAGCGGGAGTATCTTCCCGAGATCTTTGCCCTTTTAAACAGGGCGAACACGCAATTTTTTTACACCTACATGGGCGCAGCGTGGCTGATCGCGGAGGTTTTGGTGCATTTTTTTGAAGAGGGCACGGCTTATCTGCAAACTTGCCCGCTCGGCGCCAAGACGGTGAACAAAGCCATCCAAAAGGCGCGGGAAAGTTTCCGCCTGTCCGAAGAGCAAAAAAATTATTTAAAATCTTTGAAAAAGTAATGAAAAACTTTTTCGGATATGGTACAATATTGTCAATGCTTCGGCACTTCGCCGCGGCAAGGCACACTACACGGAGAGAAGAATGGATATCGTAAAAAAGCTGACGGAAGAATTTCCTTCCGTCAAAGAAGACAAGATCCAAAACATCATCAACCTGATCGACGAGGGGAACACCATTCCCTTTATCGCGCGTTACCGTAAAGAAATGACGGGCAGCTGCGACGACCAGGTGCTCAGGGAGTTCAACGACCGCCTCGCCTACCTTCGCAACCTCGAAAAGCGGAAGGAAGAGGTCTCGGGCGCGATCGAAGAACAGGGCAAAATGACGGATGAGATCGCTAAAGCGCTCGCCGCCGCTTCGACCCTGACGGAAGTGGAAGACATTTACCGCCCGTATAAGCAGAAGAAAAAGACGCGTGCGAGCGTCGCCATCGAGCGCGGCTTGCAGCCTTTGGCGGAGTTTATCCTCGCGCAGGATAAAAATGCCGACGTGGCTGCGGAAGCGGAAAAATACATAGACGAAGAGAAGGGGGTCAAGACGGCGGACGACGCCGTCGCGGGCGCGAAGGACATCATCGCCGAGATCGTATCGGACGACGCGAACGTGCGTAAAAAGCTGCGCAACCTCTTCATGAAAAACGGCGAGATCGTTACAAAGCTCGTCAATGCGGATAAAGACGAAGCCAAGACATACGAAATGTACGCCGATTACGGCGAGCTCGTCCCCGAGATCAAGAGCCACCGCGTGCTGGCGATCAACCGCGGCGAGAAGGAAGGCTTCCTCAAAGTCAAAATCTCTTTCAACGAAGATATCGCCAAGCGCGTCGCGGGCGCGGGCTATCTCAAAGACGGCGGCTATTCGACCGAGCTCGTCAAAGAAGCGGTCGAAGACGGCTATGACAGGCTCATTTACCCTTCCATCGAGAGGGAAGTGCGCGCGGCGCTCACGGAGAGCGCGAGCGAGCAGGCGATCAAGATGTTTGAAGTCAACTTGAAGCCTCTGCTTATGCAGCCGCCCGTCAAGGATAAAGTGACCCTCGGGCTCGACCCCGCATACAGGACGGGCTGCAAGATCGCCGTCGTGGACGGCACGGGCAAGGTGCTCGACAAGACGGTCGTCTACCCGACGCCCGGCCCTAAGCAGAACATAGACGCCGCCAAGGCAAAGCTCAAAGAGATCATCGCAAAATACGGCGTGCAGATCATCTCCATCGGCAACGGCACCGCTTCCAAGGAGAGCGAGATCTTCGTGGCGGAACTCATCAAAGAGGTCAAGGCGGAGACGGGCAGGGAAGTGGAATATATCGTCGTATCCGAAGCGGGCGCTTCCGTCTACTCCGCGAGCCCGCTCGGGGCGGAAGAATTTCCCGATTACGACGTCGCCGAGCGCAGCGCGGTCTCCATCGCGCGGCGGCTGCAGGACCCTTTGGCGGAGCTCGTCAAGATCGACCCCAAGTCTATCGGCGTGGGGCAGTACCAGCACGATATGCCCGAAAAAAGGCTCTCCGAAGCGCTCGACGGCGTCGTTGAAGACTGCGTGAACGCCGTCGGCGTCGACGTCAACACGGCTTCCGCGCCCCTTTTGG
>CALWCR010000105.1 GCA_944376445.1 uncultured Clostridia bacterium | reverse complement strand
GAAAAGGAAGATTCAAACACCTTCCCTCCCAGATATGCGAGCATACCCTCCGCCGCGAAGGAGAGTTTTTTGGCGACGAGCTCCTGCCGCGCGGCGCGGTATTTTTTGTTGAAGGCGGCGTCGCCGTATTTTTCGTCGCCGAGGACGGGATGCCCGCAAAACGCCAGATGCGCGCGGATCTGATGGGTCTTGCCGCTGTGCAGGCGCACCTGTACGCGCGCGAGCTCGCCGCAGTTTTCCGCGCCGAAATACTCGGTCACGATCTTTTCCGCGCCCGCGCAGGGGGAAGAAAAGACGCGGACCCGCGCCTTGGCGGCGTCCTTTTTCAGATACGCCGTCAAACGCGCCGACGGGCGCGAAAAAGGATGGCAGCAGACCGCTTCATAGATCTTTTCCGCGCGGCGCAGGCGGAAGGCATCCGCAAGCGCCTCTTCCGCCGCCGCATTTTTGGCAAAGCAGATGAGCCCGCGCGTGTTTCTATCGAGGCGGTGGATGAAGCGGGCGCCCTTCTCTTCATGCAAGACGTAAAAGAGCGCCTCCGAATTGACCCCCGCGTATTTGTCGGCGACGAGAAGGTTTTCGTCTTCGTACACGGTATCGTAAAACGGGAGCGCCTCTTCCCGCGGCGTCGTATAATAAGCGACTTCGTCACCCGGAAAGAGGAGAACGTTCTGCCCCGTCTTTTTTCCGTTGACGCGTATCTCCTTTTCCCTTAAAAGGCGGGAGAAGGCGAAGGAGCCCTGCGGATATACGCTGTCCGTGAAATCTCTGAGCGCGGCGCGCTCTTGTACGCGAAATGTTTTCAACTTTTTTACCGCCCCGTTTTTTTATCCCGAAGGCGAAGAAGGCAAGCCCCGCCCCGCCCGCCGCGGGCAAAAGTAGCGCGCCCGCCGTAAAGACGGCGTAGACGGCATACGCAAGCGCGAACGCCGTGACCGTACCGAGCGCCGCGGCCGCGAGCGCGCGGCGCTTGCCGATCTCCCGCGCGGCGGCGGCGAGCGCCGATACGCAGGGCGGGCAGGCGAGCATGAAGGCGGTAAACGCCGCCGCGGAAGCCGTGCTCATCGCCTGCGGAAGCGCTTTTCCGTAAACCACGGACAGCATCCCCGCCACGCTCTCTTTGGCGGCAAGCCCGCTCAGCGCCGACAGCGCGATCCGCCAGTCGGTAATGCCCATGGGATAAAACAGATATTTGAGCGCGCGGCAGAGCATTTCCGCCATGCAGCCCGCGCCGCCTTCCCCCACAAAGCGGAAGGAAAAGTCGAAAGAGAGCAGCAGCCACATGACGATCAGCACCGCCGACACCGTCGTTACTATTTTCATTATAAACTGTTTGAGATAAAATAGCAACGATTTTACCGCCTCGCCGAGAGAGGGAAGGCGCAGGCGGGCGATCTCCATGACAAATTCCCCGCCGGCGGGGCGGACGCGGGCGAGAACAAGCGCCGCAGTCAAAGCGAGCGCCGCGCCCGCGGCGTAGATGAGCACGACCGCGAGAAAGGGACGGGAAAAGAAAGCGGCGGCAATGGTGAGAAAGACGGGCATCTTCGCGCTGCACGGGATATAGGGCAAGATAAAAGCGACGCGCCGCTGCAGCCGCTCATTTTCCAGCCCGCGCGTCGTCAAAAGGGCGGCGGCGGTACAGCCGAAGCCCATGAGCAGGGAAAAGACCGCCCTGCCCGTGAGCCCGACGCGGCGGAAAAGCCCGTCCGTCATAAAGGCGAGCGCGGACATATAGCCGCTCTCTTCCATGAGAAAGAGGGCAAAAAATAGGATGGCGATCTGCGGGAGAAAGGAAAGGAGCATCCCGAGCCCGCCAAAAAACGCCTCCACGAAAGACGCCGCCGCTTCCGCACCGCCCGCGCCGCGCACGAGAAATGCGAGGCGGCCGCCCGCCCCGTCCGACACGGCGCTCTCGATACGCTCTTTGAGGAAAACGCCCGGCATATGATCTCCGAAGGCAAAGAAAAAGACCGCCGCGATGGTCAGAAAAAAGAGGGGCAGCGCTATACGCGGATCGAAGAGCAGGCGCTCCGCGCGGCTTTCTCCCCTTTTTCCCGCAAAATACCCCTCTCTTATCGGGCAGGCAAGCGCGTCACCTTTCTTGCAGCCTTGCGCGGAAGACGCCTTTTGCGGCGGGCGGCTGCGGGCGTTCACGTCATCGCCGCCGAGAAGGTCCGCCAGAAACGCTTTCAGCCGCTTAGCGCCCGCGCGGCGGCGGGCAGAAATGCACAGGACGGGCACGCCCAGCTCCTTAGATAGTTTTTTTTCGTCGGCAAACCCGCCCTGCCGCGCGAGCAGATCGCACATCGTCACGATGAGCACGGTGCGCGGCGCGCGCTCCGCCGTATGCCGCAAAAGCGCCGCCGAGCGGGGCAGCGTAAGCGCGTCGGCGACGACGGCGGCCAGCGCATATCTTCCCCCTTCCACTTCATCCCGCGTGCAGCGCTCTTCCATGGAGGGCGCGCCGAGCGCATAGATGCCGGGAAGATCGATGACCGACGCGCGCAGTTTGCCGAGGCTCGCCGTCTTTTCGCTCGCACCCACCGTCACGCCGTGCCAGTTGCCCGTCTTGGCGTGCCCGCCCGTCAGGAGATTGAAGATGGTCGATTTCCCGCAGTTCGGATGCCCGACAAGGAGTATGCGCGGCAGAACGCTCTCTTTCATTCTTCCTCCTTTTCGCAGAAGATGCGCGCGGCGAGCCCTTTGCGCACCGCCAGGCGCACCCCGCCCGCTTCCAAAAGCAAATTCCCGCCGAAGGGCGCCCGCCTGACGAGGGTCACCGTCGCACCCGCATATACGTTGAGAAGGGCGAGCCGCTCGGTGAGCCGCCCCGCCTCCACGCCCGTGATCCGCGCGCGCTCCCCCGCTTTCAATCCGCAAAGATCCATACAACAAATGTATGCCCGCCGCCGCCCGCTTATGCCCGACCCTTTGCGACATAAATAGACATTTGTCGATAAAAAGTCGATTTTCAGACGAGCGGAGGCAAAATTTTTAAATTAACTTGAAATTTCGGGCGAGCCGTGCTATAATTGAAATAACGATAACATATCGGAGGATATGAGAATGGCAAAAAAGAAAAAACTGATGCTCTTTGTGCCGGGCGCGATCGCCTGCATCCTCGGCATCGCCGCATTCTGCATGATGTTTCTGGACGCGGTGACCTACGCGGGCAAGGCCGGCCTTACGGAGTTCTCCTACACGGGAGCGCAACTCGCCTTCGGCGACAAGCTCGAGGGCGGCGGTTATGAGATCGAAACGCTCAAATTCAATATCATGACCCTGCTCGCCTTTGCGCTGCCCCTCATCGGCGGCGTGCTCGCCCTGATCTTCAAGAACGGGCTCATCACCAAGATCGTGACGACCGCCTGCTTCGTGGTCGGTGCGGTATTCCTGTTCAGTACGACCGGTTTTACCGCCATCAGCCTCGGCGAAGAGGCCAAAGACGGGATCCTTCTTCTCTATAAAGAAGAACTCGCCGTCGGGCCCATCATTGCGGGCATCCTTGCGATCATCGGCGCCGCAGTCTGCTTCTTCAAGGGTACGATCGCCAAAGCGCTTTCGCGCTGAACGCCCATGATAAAATAAAAGGGAGAGCACTTGCTCTCCCTTTTATTTTGCCGCCGAAGCGGATCTCTCCTTATGATATATCGCCGCGGCGCGCAACATTTCCCCGCAAAAAAGCAGATTCTTTTTGCCGCGCGCAAGCGCGTCGTGACGGGTCTTTCCGCCGCAAAAACGAACAAATCCCCCGCCGCAAAAGCAAGCAAAACTTACCCCGCAAGCAAAACGGGCTGCTCAGCTGTTGAAATTCGTGCGCGCGCCGTATTCGTTTTCGGGGAGCGGAACCCCCTGCTCTTTGCCCGCGCGGATACAGCGAAGGAGCCAGACCATGTTGCGGGCGAGATTGCGCGCCGTCTGCAAGCCCTCCTCGTCCTTTTCGCGCTCGGAAGGGCGGAAGACGCCGTTCCAATAGGAAGAGGAAACGACGGGCATCTCCGCGATCGTGAAATATTTGTTCATGACGTCCATCGAGGCGCACGAACCCGCGCGGCGCAGGGAAACGACCGCCGCCCCCGGCTTATGCGCAAAGGCATATTTGCCCGCATAAAACGCCCTGTCGAGCACGGAGAGCACCCGCCCCGAAGGGTGCGCGTAATAGACGGGGGTGCCGAAGACAAAGCCGTCCGCCCCTTTCGCCTTTTCGATGAGTTCGTTGACTATGTCGCCGCCGATGGCGCATTGTTTGAGCTGCGCGCACTTACCGCACGCCACGCAGTCGTTGACGGGCGCGGCGCCGAGGTCGACGATCTCGTACTCCGCGCCGCAGGAAGCAAAAATTTTGCCCATCTCTTCGAGCAAGGCGCGCGTTTCGCCCCGCTTCGGGCTGCCGTTGACCATCAGAATTTTCATGGATACCCTCCTCCCGTGCCGCTGCGGCGCGGGCTTTTTTCATATTTTTTGGAAGATCTCGCCGATCTTGCCGTCGATAAAGAGGACGTCGCGCATATCTTTGGCGGGCGCGCCGCGGTTGATGACGACGACGTGATCGCCGCGGAAATAGTCGATGAGCCCCGCCGCAGGGTAGACATTGAGGGAAGTGCCGCCGATGATGAGGGCATCCGCGCGGCGGATCGCCTCGACGGCGCCTTCGACCGTTTCCGCATTCAGCGGTTCACCGTATAAGACGACGTCCGGCTTGATCGTGCCGCCGCAGGCGCAGCGGGGCACCCCTTTCCCCTCCGAAATGCGCTGCACGGGATACGGCGCGCCGCATTTCGTGCAAAAGTTGCGGTAGATGCTGCCGTGCAGCTCGAAGACGTTTTTGCTGCCCGCCTTCTGATGCAGCCCGTCGATGTTCTGGGTGACGACGGCGGCGATATGCCCCGCCCTCTCCCATTCGGCAAGCCGCAGATGCGCCGCGTTGGGCTGCACGTCCGTCACGAGCATCTTGTCGCGGTAAAAATCATAAAATTCCTGCGTGTGCGACCAAAAAAAGCTGCTTGAAAGCATGGTCTCGGGCGGATATTTGTACTTTAAATGGTACAGCCCGTCTTCCGAACGGAAATCGGGGATGCCGCTTTCCGTGCTCACCCCCGCCCCGCCGAAAAAGACGGCGCTCCTCGCATTTTTGACGATCCCGCGAAGTTCGGAGATCTCCCTTTCTCCGTACATTTCTCTCCCCCCCCTTTTCCGCTTTGTACAAAGATCGCGGCATTTGAATTTTACGGCGCGCGCCCGCATTTGCCCCGCGCATAAATTTTGCGTTTCGCGCCCGGTTTTTCGGCGCAAAGACGCTGCCGCAAAAACGCGGCCCGCGATCCTCCCTTACAGTATAGCACAAACCGCGCGCCCGTTGCAAGCGCGCGGCCGAAATTTCCGCCCGAAACCTATCATGCGGGGTCGAACTGCGAATTGTACAGTTCCGCGTAAAACCCGTTCTTTTGCAAAAGCTCGGCGTGGTTCCCCTTTTCGATGATGTCGCCGTCCTTCATGACGAGGATGAGGTCGGCGTTTTTGATGGTGGACAGCCTGTGCGCGATGATAAAGGAAGTACGCCCCGCCGTCAGTTTGTCCATCGCCCGCTGGATGAGCTCTTCCGTGCGGGTATCGACCGAACTTGTCGCTTCGTCGAGGATGAGCATGGGCGCGTTTTCGATCATGGCGCGCGCGATGGTCACCAGCTGTTTCTGCCCCGCCGAAAGGACGGCTTTGTCGTCCAGCCGCGTCTGATACCCTTCGGGCAGGGTCACGACGAAGTGGTGCAGCCCCACCGCCTTACAGGCGCGCTCCACCGCCTCGTCGGGCACGTTTTCGCGGCCGTAGACGATATTTTCGCGGATGGTGCCTTCAAAGAGCCAGGTATCCTGCAGGACCATGCAAAACAGATCGTGCACGTTCTCGCGCGTCAACTCGTCCGTCGGCACCCCGTCGATGCGGATGCTGCCGCCGTCCAGTTCGTAAAAGCGCATCAGAAGGTTGACCATGGTCGTCTTGCCTGCGCCCGTGGGGCCGACGATGGCGATCTTCTGCCCCGCTTTCGCCTCGGCGGAAAAATCGTGGATGATGATCCTGTCGGGGTCGTAACCGAAGCGGACGTGATCGAACACGACGTCCCCTTTCACGCTGTCCGCGGGCAAGACGCGCGTCTTGCCGCTCTCGTCGGCAAGTTCGTCCTCTTCGAGAAATTCAAAGACGCGCTCGCTCGCCGCCGCCGCCGACTGCATACTCGTAAACGCCTGCGAAAGCTGCGTCAGCGGGGTCGTAAAGAGGCGCACATACAGCGTGAACGCCACGACGACGCCGAAGGAGATCCTCCCGCCCGCGACGAGCAGCGCACCCGCCACGCACACCGCCACATAGCCGAGATTGCCGATGAAGGACATGAGTGGCATCATCAGCCCCGAAAGCGCCTGCGATCTCCATGCGCTCGTATACAGTTTGTAGTTGATGTCGTTGAAGCGGTCCTTGACCTGCCGTTCGGCGTTGTACGCCCTGACGACGTTGTGCCCCGCATACGATTCCTCGATATGCCCGTTGATCTCGCCGAGGAAGCGCTGCTGGCGCGCGAAATATTTCTGCGACTTCCCCATGATGAGAAAGACAAAGACAAAGCCGAACAGCCCCGCGAGGATGGCGGCGAGCGCCATCACCCAGTTGGTGACAAACATCATGATGATGCTGCCGAAGAGCATGACCACCGCCGTCACGAAGGTGGTGACCGACTGGTTGAGCGTCTGCCCGATCATGTCCGCGTCGTGGGTCACGCGGGACAAGACGTCGCCGATGCTGTGCGAATCGAAATAGCGAAGGGGCAGAAGGTTGATCTTTTCCGAGATCGCCGCCCGCATACTGCGCGCGTTCTTCTGCGTCACGCCCGCCATGATGAGCCCCTGCGCATACGAGCACAAAAGCCCCGCCCCGTAGATGACGACGAGGGTCATGCACAGCCTGAACACCGCCCGAAGGTCGGTCTCAAACACGCCGACCGCCTGCCCCGAGAGGAAGGCTTTTTGTATTTCGTCCGAAAGGTCGCTGAGGACGTTCGGTCCGACGAGGTTCAAAAACGTGCCCGCCAGCGCAAACAAGAGCGCCGCAACGATGGGGAAAAGAAGCGGCTTGATATAGACGAACAGCTTTGCCATCGCCTTTTTGAAATTTTTGGGCTTTTCCGCCGCGGCGGGACCGCGGTGCATGGGCCTTCTCTGCGGCGCGCTCATTCTTCCGCCTCCTCTTTGCGCATACTGCCGAGCTCCTCTTCCGAAAGCTGCGAAAGGGCGATCTCGCGGTATACTTCGCAATGTTTCATCAATTGGTCGTGCGTGCCCATGCCTGCGACGTTGCCTTCGTCCAGAACGACGATGAGGTCCGCCTCGCGGATGGTGCCGATGCGCTGGGCGACGATGAGGGAAGTCGCGCCGCCCGTCTCCGCTTTGAGCGCCGTGCGCAGAAGTTTGTCCGTCCTGTAATCGAGGGCGGAAAAGGAATCGTCGAAGATGAAGATCTCGGGCTTGCGGCAGATCGCGCGGGCGATGGCGAGCCGCTGCTTCTGCCCGCCCGAAAGGTTGGTGCCCCCTTGCGCGACGTGCGCGCCGTACCCGTCTTCCATCTTTTCCACGAACTCCGTGCCCTGCGCGATGCGCACGGCCTCTTTCACGTCCGCAAGAGAATACGACGCGCCCGCCTTTTCTCCGTAAGCGACGTTGCTTTCCACCGTGCCCGAAAACATTACGGCGCGCTGAGGAACATAGCCGATCTTGTCGTGCAGCGCCGCGAGAGTGTACTCTTTGACATTCACCCCGTCGACGAGCACCTCCCCTTCCGTCGCGTCGTAAAAGCGGGGAACGAGGTTGACCGCCGTCGATTTGCCGCTGCCCGTAGAGCCGATAAAGGCGACCGTCTGCCCGCGTTACGCCTTAAAACTCAGGTCTTTGAGCACATATTCGCTCGCGTCGGGATATTTAAAGGAAACGTTTTTAAATTCCACCGTACCCGCGGGCGCGCCTTCGGGCAGGCAGGAAAGCGGCCCGTCCGCTATGCCCGTGCGGGCGGAAAGCACCTCGTCTATGCGGCGCACGGAAACGAGGGCGCGGGGCAGGATGATGAAGATCATCGCCATCATCATGAAGGCGGAGACCACCTGGATGGCATAGCCCGAAAAGGCGGTCATCTGCCCGAACAGCGCCGCACGCGCCGCGCCCGTGGGCAGCGCGTCGATGAGGTAAGCGCCGATCCAATAGATCGCCAGCGTCAGGGCGCTCATCACGAAGGTCATGACGGGAGACAAGACCGCCATCGCGCGCGAAGTGAAAAGGTGGGTGCGGGTCAGTTCGTCGTTGGCGCGGCTGAACTTCTCTTCCTGGTATTCTTCCGCGTTGTAAGCGCGCACGACGCGCACCCCCGTGAGGTTTTCGCGGGTGACGCTGTTGAGGTTGTCCGTCAGTTTCTGGATCTTGCGGAATTTCGGAAAGACGACGACGAACAAAAAGAGCATCATGAGCGCCATCACGATGACGGCGCAGGCGGTCGCCGCCGACCACTGCCAGTTTTTGCCGAGGATCTTGACGATCGCCCAGACGGCGAGGATGGGCGCCTTGATGATGATCTGCAAGCCCATCGAGACGATCATCTGCATCTGCATGACGTCGTTTGTGGTGCGCGTGATGAGAGAAGCCGTGGAAAAACGGTTGATCTCTTCCGAAGAAAAGCTCTGCACCTTGTCGAAGATGCGGCTGCGCAGGCGGAAAGAGAGCGCCGCGGCGATGCGCGCAGCAAAAAAGCCGACCGCCGCCGAACCCAGCGCGCTCCCGAAGGCGCAGGCGAGCATGAGGGCGCCCTTCTTCCAGATCTCCCCCATGCCCGAAGGCGCGCCCGACACGGCGAGCTGCGTGATCTCGGACATATAATCGGGCATGGTCAGCTCCAGCCATACCTGTAAGACGATGAAGGCGACGCCGCAGGCGAAATACACCCACTCCCGCGTCTTCAAAATTTTCAGAATTTTAAGCACTGCCCCTCCCCGCCGCCATACGCGGCGCCTTATCAAAACAAATTCAGAATGCCGCCGCAAGGCGCGCAAAAGACAGGGCCGGCGGCGTCACAAAGCCGACGAGCGGTAAAACGCCCCAAAGATGCCGCCAAAAGCGCGGCCCGCATTTTTCCCATACAGTATACCATTTTCTGCGGGCGCTGTCATGCAAATCGCACCGCAGCACGATGAAAGTTTGATAAAAAGCGCGCTTTTTATCCCCTCGCCCCGCGAAGAGCGGGAAATTTTGATTCTTAATTGACAAACGCCCGATTATTATTATATAATAGATCTGCAAAACTATCCGCGCCCGCGGGCGCGGACGGGAATAATCATCGGAGGCAAACAATGTACAATCTTCTCTTGCCCGGCTGGGTCGTACCGACAATCGTCATCGCGGTCATCGTGCTCATCGTCATCATCATCGTCGCCTGCGCCATCGGGACGTACAACAAATTCGTTAGGATGCGCAACTCCTGCGAAGAGGCATGGGCGACCATCGACGTCTATCTGCAAAAGCGCTACGACCTCATCCCCAACCTCGTGGAGACGGTCAAAGGCTATGCCAAACACGAGAGCGAAACGCTGCAGAACGTGATCGCGGCGAGGAACGCGGCGATGGCTGCCAAAGGGGGCACGGCGGCGAAGATCGACGCCGAAAACGCGCTCACCAGCTCCCTTCGCACTCTCCTCAACGTCGTCGTCGAACAGTACCCGCAGCTGCAGGCGAACACGAACTTTTTGGACCTTCAAAACCAGCTCCAACAGATCGAAGCCGAGCTTGCCAACGCGCGTAAATTCTACAACGCGAACGCGAAACAGATCAACACCAAGATGCAGACCTTCCCCAGCAACATCATCGCCAAATTCATGCATCTGGAAAAATTCGCCTATTTTGAAGTGGAAGAAGAGGCACGCAAAAACGTGAAGGTGCAATTCTGACGCGGCAGGTGACCCGTTATGAAAAAATACTCTTCCGTCATCGCCTGGGCCGCCATCGTGCTCATCATGGCCGTCTTTGCGCTCGTGATGGTCTTATCGGACGACGAAGGCTCTTCCCTTGAAAGAGACGATACTTACTATATCCAAGAATATGCGGTGCGCTACGAACATGAGAGCGGCCGCTCCTTCCGCGTGACGGAGGAGATCACCGCCGTCTTCAATCAACCGGGAAAACACGGCATCATCCGCGATCTTCCCTATAACAGCGGCGAAGGGTACGCAGGCATCTCCTCGGACGACGTGTTCGACGTGCAGACGTCCTCTTCCTTCATCAGCGTCTATCTCGGCGACCCTTATGCGACCGTGCCGCGCGGCGAACCCGTCACCTATTCCCTCGAATACACCTTCAAACTCCCCTCTTCGGCGGGGAAAGAGACGGTGTACATCAACCTCGTCGGCGCGGGCTGGACGACGGACATCCGAAGCGCGGTCTGCACCCTCGTACTGCCCGAAGCGCCCGAAAACATCCTCATCAACAACGAAGACTTTACGGGCGGATATACCGTAAACGGCAATGAAGTGACGGTGACGGCAAAAGGGCTTTCCGCCTTTACGCCCGTGACTTTGCGATGCTCGCTCGACAAGGGCGCGCTCGGCGGCTATGCCCCCGACGGCGGCGAGATCGCGGCGCTGCTCATCGCGGCAGCCCTCCTTGCGGGCGCCATCGTCGCGGCGGTGCTCCTGCCGAAAAACGACCCTACACCCGTCGTCTCCTTCACCCCGCCCGACGGCGTCGATCCCCTCCTTGCAGGCTCGATGATCGACGGCAGCGTACAGGACGGGGACATCACCGCACTCATCTACTATTGGGCGTATAAGCGCAAGCTGACCATCGACCTTACGGACGAATCCGATCCCGTGCTGCATAAGATCGGAGATCTCGACACGGGCGTGCCCGAACACGAACGCGTCGTCTTTGAACGCATCTTCCAAAACGGAAATACGGTGGCGATCTCTTCCCTTTCCAACACGTTCTGGAGGACGGCGGCTGAGGCACGCGCGCTCGCGGCGAAAAAGACGCCGAAAATGTTCTCGTCCAAATCTTCCGCGCTCGCCGTCTTTTTTGCGGCAGCCGCGGCGCTCCTCTTTGCGGCGACCGTTTTCGTGCGTGGGCTGCACATCCACCGTTCCCTCTTTGTCCTTTGGGGGCTGGCGGGCGTTATACCCGTCGCGGCGGTCTATGCACTCGGCTATTGGTACCGCAAAAACAGCCTGCGCGTCTCCGCAAAGGCAAAGACGGGCGTGTTCGTCGGCCAGGTCGCGATCGCGGCCGCGGCGACGGCGTTCGCCTTCTTCCTCATCCCGCAGCTCTTCCTCGCAGACGTGATCAAACCTTTCTTCTGTCTCCTGCTGATGGGCGCCGCGGTCGCCGCTCCCCTCGTCATACGGCGAAGGAAGGCATACGTCGACGCGCTCAACCCCTTGCTCGGCTTCCGCGAATTTATCCGCCTCGCCGAAAAGGAACGGCTGGAAATGCTGCTCGAACAGGATCCCGAATTTTACTACAACATCCTGCCCTACGCGCAGGTCTTGGGCGTCTCCGACATCTGGGAAGAGAAGTTCAAGGACATCAAGATGGATCCGCCCGCGTGGGCGATCGCCCCGAACAACACGCTCTTCGACTTTGTGGTCTTTAACGCCGCCCTGCGCGGCGCGACCCGCTCCATGTCGACCGCGTTCGTCTCCCGCCCTTCCTCAGCGGGGAAAAGCGGCGGCGGAAGGTTCGGAGGCGGAGGCGGTTTCCGCGGCGGCGGAGGCTTCGGCGGCGGCGGCGGCAGAAGCTGGTGATCCTTCCGAAATAAAATACGGTCCCGACGTCTGTCGGGACTTTTTTTTCGCGCTTTAAAAATGCAAATGTACCGCAAAAACGCACGACGTGCGGATAAAAACGCGCCCCGCATTGCAGGGCGCGTTTTCCTTTTTTATCATAACGTCAACGCTTTTTCCTGTCTACATAGCTCGTATGCAGGATCTCGTGCGCCTTGTGCGAACCGGGTTCGCCGAAGAAGTCTTTATACAGCTTCTGCACGGCGGCGTTCTCGTGGCTCTTGCGGACGGCAGACTTCTTGTCCTCGTCGTACAGCGCCTTCGCGCGCTTGGAACGAAGGTCTACCTGTCTGCGGGTATACGCGCTCTGGATCGGCTGTCCGCCGCCGTTCACGCAGCCGCCGGGGCAGCACATGACTTCCACAAAAGTATAGTCGCACTCGCCCTTTTTGATCTTATCGCAGAGAAGTTTGGCGTTGGTAAGCCCCGAAGCAACGGCGACCTTCACTTTCAGGCCGTTCAGGTCGTATTCCGCCTCTTTGACGCCCTTGATGCCGCGCACTTCCTTGAAATCGACATTGTCCAAAGGTTTGCCCGTGATCGTCTCGGCGGCAGTACGCAGCGCCGCTTCCATCACGCCGCCCGTCGCGCCGAAGATGACGCCCGCGCCCGTAAATTCGCCGAGCGGATCGTCAAAGGTGCCGTCGGGGAGTTCGTCGTAGATGATACCCGAATTTTTGATCATCTTGGCGAGCTCGCGCGTGGTGAGGACGGCGTCGATGTCGGGATAGCCGCTCGCGTTCTCGTTCTCCCTCGTCCTTTCAAACTTCTTCGCCGTGCAGGGCATGACGCCGACGACGTAAATGTCCTTAGGGTCGATCCCTTCTTTCTGCGCCCAGTAGGTCTTGACGGTCGCGCCGAACATCTGCATGGGCGATTTGCAGGAAGAGAGGTTGGGGATGAGTTCGGGATAGTAATATTCGACGAAACGGATCCAGCCCGGGGAGCAGCTCGTGAACATAGGCAGCGTGCCGCCCTCTTTTACGCGGTGGATGAGCTCGTTGGCCTCTTCCATGATGGTAAGGTCGGCGCCGAAGTTGACGTCGAACACTTTGTCAAAGCCGAGCATACGCATCGCCGTGAACATTTTGCCCTCGGTGTTGGTGCCGATGGGATAGCCGAATTCCTCGCCGATGGCGGCGCGGACGGCGGGCGCGGCGGCGACGATGACCACTTTTTCGGGGTCGTTGATCGCGTCGCGGACGTTGTCGATCTCCTCACGCTCACGCAGCGCGCCCGTCGGGCAGACGGCGACGCACTGGCCGCAGGCTACGCAGGGCGCGTCCCCGAGGTCGGACTCGAAGGCGCAGGCGATGTGCGTATTGAAGCCGCGGCGGGAAGGCGCGATGACGGCGACCTGCTGCACTTTCCGGCAGACGGCGACGCATCTGCGGCAGAGGATGCACTTTTCGTTGTCGCGCACGAGATAGCTCGTGGAGGTATCCTCTTCGTACTCCGAACGGGCGCCCTTGAAACGGTTCTCGTCGCAGCCGTATTCGTTGGAGAGCTTTTGCAGTTCGCAGTTGGTGCTGCGCACGCAGGAGAGGCATTCCTTCTTATGATCGGAAAGGAGCAGCTCCAAAGTGGTCTTTCTGGACTTTCTCACCTTTTCGGTGTTGGTGAAAACCTCCATCCCCTCGTTTACGGGATAGACGCAGGCGGCGACGAGGCTCCGCGCCCCCTTCACTTCGCACACGCAGATACGGCAGGCGCCGATCTCGTTGATCTCCTTCAGATAGCAGAGGGTGGGGATGTTGATGCCCGCGGCTTTTGCCGCCTCGAGGATGGTGCTCCCCTCTTTGACCTCTACGGGAATATTGTTTATCTTCAAATGTACCATGTTCTCTTATCCTCCCCGTTATGCCTTGATGATCGCGCCGAAACGGCACTTTTCCATGCAGACGCCGCACTTGATGCACTTTTCGGGATCGATGACGTGCGGCTGTTTGACCGTACCCGTGATCGCGCCCGCGGGGCAGTTGCGCGCGCACAGCGTGCAGCCCTTGCACTTGTCCGCCACGATCTGATAGCGGAGGAGCTTTTTGCACACGCCCGCGGGGCAGCGCTTGTCACGCACGTGCGCTTCGTACTCGTCGCGGAAGTAATGCAGCGTGGAGAGAACGGGGTTGGGCGCCGTCTGGCCGAGGCCGCAGAGGGAATTTTCTTTGATGTAATAGCAGAGCTCTTCCATCTTGTCGAGATCTTCCATCGTCGCCGTGCCGTCGGTGACTTTGCAGAGCATCTCATACAGGCGCTTGGTGCCGATACGGCACGCCGTGCACTTGCCGCAGCTCTCGTCCACCGTAAATTCGAGGAAGAACTTGGCAATGTCGACCATGCAGTTGTCCTCGTCCATGACGATGAGGCCGCCCGAGCCCATCATGGAGCCGATGGCGATGAGGTTGTCATAGTCGATGGGCGTGTCGATGAGGCTCGCGGGGATGCAGCCGCCGGAAGGGCCGCCCGTCTGCGCCGCCTTGAACTTTTTGCCGTTCGGGCAGCCGCCGCCGATGTCATAGATGATCTCGCGCATGGTCGTGCCCATCGGGATCTCGACAAGGCCGGTATTGTGGATCTTGCCGCCGAGCGCGAACACCTTGGTGCCGCGGCTCTTTTCCGTACCCATGGAAGCGAACCAATCCGCGCCTTTCAAGATGATCTGCGGGACGTTCGCATAGGTTTCGACGTTGTTGAGGATGGTAGGTTTGCCGAAAAGCCCCTTGACTGCGGGGAAGGGCGGACGGGGACGGGGTTCGCCGCGGTGCCCCTCGATGGAGGTCATCAGCGCCGTCTCTTCGCCGCAGACGAACGCGCCCGCGCCGAGGCGGAGGTCGAGGTCGAAGTTAAAGCCCGTGCCGAAAATGTTCTTGCCGAGAAGGCCGTATTCGCGCGCCTGTTTGATGGCGATGCTCAGCCTCTGGACGGCGATGGGATATTCCGCGCGGACATAGATGTAGCCCTGGTCCGCGCCGATGGCGTATGCGGCGATTGCCATCGCTTCGATGACGGCGTGCGGGTCGCCTTCGAGGATGGAACGGTCCATGAACGCGCCGGGGTCGCCCTCGTCCGCGTTGCAGCAGACATATTTTTTATTGCCGGGGGAATTTTTGGCGAACTGCCATTTCCTGCCCGTGGGGAAGCCCGCGCCGCCCCTGCCGCGCAGCCCCGATTTGGAGATGACGTCGATGACGTCCTGCGGGGTCATTTCGGTGAGCGCCTTGCCGAGCGCTTCATAACCGTCGTAAGCGATATACTCCTCGATCTTTTCGGGGTTGATGACGCCGCAGTTTCTGAGCGCCACGCGGTGCTGCTTTTTATAGAAATCGGTGTCGTTGAGCGCCTTGATGTTGCCGTCCTCGCCGACCGTCTCTTTATAGAGAAGGCGGGTGACGATGCGCCCTTTGATGATGTGCTCGTCGATGATCTCGTCGACGTCTTCCACTTTGACCTGGGAATAGAAGGCGCCTTCGGGATAGATGATCATGATGGGGCCGAGCGCGCAGAGGCCGAAGCAGCCCGTCTTAGTGACGTGGACTTCGTTTTCGAGCCCTTCTTTTTTGATACGCTCCACGAGCGCATCGTAAACCTTCATCGAATTGCCGGAAGTACAGCCCGTACCGCCGCAAACCAGAATGTGTGATCTGAACATTTGCTCTCCTCCGCCCTTAGTTGTTACCGATCAGGTACTCCGCGACGGGGTTGCCGTTCACGATGTGCTCCGCGATCACTCTCTTCGCCTTGTCGGGCGTCATGAGGACATATGTATATTTTTGTCCGCCCTGAAACACTTCGACGATGGGTTCCAGCCTGCACAGCCCGATGCAGCCCGTCTGCGAGATGCTCACGTTGTGCAGCTGTCTCTTTTCCGCCTCGTCCAAAAGGGCGGTGAGCACGGGGCGCGCGCCCGCGGCGATGCCGCAGGTCGCCATGCCGACCTTTACGATCGTCTCGTCGGAGCCCGCGACAGCCCTGTTGTCCGTCTGGGACTTCATCTTGTCGCGCAGCGCCTTGAGTTCTTCCAAACTTTTCATAACCTACCTCCGTATAGTCTGACTAAATTTTCACGGATATAATCCTTCAAAAACGCCCTGACTTCGGGCGCATCGACGGGAATATCCCCCAATATTTCCTTGATCTCGCGCGTATCCAGCACGCCCTCTTCTTCCCCGCACTTTACGGTGACCGTAAAATCCACCTGCGGGTTCATCGTGACGAGCTGCAATACGACGCCGCCGAAATCGCCGAGAGGCATACGGTCGATATGCCCGATGACGTATTCGGCAAAAATGTATGTGCCTTCCCCTTTGACCGAACGGATCCCGAAGCTGCCGCCCGTACTTTCGGCGGAATACTTGAACAAAGGGATCCCCATCCCGACGGAACGCGTCGTCCTCGAAGTCGTGAACGGGTCCGTCACCTTCGCGAGCGTCTTCTCGTCCATGCCGCAGCCGTCGTCTTCAATGGAGATGCGCATCCTGCCGGCAGAAAAATCCGCCGTCAGCGCGATGGCGATGTGCTTTGCGCCCGCCGCGAGCGAGTTTTCCGCAATATCGAGAACGTTGAGAGCGAGCTCGCGCATGGCGTCAGTCTCTGTATTTTGCGAGAATGCCTTCGACCTCTTCCGGCGTGACCTTGCCGTAGACGTCGTCGTTGACGGTCATGACGGGCGCCAGGCCGCAGCAGCCGATGCAGCGGGTCGCGTCCAGAGAGAATTTCAGATCGTCCGTGCACTGCCCCCCTTCGATCTTCAGGGTGTCGCACACTTTTTTGTACACGTCGCCAGAGCCCTTGACATAGCACGCCGTACCGAGGCAGACGCCGATCTTGTACTGTCCCTTCGGATAGAGGGAGAACTGCGCGTAAAAGGTCGCAACGCCGTACACCTCCGCCAAGGACACGCCCAGCTCGTCAGCGATCATCTGCTGCACGGGTTCGGGCAGATACCCGTAAATATCCTGCGCCTTTTGCAGCGAAGCGATCATGAGCCCCTGCCCGCCGTGTTCGACGCGAAGCTCAGCGAGCGCCTTTTTCAGCCGCTCTTCCTGCTCCTTCGTCCCGTTGAAGGGGACGTCGATTTTCTTAGCCACCGATAATAACCTCCGTAAATTTGCGCGGATTCCCCCGCGATACATTCAATACCAACATTTTAACATAATTTTTTTGCTTTTTCAATAGATATGAACGTTAATTTGACAAAATTTTTTCCGAAAATTTCATCAAAGCGCACAAAATCCGCCGCGTTTGACAAATCCTGCCTTTTATAGTATAATAATGAAAAACGTTCGCCCGCCGCACGCCCCCGCGGCAGGCAGACCGGCCTGAAAAGGAGGTATCACACGATGCAGCATTACACCGATCTTCGCGATCAGATCGCGGCAAAGCTCTCCAAATATTCGCAGGATATTTTAGAGCTTGCAAAGATGGCGCAAAAGAGCGACATCATCAATCCGAAACTGTATGAAAAGTACGACGTCAAGCGGGGCCTTCGCGACATCAACGGAAACGGCGTCGTCTGCGGGCTCACGGAGATATCCGAGATCATCGCCTTCGGCAAAGACGAAGAGGGAAACAAAGTCCCCGCCGACGGGCAGCTGTTTTACCGCGGCTACGATATACGCGATCTCGTCGCGGGAGCTGCGGGGAAGCGCTTCGCCTTCGAGGAAGCGACCTATCTGCTCCTTTTCGGTCAGCTCCCCTCCTCGTCGCACATGGAGCGCTTTTGCGAGATATTGGCGGATTTCCGCGCCCTGCCCCCCACTTTCGTGCGCGACATCATAATGAAAGCGCCCTCCCGCGACATGATGAATATGCTCGCAAGGAGCGTTCTGAGCCTCTATTCTTATGACCCGAAGCCGGACGACATCTCCAAAAAAAACGTCCTTCGGCAGTCTCTCCAGCTCATCGCCCAATTCCCCCTGCTCACCGTATACAGCCAGAAGGCGTACAGCTATTACCATTCGGACGCCTCCCTCTTCATCCACAAGCCGCGGGCGGAATTTTCCACGGCGGAAAATATCCTGCATATGCTCAGGGAGGACAGCAAATTCACCGAACTGGAAGCGCGGGTGCTCGACCTTTGCCTCGTGCTGCACGCCGAACACGGCGGCGGCAACAACTCCACCTTCACGACGCACGTCGTCACCTCTTCGGGCACGGACACCTACTCTTCCGTCGCCGCCTCGCTCGGTTCGCTCAAAGGGCCCAAACACGGCGGCGCCAACATCAAGGTCTGCGAGATGTTCGACTGCATCAAGGAAAGCGTTCCGACCTTTGAGCACGGAAAGCTCAAAGATTTTCTCGCGAAAATGCTCGACAAAGAAGCGTTCGACCGCAGCGGGCTCATCTACGGCATGGGGCACGCCGTCTACTC
>CALWCR010000104.1 GCA_944376445.1 uncultured Clostridia bacterium | reverse complement strand
ACCGCCGTTCGCCGCTGAAATAGCGGCTCTGCGGCGTTTTTCTCTCTGCGAAAATAGATAAGGGCTTACATATTATCAAAATTTTCGCATTCACTCTTTTTCGGCAAGCCGCAAGGATGCGGCAAATAGAGTGCGCTTATCGAAAATGCGATTTCCGAACGCGCCGTTATTATTTAAAATAAGAAAAACCGTAGGTGGCGTCCCGCCGAGGTCTTCGTGAAGTTGTTTGCTAATCCTTTGGCTTACGGAAAGAGGTGAATTTTTTGCCTTGCTATAATAGTGTGTGCCCTTAACAGGCAAAAAAGAGGGAGAAAACGCCGTTAAAACGCTGCGCGTTTGTACGGCGGTGTCTCCCTAAAATCACGGCAAAAAATTTTGTCAGCTCAAAATTTTTTGCGTGAACTCAGTTTTTTGGCGGTTCTTGTTTCTTTTTCATCTGTTCGAGGGTGTGCGCGTGCCCGTCTATACTGCGGATGAGCGCTCTTACGTCCTCGGGGGCGCCCTCCTCGTCGACGGGCGGGGTGCGGATATAGACCTTCTTGCCGAAGCCGCCGAGCGCGTGTTCCAAAAGTTCGGCAAAGACGTTGACGAAAAAGCTCCAGATGAGGAAGGGGATGGAGATCGCCGACATGATGAGGGAAAAGACGCTCGTATTTTGTACGGTGGAGATGACGAGGAAGATGGTGATCGCCGAGGCGATAAGCTGCAAAAGGTATTTGGTCATCTTGACGAAGCGGTGCAGCTTGGGGCGCGCCTTGTCCATCAGGTTGATGCGGTAACTTACGATGGTGATGAAGACGGAAAGCGCGAGCGCCGCGCCGATGAGGCCGAGCAGCGTTCCGCCGATGCGGCTGTCTTCAAAACGGGTATAGTAATACACGGCGTATACGGTGTATGCCGTGTACCCCGTCAAAAAGACGCAGCTCAATATAAATCTTGACAGGCGGAGCCGTTGCGAAAAGTTCATGGTACCTTTATGATACACGAAAGGCGCGCCGTTGGCAACCGATTTTCGCGGATTTTCCCCGCGGGGCAAATTTTCCCTGCCGTATTTTTTACTTTTTTGCAAAAAAAAGCATAAAGCGCTTTATTTTTGCGCCGCGATGTTATATAATATAAGGAAACATGAATAATTATGCAATATCCGACAAAGACGGCGCGGATTTGACGGACGGGCGGCTGTGCGATATCGTCTGCCCGCGCGAATATTTCGAGCCGCGCGACACGCTCGCCTGCGGTCAGGTGTTCCGCTTTCGCCTCTGTGACGGCGGCGGGTATACCGTATATACGGCGGATAAGGCGTGCCGTCTCTTTGCGCGAGGGGAAAAGACGCATATCCTCTGCCGCGCGGAGGACGCGGCGTATTTTGAAAATTATTTCGACCTTAGCAGGGATTATAAAGAGATCGTCTCCGCGGCGCTGGCAGCGCATCCCGCGCTTGCGGCGGCAGCCGAAGCGGGCAAAGGCATCCGCATCCTCAATCAAGACAGGGAAGAGACCTTCTTTTCCTTCCTCATTTCCCAAAATAACAACATCCCGCGCATACAGGGCATCCTCGAAAGGATCGCCGGGGCGCTCGGCGAGGAGCGCTCGTTCATGGGGGAGACGTATCACGCTTTCCCGTCCGCGCGGGTGCTGGCGCAAAAGGACGAGGCGTTTTACCGCGCGCTCGGCGCCGGGTACAGGGCAAAGTTTATCGCTGCGTCGGCGGCGATGCTCGCCAAGGAAGGGTTCGGCGCGCAGGCGATAGCGGGCAAGCCGCTGCGGGAGGCGCTCATGCGTTTCCCCGGGGTGGGGCCGAAGGTCGCCGACTGCATCGCGCTCTTTGCGTTCCGCGATACGGGCGCGTTTCCCGTCGATACCTGGGTGGAGAAGGTCTACCGCGAGGAGTTCGGCGGCAAAGAAGGGAACAGAGAACAGATCGCCGCGTATTTTTCCCGCCTGTTCGGGCGGATGAGCGGTTATTTTCAGCAATACCTCTTTTATTATAAGAGAGGAAGGGAGGGAGCAGATGGCAAACATCACGATCGATGAAAAGGTGTGCAAGGGCTGCGGGCTGTGCGCGAACGCCTGCCCGAAGAACGTCATTTCAGTCAGCCGCCACCGCATGAACGCCAACGGATATTTCGTGGCGGAAAAGGTCAATCCGCAAAACTGCATCGGCTGCGCCTTTTGCGCGATCATGTGCCCCGATTGCGCGATAGAAGTGGAGAAGTGAGACCCCGTTCACGCAAAAAATTTTGAGCTGACAAAATTTTTTGCCGTGATTTAAGGGAGACACCGCCGTACAAACGCGCGGCGTTTTAGCGGCGTTTTCTCCCTCTTTTTTGCCTATCAAGGGCACACACTATTATAGCACGGCAAAAAATTCACCCTCTTCCCTCAAGCCAAAGGATTGGCAAATAGGGTGAAAAAGCAAAAAGTGTGATTTTTGCTTTTTCGCATAAGTGTTTGAGTTTTATCTTAAATAATTGCGGCGCGTTCGGAAATCGCATTTTCGATAAGCGCGCTCAATTTGCCGCATTCTTGCGGCTTATCAAAAAACGAACGGTATTTTCTTTTGCGTTTTCCGCAAACCGCGCTTTACGGAAAACGGAGCCGCGAGGAGGTCTTCTTTATGGCAAAAATTTTATTGCACGGGACGGAAGCGATCTGCGAAGGTGCGATCCGCAACGGCTGCCGTGCGTTCTTCGGCTATCCCATCACCCCGCAAAACGAGGTGCCCGAGTATATGTCCGTCAATATGCCGAAAGTGGGCGGCGTATTCGTGCAGGCGGAGTCGGAAGTCGCCGCCATCAACATGGTCTACGGCGCGGCGGGCGCGGGCGTGCGCGCGATGACGAGTTCGTCCAGCCCCGGCATCAGCCTCAAACAGGAGGGTATCTCCTACATATCCTGCGCGCGCATTCCCTGCGTCATCGTCAACGTCATGCGCGCGGGCCCCGGGCTGGGCGGCATCCTGCCCGCGCAGGGGGATTATTTTCAGGCGACAAAGGGGGGCGGCCACGGCGATTATCACCTCATCGTGCTTGCGCCCTGCTCCGCGCAGGAAGCGTGCGACCTTACCTATCTCGCCTTCGACCTTTCGGACAAATACCGCGTGCCCGCCATGATCCTCGCGGACGGCATGATCGGGCAGATCATGGAGCCCGTCGAACTTCCGCCCATGCGCCCTCTTTCGGATATCCCGAAAAAGGACTGGGCGACGGACGGCGGCTACGGCAAAGACAGGCGGGTGCTCAACAGCCTCATCATCAAGGCGGAAGAGCTGGAACCGCACGTCAACGCCCTGCAAAAGACGTATGACGAGATCGCCGCAAACGAACAGCGCTGCGAGGAGTATATGATAAAAGACGCGGAGATCGTCATCACCGCATACGGCACCGTCGCGCGCATCTGCAAGAGCGCCGCCAAGACCCTGCGCAAAGAGGGGATCAAGGCGGGCGTCATCCGCCCTGTGACCCTCTTCCCGTTCCCGTCAAAGGCGTATGAAAGGGCGGCGGAGAAGGCGGAGGCGTTTTTGACCGTCGAGCTCTCTCTCGGGCAGATGGTCGAGGACGTGCGCCTTGCCGTCAACGGCAAAAAGCCCGTCTCCTTCTACGGCAGGACGGGCGGCAACGTCATGGACGAGGAAGAAATCGTCCGTGCGGCGAAGAGCGCGCTCGCCCGCGCGCGGGAAGGTAAATAAGGAGGTCGCGGCATGGCTAAGGTTTTCAAAAAGACAAAGATGCTCACCGACGCGCACTTGCATTACTGCCCGGGCTGTACGCACGGCATCGTGCACAGGCTCGTGGCGGAGAGCATCGAGGAACTCGGGCTTCAGGATAAGGCGATCGGCATCGCGCCCGTCGGCTGCGCGGTGTTTGCATACGATTATTTCAACTGCGACATGCAGGAAGCGGCGCACGGCCGCGCGCCCGCGGTGGCGACGGGCATCAAAAGGTGCCTGCCCGACAGGCTCGTGTTCGTCTGTCAGGGCGACGGTGACCTCGCGTCCATCGGCATGGCGGAAACGGTGCACGCCGCGGCAAGGGGCGAGAACATCACCATCATCTTCATCAACAACAGCATTTACGGCATGACGGGCGGGCAAATGGCGCCCACGACTCTCATCGGGCAGAAGGCGACCACCTGCCAAAACGGGCGCGATCCCGCGGTCAACGGCTATCCCATCCGCGTGTGCGAACTCCTCGCCACGCTCGACGCGCCTTATTACATCGAGCGCGTCTCCACGCACGACGTAAAGCACGTTCTCGCGGCGAAAAAGGCGATCAAAAAGGCGCTCCGCTTTCAGGCGGAGGGCAGGGGGTATTCCTTTGTGGAAGTGCTCGTTTCCTGCCCCACGAACTGGCACATGAAGCCGATCGAGGCGCTCCGTTTTATGGCGGAAGAAACGAGCAAAACTTTCCCGCTCGGGGTGTACCGCGACAAGTCTGAAGGGAGGGAATGAAAATGATCCGTATTTTATTGGCAGGTCAGGGCGGGCAGGGCGTTTTGTCCGCAGGCAAGATGCTCGCCGAGAGCGGGCTGTGGGAAGGCAAAGAAGTTTCCTATCTCCCCGCGTACGGGCCCGAAATGCGCGGCGGCACGGCGAACTGTTCGGTCATCATCTCCGACGAGGAGATCGCATCCCCCCTCTGCAACAATCCGGACGTGCTCATCGCCATGAACGGGCCGAGCTTTCATAAATTCGCACCGCGCGTGCGCTCGGGCGGCATCGTCATCGTGAACGGTTCCCTTTCCGACTGCTATGCTGGTAGAGACGATATCTCCGTCTACGACATCGCCGCGAACGATATAGCCATGCAGGCGGGCGACATCCGCAGCGCGAACAACGTCATTCTGGGCGCGCTCTGTCAGATCACGCACATCGTAAAGGATAAAAGCATCATCAATTGCCTGAATGAAAAATTCGTAGGCAAACCCGCGCTCATGGAGATCAACGCCCGCGCCTTCGAACTCGGCAAGGCTGCGGTCGAATCGGGCGGGGAGCGCTGAATATCTCTGGCACCTCTGATTTTCGAAAAGGACGAAAACGGTCCGCGCAGTTTGCGCGGACCGTTTTGCATCGCCGGGCCCCAAATATACGGGCGAGATAAATCGCAATTCCAAATCGTTAAATATATTTCAGGCACCAGCGGAAGGCGGAAGGGATGGAAACGCTCTCTACCGCCTCTTTTTTTGCGTAAAAGCGCAGAGAGGAAAAGGAGGGCAGAGCGGCGACGTCTTCATCGGTTTCGGCGATATACGCCGTCATGTGCCACACAAGGTGTGTGAAAACGTGTTTGTGCGTCCCCGCTCTTTTAAGGGTAACATTTTGCAATCCCGCGCCGCATAAAAACCTTTCCGCCTGCGCGGCGGACAGCTTTTCTTCGGTATTATAAAATTCCGCGAGCCCCGAAAGAACGCCGCTTTCCCGCTTTTTCAGCCA
>CALWCR010000103.1 GCA_944376445.1 uncultured Clostridia bacterium | reverse complement strand
AAAGGCCGACAACTGCGAAACCGATGACGTTATATTTGCAGCAAAGAGAGAACATACTATAAAGGTGGGGGCGTGCATTGAGCCGCCGGATAACGATGCGCAGCTTTGCTGAAAAGCAAGTGAGAAGCAAACGCGAGGCGGGCTTTGCAGATGAAAAAGCAAAGCGGGATGCCAAACAATGCAGGCGGAAGCGTTTGTCGCAAAACAAGCGGATCGTCAAACGCTGAGCAGGCCTTGCGGGATAAATAAGCCGGAGTAAGCCCGTCGGGAAATGTAAACGGCGGTTTTATTGAAAATACAGCTATCGGTCGGGCTTTGAAGGTCGAGCGGGCATACAATTCAAAATTCGGCGGATAGGCCGGAAAAACCGTGTCAAAGCCCGGACAGATATAAATAATAAGTATAAAAATCAGCCGCCGCGAACAAGGCGGATCATTCGGTCTAAGCAGAGCAGATAGTTCAAGCGAGGCGGATCAAACAGTACAAACAGGACGGGCGGCCACCCCGCGCGAGGTAAAGCGGGCGGTCTAAACAGGGCAATTCAGACAGTCCGAACAGAGGCCGATCAAATAACCAAAGCGGGCAGAGCAGATAACTCGAGCAGGGCAAATCAAACAGCTCAAACAGAGATAACCAAAACAGTCAAGGAAGGGCAGAACAGATATCTCGAGAGGGGAGTGAATCAAACAGTCTCGGCGGGGAGATCCCAAGGGCAGACCAAACAACCAAAGTAAGGAAAATCAACCATCCCAAACGGGACGAGCCAAACCTCTGCCGTGCGGGTATGCCGCGGGCGTTTTGAAAACAAGTCATCTCAAGGCATGGCAAACCAAACAGCCAAGGCAATAAAAATCAACCATCCCGAACAGAACGAGCCAAACCTCTGCCGTGCGGGCATGCCGCGGGCGATTTGAAAATCAACCATCCCGAACAGAACGAGCCAAACCTCTGCCGCGTGGGTATATTGCGGGTGTTTTGAAAATCAACCATCCCAAACAAGGGCGGACTAAACGCTCTGCCGTGCGAGTATATCGCGGGCATTTTGAAAACAAGTCATCTCAAGGCAAGGCAAATCAAACGGCCAAGGCAATAAAAATCGGCTATCCCAAACGGGACGAAACGGACACGCTCCAAGCGGGGCGGAACCGAAAGAACAGAAACAAGGCAATAAAAAGACGGACTGAAAAAGAAAAGTCTTATTCATATAAATATAATATTGTAAGGCAGCAAGGAGAAACTACATGAGCAAAACAGCAAAAATCGTGCTGTGGGCCGTTCTCGGCGTCATTTTGATCGTCATTCTCGTTTCCGTACTGACAAGCGTGCTCAGCGGCGGGGAGACGATCGACTATTCCGAGGTGGAACAGCACGTCGTGGCGGGCGAGATCGACAGGATCGTCGTCGACGATTACAATCTGATCTGTTACAAAAACGGCCGCGTGGTCTATGAAGCGACCTACGGCAGGACGGAATTTGACGCCACGCAACTGGATCAGTGGGCACAGGAGTATAAGATCACTTATACCTATACCGACCCGAACGCGGGCAGCTATATGTCCTACCTCATCCCCATCATCGGCATTATCTTAATGTGCGTGGTGTTCTGGCTGCTCATCCGCCAGACGCAGGGCGGGGGCAGCAAGGCGATGAGCTTCGCCAAGACCAAAGCCCGCGTCAACTCCAACATCCGCGTGCGTTTTTCGGACGTTGCGGGAGCGGAAGAGGAAAAGACGGAGCTTGCCGAGGTCGTCGAGTTTTTGAAGAGCCCGAGAAAGTTTTCCGATCTCGGCGCGCGTATCCCGCGCGGCATTCTCCTCGTCGGGCCTCCGGGCACGGGCAAGACCCTCTTTGCCAAGGCGGTCGCGGGGGAAGCGAACGTACCCTTCTTCTCCATTTCCGGTTCCGACTTCGTGGAAATGTTCGTCGGCGTCGGCGCGTCGAGGGTGAGAGACCTCTTCGACGCTGCCAAAAAGAGCCAGCCCTGTATCGTCTTTATCGACGAGATCGACGCCGTCGGCCGTCAGAGAGGTACGGGTCTCGGCGGCGGGCATGACGAACGCGAGCAGACCCTCAACCAGCTGCTCGTGCAGATGGACGGCTTCGAGACCAACGAAGGCATCATCGTCATGGCGGCGACCAACCGCGCGGACATCCTCGACCCCGCATTGCTGCGGCCGGGGCGTTTTGACAGACAGATCCACGTCAATCTGCCCGACGTGCGCGGCAGGGAGGCGATCTTAAAGGTGCACGCGCGCAACAAGCCGCTCGCACCCGACGTGAACTTCAAGATCCTTTCCCGCATGACGAGCGGTTTTTCGGGTGCGGATCTGGAAAACCTGCTCAACGAGGCAGCCATCCTCACCGCCCGCGCGGACAAGAAGATGATCGGCAACAAGGAGCTCTTCGAGGGCATCAACAAGGTCCTTTTGGGGCCGCAGAAGAAGAGCCGCCTCGTCACCGAATCGGATAAACGCATCACGGCATACCACGAGAGCGGCCACGCGATCATCGCAAAGCTGTGCAAGCACTGCGATCCCGTGCAGGAAGTCTCCATCATCGCCCGCGGCATGGCGGCGGGCTATACGATGACCCGCCCCGACAACGACGACAACCACATGACCAAAGCTAAACTGACAGATCTCGTGTGCGAGCTTTTGGGCGGCCGCGTGGCGGAAGAGCTGGTCATCAAAGACGTGTCGACGGGCGCTTCCAACGACTTGCAGCGTGTGACGGAGATCGCCCGCAAGATGGTCACCGAATGGGGCATGAGCGACAGGGTCGGCCTCGTGACCTATCAGTCGGACAACCCCATCTTCCTCGGCAGGGATATGGAAGCTCACAACACATACAGCGAGGAGACGGCGGGCATCATCGACGAAGAGGTGCACAAGATCATCGAGGCGGCACACGAACGCGCCGTGAAACTTCTGACCGAAAACAGGAAAGTGCTCGACAATATGGCGCGCGTGCTCATCGAGCGTGAGACCATCTATACGGAAGAAGTGGATATGCTGCTTGGCGGCTCGTCCGTTGACGAAGTCTACGCCTATATGGACCGCTTTGAAAAGATGGAAGAAGAAAATCCCTTCCGCCGTTTCACGGCCGCGGACGAGGTGATGAAGCAGGCGAAAGCCGCTGCCGAAGCGGAGCAAGCCAAGGCAGAAAAGGCCGAAGCGGAACAGACGAAAGCCGAAAAAGCCGAGGCGGAAGAAAAGACGGAAAAAGCGCCCGAAGGGCAGGGCTCCGAGGGCGAAGACGAAAAAAAAGACTGAGTTTTTTGCGGGGGCGCAGACAATAAAAAGTATGCGCCCCTCCCGAAAAGAGATAAAAAAGCGGCGGATATAAGGCGGTAAAACGCTCGTTTGCTCCTTTTTTGAAGGGTATTTGCCCGAAGGCGGCGCGCGAACAAGGCGGCAAAACGCTGGTTTCTCCCTTTTGCAAGAGGGAAAAACGAGGGCTGTAAAACGCCGCGCGGCGAAAAACAAGCCGAAACGCAAGGCGGAAAAAGCCGCAATACCGACCGTGAAACGAGCCCGAAAATAAGGGGACCGCAGAGCCGCGGCATTCTGCCGCGGGTGGCTAAGATCTACAGAGAGGTGAAGAAAGTGGGAAAGATCGTATCGTTTTCCAACCAGAAAGGGGGCGTGGGCAAGACCACGACCTGCGTGAACATGGCGGCGTATATCGCCGCATCGGGCAAAAAAGTCCTGCTCGTCGACATCGACCCGCAGGGCAACGCCACGACGGGGCTCGGCTTTTCCAAGAGTTCCCTGAAAAAATCCGTCTACAACGTGCTCATCGACGACGAAAAGGCCGCCGACAACATCCTGAAGACGGAATCGGAGGGGCTGGACCTTCTGCCTTCCAACATCGACTTGGCGGGGGCGGAAGTGGAGCTCGTTTATAAAAAGAGCCGCGAAAAGATCCTCAAAAACGCCCTTTCCGAGCTCAAAAATACATACGATTATATCATGATCGACTGCCCGCCGTCGCTGGGGCTTCTGACCATCAACGCGCTCGCCGCCGCCGATTCGGTCATCATCCCCATCCAGAGCGAGTATTATGCGCTGGAAGGCCTGTCGCAGCTGATGAATTCCATCACCCTCGTCAAACAGCACCTCAATCCCGCGCTCGAAGTGGACGGGGTCGTCCTCACCATGTATGACAGCCGTTCCCTCATCTCCAAACAGATCGCGGAAGAGATCAAAAAGTTCTTCACCCGCCGTCTGTTTGAGATCGTCGTGCCGCGCAACATCCGCCTCGTCGAGGCGTCCTCTTACGGCAAACCCATCATGCTGCACGATCCCAAGTGCGCGGGCGCCCGCGCGTATAAGGCGCTCACGCAGGAGTATCTCGACCGCGAAGGCAAGAAGGACTGACGCCCTCGCGCGCGCGACATATTATATAATAATATAGAGTTCGGTGAACGATGCGCGGGCGGCGGGGCAAGCCGCGGCGCGCAAAACACATAAGGAGAGAAGAACATGAAAACGAACAGAGGATTGGGCAGGGGGCTTTCCGCTCTGTTTTCCGATACGGAAGAGGCATACGAAAACGCCGCCAAGCAGCCGTTTGCGGCAGCGCCCGAAGCGCCGCTTCCCGAAGACATCAAGGGGCTCACCGAGGTAGACATCGACCTCGTCCGCCCCAACCCCAACCAGCCGCGCAAACACTTCGACGAAGACGCCCTGCGCGAGCTCGCCGATTCCATCAAAAAACACGGCATGATCATGCCCATCGTCGTCAACAACATGGAGGGCGGCAAGTACATGATCATCGCGGGCGAACGCCGCTACCGCGCGGCGAAGATGGCGGGCAAGACGCAGATCCCCGTCGTCATCCGCGAATACACCGACCGCGAGATCAAGGAGATCTCCCTCATCGAAAATCTCCAGCGCGAGGACCTCAACCCCATCGAGGCGGCCAACGCCATGAAACAGCTCATGGACGAGTACCACCTCACGCAGGAAGAGCTCGCCGAACGCATCGGCAAGAGCCGCCCCGCGGTCACCAACACGCTGCGGCTTTTGTCCCTCTCTCCCGAAGTCATCTCCATGGTCTCCACGGGCAAGCTCAGCGCCGGGCACGCGCGCGCGCTCGTCACCCTGCCCGAAGACGTGCAGTATAAACTTGCGGGCGACGTCGTCAAAGACGGCCTCTCCGTGCGCGACGTCGAGCGCAGCGTGCGCGATTACTTCGCCTCTCCCGAAGAGCTCGCCGAAAAGAAGGACAAAAAGCGTATGCAGGTCTCCATCGAACTCAAAGACCTCATCGAACGGATGCGCCACACCTTCAAGACCAAAGTCTCCCTCATCGGCAACGACCGCAAGGGCAGGATCTATATCGACTATTATAACACGGACGATCTTGACCGCATCAGCGAGATCGTGGACATCATCGACCGCCGCGAAGGAAGATAAGATCTGCCGCAGGCAAAACCGCGGGAAGGCAAGCAAAACCGCGGCGAAGCGGGAAAATTATTGTGCCGCAAGTAAAACCGCAGTGAGGCAGGAAAAAGCGCGGCAGCCGTGAATGTTCGGCAGGCAAAATTGCGGCTGCCGTGAACGTTCGGCAAGGGTAAAACGCCGCTTGCCGCCTTTATAGATATGAATGTGCGCCCCCGCGCGCGGA
>CALWCR010000102.1 GCA_944376445.1 uncultured Clostridia bacterium | reverse complement strand
CGCAGATACCCCGCCCCCAGATGCAGCGCGCTGCGCGCCGATATGTGCCCGCCTTTTTGCGCGTATGCACGCGTCGGCGCCTGCTCCGCTTCTTCCGCACCCGTATCCGAACAGATCTTGCCGTCCTTTATGCCGATCACCCTGTCCCCATATTCTTCCGCCGCTTCCTCGTCATGCGTCACCACCACCACGAGCGATCTTTTTGACAGCTCGTTCAACAGCAGAAAAATATCTTTCCCCGTGGCGCTGTCCAATGCGCCCGTCGGTTCGTCGCACAGTAAAAGTTTCGGCTCCTTCACTGCCGCCCGCGCGATGGCGACGCGCTGGCGCTGCCCGCCGGACAGCGCCTTAGCCTTGCGCTCGCCGAGCCCTTCCAACCCGACCTTGGCAAGCAGTTCTTCCGTCTTTTCTGCGCTCTGTTTTTCTCCGATAAGATCGGTCGCATATTCTATATTGCGCCGTACCGTATCGTTCTCCAATAAATTGAATTCCTGAAAAACAAAGCCGACATAACCGCTGCGGTATGCGTCCGCTTCCCGCGCCGTAAATTCTTTCACCGCCTTGCCGTCCACATACATTTCGCCGCCGTCAAGCCCGTCCAATAAGCCGAGCACATTGAGAAGCGTCGATTTCCCGCTCCCCGATTTGCCCACGATAAACACCATGCCACTATCCGGCAAAACAAGATCGACCCCGTCCAGCGCCGTCACCGCGCCCTGCTTGCCGCTCTTATATCTCTTGACCGCTCCCTCTATCTTTATCATACCCTATCTCCTCATTCTTTAAATCGAATTAAAAAGCTCCTGCCGTCAGCACAACGGCAATAAAAGTCACCATACATTTTTTCATATGCTCACCTCTATTGTTTTTTGTAATTACAGTATACGCCACGCATTCCGCAAAGTCAAGAGTTAAACAAAAAAAGCCGCACGCCACAAACGAAAACACCGCATAAAAACGGCACGGGCAAACGCCCGCGCCGCATGATCTTTCTCTTTGAATATCGGTATATCGGACCGCCCTTTACTCGATCTTGATGATGTCGTCTGCGTCAAGGTCCTGCAAAAAGTCGGGAAGGTCGCTCTTTTCCTCTTCGCCGCCGTCCGCCGTTTTTTCTGCGCCTTCCTTGGGCGCGCCCTCGGCAGCGTCTTTATCCACATAGACGTTGTTCGCGTACAGATAGGCGTCCGGCTCGTCCGAATGCAGCTTGGCGATGGACTCCATCAACGTATCGTAATCGGGAAGGTCTTCTATGCTGTTCAGTTTGAAGCGCTTCAGAAAATTATCCGTCGTCGCATAGAGGATGGGCCGCCCCACCGCGTCCTTGCGCCCTACCGGCTCGATCATTTTCAGATCGAGGAGGGTATGGATGGCATAATCGCAATTGAGCCCGCGGATATTCTCCAATTCCCCCTTAGTGATGGGCTGCTTGTAGGCGATGATCGCCGAGCATTCGAGGATGGTACGCGTAAACTCCCGTTCCTTGATGGGGTTTAGGACGGAAGAGACGTAATCTTTATAGGCGGGATTGCTGGAAAGCTGCAGTTTTTTATTGAAGGAAAGAAGGCGCAGCCCGCTCTTTTCCGAATACCTTTCCTGCAGTTTTTTGGCGGCGTCCTGCACCTCTTTGTTGCTCACGCCCAGCTTTTCGGCGATGATATCGACGGGCACGGGATTGCCTGATACAAACAAGATACTTTCGAGTATATTACTCAAATTGTCCAAAATCTCCAATGGATTCGTCCTCACTTCTGTCCGGATTGTATTGAATGTAAATTTCACCAAAGGTATCGCCTTGCTCCACCTTGATGAACTGGTATTTCAAAAGCTCCAAAAGCGCCTGGAAGGTGGTGATGATCTCGCTGCGCGAAGAATGGGGCGAAAAGAGATCGTCGAAGGCGACTTTCCCCCGTTCGCTGACCGTCGCGCAGATGTACGACGCCCTGTCGGGAATGGTATATACGTCTTTGGGGATCTCTCGCTGCGCCGTCGCGTCGCGTTCGGCGGCTTCACGCCGCAGCATAAGTTCGGTAAAGGCTTTGAGCATCCCTTCGAGGTTGAAATCTTTATAGACGATCTTCGCCTCGCCGACGTTTTTATCGGGATTTTTATAATAATAGCCGACCGTTTCGAGCTCTTTGAGCTTTGCGGCTTCCTCTTTGAGAAGTTTATACTCCTCAAGCGCGCGGATGAGCACCGCCTCGCCGTCCTCTTCATCCGTATCTTGTTCGACGATGGCGGGAACGAGGCTCTTTGCTTTGATCTCCAAGATCGCGGAAGCGATGCTGAGGTATTCGCTCGCCTTGTCGATGTCGATATACGGCAGCCCCTTCATGTAATCGAGGAACTGTTCGGTCACTTTGGAGACGAACACGTCTTTGATCTCGATCTGTTCCTGTTTGATGAGGAAGAGCAGAAGATCGAGCGGCCCCTCAAAATTATCGAGTACCGTTGTATAATCGACGACCGATTCAAAATTTTCGGCAGGATCTTTCATCAGAAAACAAGCCCCCATAAAGTTGTGATCGGCCAGCTGAACGCCCCTACGACATAGGTCATGATATAGCCGAGGATATCGACATAGGAAAATATCCTGCCCGCCAGGCGGAACATTTCATAGCCCGACAAGAAATCGGCCAGAAAATGGATGCCGATGAGAACGATCAGGATGATCCCGCCGTAACGCTCCAAAAACCTATACACGCGGCCGCGGCGGCGGTTGACCGCCTGCACCACCCGCCACCCGTCCAGCGGCGGCAGCGGGATCAGGTTGAACACGCAAAAAGATACCGAATACATGAAGAGGCACAGCGTGAAATATTCCAAAAACAGCTGCAGCGGCAGTATCGGGACATTGACGAATAAGACGACGATCAGATAGAGCGGGAAGAAGAGAAAAGCCGTCAGATAGTTCATGACCACGCCCGCCACCGCCGTAAAGGCGAGCCCGCGCTTGTAGTGCTTGAAGTTGAGCGGGTTAATGGGCACGGGCTTCGCCCAGCCGAAGCCCGCAAAGGCGAAGAGCATGAGCCCGAGGATATCAAAATGCGCGAGCGGGTTGAGCGTCAGGCGCTTATACATTTTCGGCGTGTAATCGCCGCATTTATAGGCGACAAAGGCGTGTGAAAATTCATGCAGGGTCAGCACGATCGCCACCGCAAAAAAACTTGCGAGCAGCTCTATAAGATAGTACATGAGAAAATTATACTATACTTTGCGGGAAAATGCAAGGCTTTCGCACAGGTTCCGCCATAAGCGCGCTTTTGCGCCCCGTTTCCCGCCCGTAGTTTAGTCGAAGGTCATAAGCTCTGATCTCGCTTTCGGGCGCAGAGCGCAGGCGCGCCCGCCCGCCGCATATATGCAGCGCCGTCTTCTTATAAAAAACGGGCGGGCGGCGGGGAAAAATCTATCCTTTTCCCTTGCAAAAGCGGCGGCAATATTATATAATATTGTTAAGCAAGCGACAGGAGGATCTTTTCATGAAAAAATATTCTCTTGCTCTTTTGATGCTGCTTGGCGCGCTCGCCTTTTCCTTTGCGGGCTGCGCGGACAACGGCAAGCCGTCGGGCGGCACGGGCGGCACAGGCGGCGAAGTGACGTCGCCCGTCTCCGAAGCGGAGTGGGACGCCGCTTTTTCGCGCGACGCCTTTAAAAACGTGACCGCGGACATTAAACAGACGTCGGGCGCGGAGAGCTATTCCGTACAATACAAGGTGGACTTCGGCGGCGACGCCGACCTCGTCCTCGTGCGTTCCGTAAGCGACGAAAGCACCGACACTTCCCTCTACGCCAAAAAGGACGGCGCCGAGCATTCCTTTGCCCTCATCGACGGAAAGTGGAGCGAAACGGACGGGCAAAGCGTGACCGCAAACGGCGTCTTTGAAGCATTTTATGCGAATCTTCTCCCCTTTGCGGCGCAATACGAAAACGCCGAATACGACAGCGAAACCAAGCTCTACGACATTGCCTTTACGTTAGAAGGCTACACCGTCACGGCGAAAGCGGGCTTTGCCTCCGCAAATCTTGTCTCCCTCTCCTATTCCGCGGAGCAAGACGGGATGACGGGTTCTGCGGAGATCGTCCTTTCCGACTATGAAAAGACCGAGCTCACCTTCCCCGAAACGGACGGCGACACCCCGGGCGGCACCGAAGGCGATCCGAGCGATAATCCGGGCGGTTCCGAAGGCGATCCGAGCGATAATCCGGGCGGCACAGAAGGCGGCGATCCGGGAGACAACCCCGGCGTGACCCCGACGAAGATGAGCAAAGATGCGTGGGAAGAGATGTTTTCCCCGACGAGCATTTCCTATTCCCTCTATCTGAAATCTCCGTCAGATGAAAGCAACTCCGACTATCTCTATTTCAAAGAAGGCGATTCCTGGTACTTCCGTTCGGAGAATGCGGATGCACAGTATGACCGCTTCTATGAATATTCTAAGGATGGCGCCTGGCTGTATGAGCAGCAGGAAGGCGGCATCTGGTTCAGAACGCCGACAGAAAACTACCCCTCGGATATCGAATATCTTTTCACCTTCCTCAAAGACGATTACGATCTCTTTGAACTCGGCAAAGACGGGGTCTATACCGCGCTGCTCCCCGCAGGCGCTCTCCCCGGCGCATACGAATACTTTGCAGCGGAGACCGCCGTCGAAACGGACGGACAGGAGCTGCATACCGTCACCATCACCATCACCGTGATGGGCGAAGAATATATGCACCGCTATTCTTTTACGGGCGAAGCGCAGTATACCCTTCCTGCCGCCGATAAGATCGTGGATCTTATCACCCGCACAGACTGGGAGACGGCATTGAGCGCGAACCTCTTTGACAACGTCACCTATACGATGACGCAAGGCGGCGGCGACGATCTCTTTACCGTGGAAATGATGCGCGAATCGAAGGACGGCGTGCTCCGCATCCGCCACGTCAACGACCCGAATAACAATCCCTTCCTCACTTTTTATGAGATCGAAAGCGACGACGCGTTTTCTTATACCAAATCGGGTGAAAACTGGGTCAAAAACATCGCAACGTTTACGGTCGGCTCTGTCAACGACGACGCCGCCATGTTCTTCACCCTGCTGCTGCAGGATGAATACTACTCTTTTTCTTACGACGCAGAAAGCGGCGACTATACCGCAAAAATTTTTTCGCTGACCGTTTTTGGCACAACGATCGTGGCAGAAGAGATCGCGGTGCGCTTCGACGGCGATAAAAACCCCGTATCCATCCGCGTGCGCGCGAACGGCTATACGCTGGAGATCGCCTTTAGCGACGTCGGCAGCACCGTCGTCACCCTGCCCGAGGCAGACGTCGACGAGACCCTCCCCGACAAGATGAGCGAGGAAGAATGGGAAAAGGCCTTCGACATCTCCTCATATACGGGCGCCGACGGCAAGCCCAACTATACGTTTGAAAGCGAACTCATCAATGACGACCCCGCCTATTCCGCTTTCAAAATGCTCGTCAAATATCAGTCCACCGAAAACGGCAGCCTCGTCTTTTGCAGAGATTTCGACAACGCGGCGCAGCCCGAGGGCACCGACCAGTATTCGGAAGAGATCGACGGCAAATTTTACGCCTATAAATTGCAGGACGAAAAGTGGATCAAGACAAACGCGGTCTCTCATTTCGGCGGCGGCGTCTTGGAAGAGATGGCGCTCATCTTTGCGCCCTATTACGATGATTTTGCCCTCTCTGCCGACGGAAGCTACACCGCCGCGTCCGTCAGTATCGACATGGGCGGAATGTATGTAGACTACATAAACAACCGCATCGTCTTTGACGAGGGGCGCATCAGCGCCATCGAGACGACGATCTCCATGCAGGCGGAGGGCATAAAAATGGAGATACCCTGCCGCTACACCATCTACGACGTCGGCAGCACCGTCGTCACCCTGCCCGAGGCAGACGTCGACAAGACCCTCCCCGACAAGATGAGCGAGGAAGAATGGGAAAAGGCCTTCGACGCGGAACTTTTCAAAAACCTCTCCTATACTCTAACGACCGTTTCTATCGAGCAGGACGGGAGCAAGTCGGTGCAGGAAAATACCGTTCAGATCATAGATGAAAAAGACAGGATGATCGCCCGCTCTTCTACCGTCCTCGACGGCGAGCAGAACAACGATTACTATTTCGTCTATCTGCCCGCAGACAGCGGCTACACCGTCTATTTCATATGAAAAGGTCTTTGCCTCCGCGGCGGGCTGGAGCGAATATGATAAGGAAGGCGGCGAGGATCCCTACTATAAAACGATCGCCATGTTTGAGACCTTCCTCAAAGGCAGCTACGATCTTTTGGAGCGCAGCGATGACGTCACCTTTACCGCCGCGCCCGAAGAAAGCAACATCCTCAGTATGACGCTCACCTTTGAAGAGAGCAAAATCACTTCCTTCACCCTCACCATGCAGGAAATGAGCGTATCTGTGCAGCTGACCTACGGCGTATCGGATAAGATCGAATTGCCCGAAGGCGCCCCGCAGGCTGAAAAGGCATAAAGAATCTGCGGCTTTGTGCAAACGACGCATAGCGACTTAAAAAACGGCTCGCGCCGGTTTATGCAAAAGTCAAAGACAGTTAAAACGAGAAACGCGCCCTTCGCAATTTTGCGAAGGGCGCGCCTTTTTCTCTACGGTGCCTCACAGCGGCAAATTATTTTGCTTTGCGGCAATTGCGCTTAGCAGCAGGTTTTTTCTGCGCGGATTTTGCTTCCGTCTTTGCCGCGGGTTTTACTTCCGCCTTTTCGGCAGATTTTGCTTCCGTCTTTTCGGCGGCAAAAGCGGTATAAGCTGCCGCGCAGGGATACTGCGCTTCTTTGTCGCATTTGGCGCAATAGTCAAATTCGCCGCAGACGTCCTTGCCCGCCTTTTCGCTCGCGAGCCACTTTTCGGCGTCGAGCTTTTCCTGCAATTCTTTCAGTTCCATAACCGTGTTCCTCCGATCGTTTTTTCATCAAATCCCTCAGCTATCGCGTGCATTATACTCCCTTCCGTAAAAAAAGACAACTGATTTCTATAAAATTCTAAAAATTTTTAACAAAAGATCCGCACATTACCAAAAAAAGCGCGGATCCGAAAAAGATATTCAGATATTTTCGCCGATAAACGCGACGATCTCGTCCATGACTGCGTCGTCCTCCCGCGTCATGGCGCGGTAATCCACCTCAGCATACATACGCGCGGCGGCGCTTTTATCCTTTTTGGCGGTGCGGGCGATGGCGGCAAACGTCTCGTTCATATACTTTTCCGCCTCTTCCGTCAGATAGACGTTGTGCCCCTTCCCGGCAAAGGCGCGCGTGCGCACATATGCGTTGTTTTGCGCGGCGGCGATCAGCTTTTTGCCGTTGCTCCGATAAGGAACGACGGTATCTTGTTCGCCGTATAAAAGAAGCAGCGGTTTGCGCGTCGCTTTGAGCGCTTCGTCGGCGCGGTAATTTGCGTGTTCGCGGAAAATACGGCGGGAACGCAGGCGGATCGCCCACTCCGCCGCGGCGCGAAAAGGCGCAAGCCTCTTGAAAACCGTGTCGGCGACGATCTGCGCCGAGCCGATAAAGCCGCACATGGCGACCGCGCAGCAGACACCTTCGCAGCGCGGATAGGCGTTCATGACGCTGAACCCGCCCCAGGAATGCCCGACAAAAACTTTTTTGAGCGGCGCGAGCGCGGGATGGCTTTTGGCAAACTCCGCTGCCGCCAAGAGATCTGCGACCCCTTCGTCGAATCCACCCAATCTCTTACCGCCGCTTGCGACGCAGGCGGCGTTATCGAAGGCGAGCACGGCAAACCCCGCGCGGGTGAGGCGGTCGATCTCCGTCGTATAGGCGGTATGCCCCGCGCCGAAGCCGTGCGAAAAAATGACGGAGGCGCGCTTTTCCCCTTCGCGCGAATAGACAAAACCGCAAAGCGTCTGCCCGCGCGCGGAAAACGTGACGGGCTCGGCGTGCAGCTCCTCAAAATCGTCCGCGGTAAAATATTTGACGTGCGGATTGCCGTTATAGCGGCGGTCGAAAAGTTTATGCGCGGCATACAGCCCGAAGAGCGCGCTTGCCGCAAGCAGCAAAACGAACAGAGCGGCAATTGAAAGGATCACCCATACAGCGAGCATACCATATCTCCTTACAAGTACTTGTTTTATTATAGCGGAAAGCAAAACAAAAGTCAATGTCTGCCTGCACAGGAAAATGCTTACAAGTTAACGATTTATGTGTGACATAGTACTTTATAAACGGTAAATTGTACCGTTTGTGACAAAATTTTTTGCTTGATTTTTTCACAGACACCCGTTAAACTATGACGCGGAGGTTTGAGATATGAAAAATTTAAGCGTACAGATCATGGCACTGATCCTCGCCGCAGCACTCTCTGCGGTCGGATTTTTCGGATACTTTATGACGGGCGCTCTCTCTGCAGATCAAGAGATCGTCGCCCCTATCCCCGAAGAAGAGGGACCCGTTTTTCCGCCCGAAGCGCTTCCGCCCGCAGACGGCGAGCCCGCCCCGCCCGAAAGCGAAACGCCTTCTCCTCCCGAGGAGCTTCCGCCTCCCGAGGAAGATGAGGAAGAAAAAAAGCGCGGCAGCACCTATATACGCGCCAAGACGAACGGGCTCAATATCCGCAGCGGTGCGGGGACGGGGTATTCCTCACTCGGCACTTTGGACAAGGGAGATATGCTCGTTTACCGCGCCACAAACGGCGCTTGGCATGAAACGGTCTACCGCGGCCGCACGGCATATGTGAGCGCGGGCAGCAGTTTTAGCGAACTTTACACCATAGACCATGCGCGCGAGGATTCGATAGAGCGGGTCATCGAGGAAGGCTTCCGTCTGCTCGGACACCCCTATGTCTACGGAGCCGTGCGCCTGCACGACGGCAAGGGCAATTTTTTGAAAAACTTCGACAAGTCAAAATACGACTGCTCTTCCCTCATGCAATAGATCTTCTAC
>CALWCR010000101.1 GCA_944376445.1 uncultured Clostridia bacterium | reverse complement strand
GGGATCTGTCGCGCAAGACCAATCTCGTCAATTACGGCTTCCGTATGCAGTCGGCATACGACAACAGGCCGCTCACTTTTGAGGAATTTGATGCGCGCGTGCCTCAGCTCATCTGCGTCTCGGCGACGCCCGCCGAATACGAACTCAAAGAGGCGGGGCAGATCGCCGAGCAGATCATCCGCCCGACGGGGCTTCTTGACCCGAAAGTCGAAGTGCGGCCCGTGAAGGGGCAGATCGACGATCTTTTAGGGGAGATCAGAGAGGTTACGGCGCAGAACGGGCGCATCCTCATCACGACGCTCACTAAGCGCATGGCGGAGAGTTTGACCGATTTTCTCAAAGAGAGCGGCGTCAAAGTGCGCTATATGCACAGCGACATCGATACGCTTGAACGCATCGACATCGTCAACGGGCTGCGCGCGGGCGATTTTGACGTCCTTTGCGGCATCAATCTGCTGCGCGAAGGGCTGGATATGCCCGAAGTTAAGCTGGTCGCCATTCTGGACGCGGATAAAGAGGGTTTTTTGCGCAGCGATACCTCTCTCATCCAGACGATCGGCCGCGCCGCGCGCAACGCGGACGGCAGGGTCATCATGTATGCAGATACGGTCACGGGCAGTATGCGCCGCGCCATCGACGAGACCGAGCGGCGGCGCAAGGTGCAGGAAGCGTACAACAAAGCGCACGGCATCGTGCCCAAGACCATCGTCAAAGAGGTGAAAAGCACCCTCGCCGTCACGGAAAAACAGAAAAAACTTCCCGCGGAGAAGATCTCTTTGGAGGAGATCCCCGCGGAGATCGAAAAGCTCAAGGCGCTCATGAAGGTCGCTTCCAATCAACTGGATTTCGAGAAGGCGATCGAGATACGCGACACGATCAGCCTGCTGAAGCGCAGGCTCTTAAAGAGGTAGGGGCGGAAAATAAGAGAATACGGAAAGCAAAGGTAAGCCATGAAAGACGAAATTTTTGTAAAGGGCGCGAAAGAGAACAACTTAAAAAATATCGACGTGCATATCCCTCGGGACAAGCTGGTCGTCTTTACGGGGCTTTCGGGCAGCGGAAAATCCACGCTCGCCTTTGATACCATCTTTGCCGAAGGGCAGCGCCGCTATGTGGAGAGCCTCTCTTCGTATGCCCGCCAGTTTTTGGGGCAGATGGAAAAGCCGGACGTGGAGTCCATCGACGGGCTTTCTCCCGCCATTTCCATCGACCAGAAGACGACTTCGCACAACCCCCGCTCGACGGTGGGCACGGTCACGGAAATTTACGATTATATGCGCCTTTTGTTCGCGCGCGTCGGTATCCCGCACTGTCCGAAGTGCGGCAAAGAGATCCGCCGCCAGACGGTGGACGAAATTGCCGACAAGGTGCTTGCCATGCCCGAGGGGAGCAAGATCCTCGTCAACGCGCCCGTCGTGCGCGGCAGAAAAGGGGAGTACGTCAAGGAGCTCGAATCTTTCCGCAAGAGCGGGTACGGCAGGGTCAAGATCGACGGCATCGTCTACGATTTGCAGGAAGAGATACGGCTGGAAAAGAACAACAAGCACAACATCAGCGTCGTCGTCGACAGGCTCGTCGTCAAGGAAGGGATCCGCAAGCGGCTGAGCGACAGCCTCGAAAACGCCCTCCGCCTTGCGGACGGGCTGGTCGTCATCGACTGTGAGGGAAAAGAAGAGCTGTATTCCACCAAATACGCCTGCCCCGACTGCGGCATCAACATCGAAGAGATCGAACCGCGCCTCTTTTCCTTCAATACGCCCATCGGCGCCTGCCCCGAATGCTCGGGGCTGGGCTTCAAGCAGATCGTCGACGAGGCGCTCATCTGTCCCGACAAGAGCAAGACCCTCCGCGAGGGCGCCATCAAGGTGGGCGGATGGTTTTTGGATAGCCAGAAGACGAACAATATGTACGTCGAGGCGGTCGCCAAACATTACGGCATCGATATGGATATTCCCGTGCGCGAACTTCCGAAAGAACAGTACGACATCCTCATGTACGGTTCGGGCGGGGAGAAGATCGATATGCAATATGACGCCTATAATTTCCACGGCACATATAAGATCGCCTGGGAAGGCTTCGTCAATTCCCTCACCCGCCGCTATCAGAATACCGAGAGCGAAGGGGTGAAAGGGGAGATCGAGCGCTATATCACCGACCTTCCCTGTCCCGCCTGCGGCGGAAAGCGGCTGAAAAAGGAGGCGCTCTCCGTCTATATCGGCGGCAAAAACATCGCCGAGCTTTGCGAAATGTCGGTGGAAGAACTGTACGCCTTTTTTGAGGGGCTGGAACTTACCAAGACCGAGCACATGATCGCCGACCTTATCCTCAAAGAGATCAAGGCGCGGCTCAATTTCCTGCGCAACGTCGGGCTCGCCTATCTGAACCTTTCGCGCAGCGCGGGCACCCTTTCGGGCGGGGAGGCGCAGCGCATCCGCCTCGCCACGCAGATCGGCAGCGGGCTTACGGGCGTCCTCTATATCCTCGACGAGCCGAGCATCGGGCTGCACCAGCGGGACAACGAAAAACTGCTCGCGACTTTGAAAAACCTTCGCGATCTCGGCAATACCCTCATCGTCGTCGAACACGACGAGGACACCATGCGGGCGGCCGATTATATCATCGACATCGGTCCCAAGGCGGGCGTGCACGGGGGAGAAGTGGTGGCTGCGGGCGCCCCCGAGGACATCATGCGCTGCCCCGCTTCCATCACGGGCGATTACCTTGCGGGCAGGCGCAAGATCGAAGTGCCCGCCGTCAGGCAGGCGCCGGACGGCAGATGGTTCAAGGTCAAAAACTGCCGCCAGAACAATCTGAAGGGGATCGACGTGCAGCTGCCCGTAGGGCTGTTTACCGCCGTCACGGGCGTATCGGGCTCGGGCAAGAGCTCGCTTATCAACGAGATCGTCTATCCGATCATGGCGAACGAGCTCAACGGCGCCCATCTGCCGCTCGGCAAAAGCGACGGCTGCGAGGGGCTGGAGTATTTCGACAAGGTGATCGCCATCGATCAGTCGCCCATCGGCAGGACGCCGCGCAGCAATCCCGCCACCTATACGGGCGTTTTCGGGTTGATCCGCGAACTGTTTGCCGCCACGCCCGACGCGCGCGAGCGGGGATACAAGGCGGGGCGCTTTTCCTTCAACGTTTCGGGCGGCAGATGCGAGCATTGCTACGGCGACGGCATCATCAAGATCGAAATGCACTTTTTGCCGGACATCTTCGTTCCCTGCGAAGTGTGCGGCGGCAAGCGCTACAACCGCGAGACACTCGAGGTGCATTATAAAGGGAAAAATATCGCCGAAGTTCTGGATATGACGATCGAGGAGGCGTGTGAATTTTTCCGCCCCGTGCCTTCCGTGTACAATAAGCTCAAGACCATCAACGACGTCGGGCTCGGCTATATCAAGCTCGGGCAGAGCGCGACGACCCTTTCGGGCGGGGAAGCGCAGCGCGTCAAGCTCGCGACGGAACTTTCCAAACGCTCGACGGGGCGCACCTGTTATATCCTCGACGAGCCGACGACGGGGCTTCATAGCTACGACGTCGACAAGCTGATCCAGGTCCTACAGAAGCTGAAGGCAGCGGGCAATACGGTCGTCGTCATCGAACACAATCTCGACGTCATCAAGGTCGCCGATTGGGTCGTCGACCTCGGGAAAGAGGGGGGCGACGGCGGCGGCGAGATCGTGGCGGTCGGCCCGCCCGAAGCGATCGCCGCCTGCAAGGAGAGCTATACGGGCAGATTCCTGCAAAAAATGCTCTGCCGCGGCGAATGAGAAAAACGCGCGCGCTTTTCAAAAAAGCGCGCGCGTTTGCCATAAAGCGGGTGATTTTTCAAAAATAAACAGTACTATGCCAGACATAAACCGTTAAAAAACGTTTTCAAAGTCGACGGTATATGTTCTGGGCAGCTGGCGGCATATATTGACGAGCACGCGGATCTTGCTGAGGGCGTGTTCGTAATTTTCTGTTTCCAGATACCCGATCGCCTCGCTCAGCCAATAGTCGATGTAGGAGATGTCGTTATGCGGGATGACGATGTGCAGCTTGCTTTTTTCGCTGTCCCAAAGCGCTTTGACCGCCTCTCCGTCATCCGCCGAGGCGCGGCGGGCGAGCGTCTTTTCTTCGAGAACTAAGAGGGCGGCGTCCATTTTCTGAAAGCGCGTCTTGACAAAAAAGTATTCTCCTACGGCGGCGCCCGCGAGCAGGAGCGCCGAAAAAAGGAGGGAAAGGAGCGTCTTTACCATCCTGCGCCCTCCGGCAGCTGCGTGCGGAAGGTGCGGTATTTTTCGCCGTAGCATTGCAGATAAATATTGCCCGCGCCGTCCGCCGTGAGGATAAACACTCTTTTGCGTTTGCCGATCTTTTGCCGCGCGAGCAGCCCGTCGAAAAACGCGGCGGGGATATGCGACTTTTCCAGGTTCGTGCGGTTGTATTTTCCCTCTTCGATGATGACGAGGGGCAGGGAAGCTCCGCCTGTTTTCGCTTCTTTGGGCATGGCGGAAAAATTTCCGTTCGCTTCATAGAGCGCGTAATCGACGTCCGCGAGGGAAAAGCAGCCCGCGCCGCGCAGCGACTCTATGAGGTCGGTGATGTCGAGGTTGTTCCTTTTCATCTGCGTGATGTCGACGCCGTTTTTGTTGATGACGACGGCGGGCTTGCCGCCGATCACTTTTTTGAGTCCCTTGCATTTCAGGTCGGCGATCAGCATGAGCTGATGCAGGAAAAATATGGTCAGAACGGACGCCGCCCCGTACAGGAGGGGGATGGAAGTGTCCGCCATGGGGATGCAGGCAAGCTCTGCGATGAGCAGGGTGATGACCAGTTCAAAGGGCTGCATTTCGCCGATCTGCCTTTTTCCCATCAGACGCATGACGGCAAAGAGGGCGAGGAAAATGATCGCCGTCCGCAATACGATAAGTCCCATACCCAAAGTATGCGGCGGAGCGGGGAAATTATTCCGTTTTGCCGCCTGCCGCGTATTGCCCGTGCCGCCTGCCTTGTGCCGCTTGCCGCATATCGCTTGCGCCGCCTGCCGCGTATAGGCTGCGCCCGCGCCGTTTGCCGCGTATCGGCTGCGCCACCTGCCTTGTGCCGCCTGCCGCGTATCGTCCGCGCCGCTTGCCGCGTATGTGCCGTCAAATGCGCCCCCGCATCTGGGCGCGGCGTTTTTTGCGGGATGCCCGCCAAGGCGCGCGCTGTTTTCGCAATACATGGTTTTTTGTGGCGATCCGCCCGTCAAACGCGCCCCCGTTTTTTAGGAATGCGGCTCTTTCCTTTTTTCGGCGGGAAAATATTTTTGCTTCGCGGCGCGCAGATGCTTGCCAAAGGGGGCGGGATGCGCTATAATAAAGATACAAATGCAGAGTAGCCGAGGCGCGTTAAGTGTTGCGAAACGGGACGTTGTTCGCAAACGAAAGGGAAAGATCCCTGCGGTGCCGACGCGCGTCCGTTGCAAGGATGAGCCGCCTTTCGTGGTGCGCCTCTTTTCCATCGGACCTCTCAATTTCGGGGAGGTTTTTTTCTATGTTTACAAAAGCGTTCGTAGCCCTTTCCTCGGGAAAGAAGATCGCCTATCTCGCCGTATTTGCGGCCATCGCCGTGGCGGTGAATGCGATCTCGCTCGACATTCCGCCCGTCCTCAAACTTTCGTTCACGGCGACGGCGGGATTTTTTGCGGGCGGGCTGTTCGGCCCGATCGGCGGGTTTACCGTCATGTTCGTGGGCGATCTGATCGGCTGCCTGTTTTCCGGGTACGCGCCCAATCCCGTCATCGGGCTCGGCACGGCGATGCTCGGGCTGATCCCGGGGCTGGTCATGACCCATGTCCGCGCCAACCTCTATCTGAAGGCGGCGCTGAGTTTTGTGCTCTGCTTTGCCGTCTGCACCTGCGGGCTCAATACGTTGGGGCTCTATCTGATGGCGGCGCGTTCGGTGAGCTATTTTTCCTATATGCTCGCGCGCCTTCCTTTGCAGTCGATCGTCATGGCGGTCAATGCGGCGGTCAGTATGCTCATAGCGGGCGCACTGAAAAAGACGGGTTGCCGCTTCAAGATCTCCTGAGGAGCAGTTTTGCCCAGCGCGGTTCGGCGAGCCCGAGCGCAAAGAGGAATAAAAGTTCCGCCCCCGCAAGGATGGCGCCCGTCATGACGATGGCGGGGAAGAGGGGCAAAACGGAAGCGAATACATTGCGCAGCATCATACCCAGCGCTGCCGCGGGCAAGATGCTTGCCGCAGATAAGAGAGTGTGCTTGCAAAAGCGCACTTTTTCTTTGCTCTTTTTGGAAATGAGCCTGAGCCCGAGCGCGGCGCAGATGATTGAGGCCGCCGCTCCGCCGACGATCTGGGCGTATACGCCGATATAGGCGGGCAGGAACCAGGTGCAAAGAAGGGTCGCCGCCGCTCCCGCGAAAAAGTGGGCGCAGACCTGTTTTTCGCAGCCGATCGAATTTAAAATGCTCGACGAGATCATATTCAGGCTCATCGGCAGGAGCATGAGGCAGCAGTTGCGGATGATCTCGCCGCACGCACGGCTGTCAAAGAGCAGGACGCCGAGGTCCTTGCCGAGGGCAAAGAGGACGGGGATGAGCGCGCAGGCGATCAGGCAGGTGATGCGGATCGCCTTTTCTATATTGTCTTTGAGCTTTTTGTCGTTGCCGCGGTAAAAATTTTCGGCAAGTTCGGGGACCATGACGAGGGAGAGGGAGCCGATGAGCGTGGCAGGGATGGAGAGAACGGGCATACTCATGCCCATGACGACGCCGATGCCCTGCATCGCTTCGGAAGAAGTCATGCCCGCGGCGGTCAGCCTTGCGGGCAGGATGAGGGAGATCGCCGTGTTGATGAGAGCGGAAGAAGTGCGCATCCCCGTGATGGGGAGCGCGGAAGAAAGGAGGGGCTTTAGCTGGCGGGAAGGGTCGGAGAGTTTTCCGCCTTTGGCGAAATAGTAGACGAGGGAGAGGGAAAAGGAAATGAAATAGGAAAAGACGATGGCGAAGGCGATGCGCTTCGCGCCGTCAAAGACGCTCGTCATGTGCGTCACGAGGAGGGCGCCCGCCGCGATCATGGTGAGTTCTTCGACGAGATCGATCACGCAGTAGGGCAAGAATTTTTTATTGCCCCAGAGCGCGCCGCGCAGGACGGAATAGACGGAGTTGAAGGTGAGCGCGGGCAGAAGGATCATGAGCAGCGCCATGCAGCGCGGGTCGGCAAAGAGGAAGTCGAAGAGATCGTGCCCGAAAAAGAGAAGACAGAATACGGGCAGGGAAAAGGCGAGCACCGAAAGGAGTGCCGCGGTGACGGTGGCGTGTTCCGCCCGTTTGTTGCCGCGGGTGCGGTGCTTTGTGATGAGGCGGGAAACGGTCAGCGGGATGCCCGAAGAGGTCGCGGTGACGAGCACGGCAAACACCGACAGGGCGAGCTGATACAGCCCCATCCCTTCGGCGCCGAGCGTTCTGGAAAGGATGATGCGGTAGAGGAAGCCGAAAAATTTTTCGGCTACGGAAAATACGGTCACATATGCCGCCGTGCGGTAAAGGTTTTGCGCGTTCAAGTTCGCCCTCTCAGAAAGAAAAAAGGTCGCATCTTGCGCCGTTGCCGCGCAAAATGTCACATTTTATTATATCGGCGCGTATGCGCCGATATGCGGAAAGGCGCCGCCGCCTTTTTCTTCGGACAGTCATATGGCTGCGCCGCCTTTTTTTCGCACCGCCGCCTTTTTCTTCGGGCAGGCATATACCCGCTCCGCCGCGGCATAGGATAGAGGTGTATGAAATTGCAGGAAGAAAACAATCCCTTCGGCATTTACAGGCTGGAAAAAGGGGAATACTTTGAAGGCGTCTGTGCGGCGCGCGGGCTTCCGGCGCTCGCCGTCGCCAGGCTCAACGGGTTCACGCGGCCGCCCGAAGAGGGACAGATGATCGCCTTTCCGCCCGAAGGATATGTCTCCGTCTGCGTTCTTGCGGGGGATACGCTCGCTTCGGTATGCAAAAAATACGGCATGGAAGAGGCGGCGTTCGTCCGCTTGAACGGGGAGCGCCTGTATCCGGGGCAATACGTCCTCGTCGGCAGGGAAAAGTAACAATGGCGGGCGGGCGTTCATATATTGGAATAGAAGGCCGGACGGAGGCCTTTTGACTGAATTTTAAACATCCGGAGGTTAAAAATGTCCTTTTATTCTAACTTTCAGACGGACAAATGTCCCGGGCCCATCAACGGGAACCCGCTCAGCGGTCTGAATGAAAAAGTCTGCATACAGGCGCAGCGCGTGTTCGACGCCTGCATCCGTCAGGGGCAGACGGACGGGATCACGCTCACCATCACCGACCCCGTCCCCGCGAACCCTACATATCCTTTGACCTTTATCAGCGCCCGCAGCACCTCATCCGCGGGGCAGGTGACCGCTTTTCAGGTGGACCGCCTCCCCGACAGGGCGAATTGCGCGCGCGTGCAGGCCGCCATCGATATTCCCGTCGAGGTGGTCTATACCGATGCGAACGGTACCGAAGGCAAGGCGGACGCGACCATCTCCGTCAACGAAGACGTCATCCTCTTCGTGCCGCAGCCTTCCATCATGCCGTATGAAGTGCAGTGCGTGGTGAGCGCCGTTGCGCCCGAGGGGAGTTTCAATGCGGAGAACAACACCTTTACGGTGGACGCCTGTATCACGGCGATCCTGAAGATCATCATCAACGTCGACCTTTTGCTGCCCTCTTACGGGTATTGCGCCATTCCGCCTGCGCAGGAATACACGCAGGAGGTGTGCGCGGGATTTTTTGAACTGCCTCTCTACCCGCAGGGCAACTGCGGCGGATCGTCCGGCTGCGGTCCGGGCTGCGGTTCGGGCTGCGGCAAGTGAACGCCTGACGGGAAAGCCGGTATTTGCGGATATCGGCTTTTTTCTTTGCCGAAGGGAAGATCAAAAAAGTTTGCGATTTAAAAAAGGAGAAGTGCGCGCCCGCGGGCGGAAGCGCCGCGGCTTTGAAAATGAAAAGGTTCTGCGCCCGCGGGCGGAAAAGCTGCGGCTTTGAAAAACGCCGCCTGCGGGCGGATCGGGAGGTCATATGCAACAAGAACAGGAGAAAGAGACGGGGCGCTGCCCGGTCTGCGGCGCCGCCTCGCACGGCGGGCTTTGCGATTGCTGCCGCGAAATTTTTGCCCTTTGCGACATGGAAAACCTGATTTTTCGCAGGGAGCGGGGTGAAAATGTGCCCGTGCGGGGCGCAAACGCTTTCAAATAGGCGCGCTTTATGGTAAAATAAAGGAAAAATGCAGGTAGGCACGCCATGAAAGTTTTCGCCGTCAGCGATCTTCATCTTCCCGGGAATCAGGATAAACCGATGGATATTTTCGGCGGGAATTGGAGCGGTCATCTCGAAAAGATCAAAGCCGATTGGCGTGAGCGGGTGGGGGAAGAGGACGTCGTCCTCATCGCGGGCGACATCAGCTGGGCGATGACGCTCGAAAACGCGCTGCCCGATTTAAGGGCGCTGGCGGGGCTTCCCGGCAAAAAGGTGTTTATCCGCGGCAACCACGATTTCTGGTGGTCGGGCATCACGGCGCTGCGGCGCAGCGCGCCCGACGGGAGCTTTTATTTTTTGCAGAACGACTGCGTCCGTTTCGACGGGCTCGTCGTATGCGGCTCGCGCGGCTGGGCGTGCCCCGGGAGCGCGGATTTTACGGAGGCGGACAGAAAGCTGTACGAGCGGGAGGCGGAACGGTTCCGCCTCGCGTTCGCCTGCGTGCAAAAGCAGAGGCGTGAAGGGGACAAGCTGGTCTGCATGATCCATTACCCGCCCTTCAACGCGCAGAAGGAGAGCAACCTTTTTACAGAACTTTTTGAAAAGAACGGCGCCGATAAAGTGGTCTACGGGCATCTTCATAGGACGGCGGGCGCCTATCCCATGCGCACCGTCCGCGGCGGCGTCGAGTATATCCTGACTTCCTGCGACCTTCTTTCCTTCCGCCTCGCTGAAATTTGCTGACCGAAATTTGCGGATAAAATTTTTCATCCGCTTTACTTTGCGCCCGCCTTGTGGTAAAATATAGGTATACACGGCTTTAACGAAACGGTACGGAGATACCGCGAAGTCGCGTTCGGGCAACTGAAGGGAAAAACATTGTCTTGTTTACCGCAAAAAAGGGCCTCGGTGCCGGCAAGGGATCTGCTCTTTTTTGTTTGTTTGAACGTACATCCGCGCATTCTCCGCGCGGATGTTTTTTTATGGAGGCGCATATATGGACAAGGGCCGGATCCTGATGGACGGGGCCGCCATCGGCAGGACGCTGACGCGGCTTTCGCATGAAGTCGTCGAAAAGAACAAGGGCACGGACGGTATGTGTCTTTTCGGCGTCAAAAGGCGGGGAGAGATCGTCGCCCGCCGCATTGCGGCGCTCATCGGCAAATCTTACGGCGTGCAGATCCCCGTCGAAGGGATCGACATCGGTATGTACAGGGACGATCTGGTCAGCGGCTATTTCGTTCCCGAAGCGAGCGTCAACCGCCCGCCCTTTTCGGTGGACGGGAAAAACGTCGTCCTCTGCGACGACGTGCTGCATACCGGACGCACCGTCAGAGCGGCGATCGAGGCGATCTTTGACCTCGGCAGGCCCGCCTGCGTGCGCCTTTTGGTGCTCGTCGACCGCGGCGGCAGGGAAATGCCCGTCTGCGCCGATTTCGTCGGCAAAAATATCCCCGCTTCTTCGGATGAGATCATCGACGTGAAACTTGCCGAGATCGAAGGGGAGGATTCCCTCGCCATCCGCCGTATCCAAAAGTCTTAAATTTACAAGAGAGGTATATCTATGTTGGGAAAGGATCTGCTCGGACTGTACGAGACATCCGCCGAGGACATCACCCTCATCCTCGATACAGCGGTGGGTATGAAGAAACTGCTCACGCAGAATCTGAAAAAACTGCCGCATCTGCAGGGGCGCACGGTCACGACCCTCTTTTATGAAAACAGCACGCGCACCCGCTGCTCGTTCGAGCTGGCGGCAAAGTATCTGGGTGCGGGCACGGTCAACATCTCCGCTTCTTCCAGCTCCGTGCAAAAGGGGGAGACGCTCATCGATACGGGCAGGACGCTGGACGCGATGAAAAACGACGTCATCGTCATCCGCCATCCGATGGGCGGCGCGCCCCGCCTGCTCGCGAAAAATGTCCGCGCTTCCGTCATCAACGGCGGCGACGGCATGAACGAACACCCGACGCAGGCGCTGCTCGACTTTTATACCATGCGGGAAAAATTCGGCTCGTTCCGCGGCTTAAAAGTTGCCATCCTCGGCGATATCAAGCATTCCCGCGTCGCCAAGAGCAACCTTTTCGGGCTCACCAAGCTCGGGGCGGAAGTGACGATGTATTCGCCCGCCACCCTCATGCCGCAGGGCATTGAACGGATGGGAGCAAAGATCGCTTCCTCGCGGGAAGAGGCTCTCAGGGGCGCGAATGTGGTCATGGGGCTGCGCATCCAGCTGGAGCGTATGCACGGCGGGCTCTTCCCGTCCCTTTCCGAATACGATAAATTTTACGGCGTTTCAAAAGAACATCTCAAATTTGCGGACAAGGACTGCATCGTCATGCACCCGGGGCCCGTCAACCGCGGCGTGGAGTTTACCTCCGACGTCATCGACGGGGCAAACAGCCTCATCAACGAGCAGGTTCTGAACGGCGTTGCGGTCAGGATGGCGCTGCTGTTCCTGCTTTGCAAAAATAAACAGGGAGGGAATGAAAACAATGGCTGAACTTCTCATCTGCGGCGGCGACGTCGTCTTTGCGGACCGCGTAGAAAAGGCGGATATCCTCGTTGCGGGGGGCAAGATCGCAAAGATCGGCAAAAATTTACGGGCGGAAGGCGCGGAGAAGATAGACGCGAAGGGCAAGACGGTGTTCCCGGGGCTCATCGATATGCACGTCCATCTGCGCGAGCCCGGATTTGAATATAAAGAAGACATCGCCAGCGGCAGTGCGGCGGCAGTGGCGGGCGGATTTACGCAGATCTGCTGTATGCCCAACACTGATCCCGTCTGCGACAACGCCGCCGTCGTCGGCTATATCGCCGCGCGCGCGAAGCAAACGGGGCTCTGCAAAGTGCATCCGATCGGCGCGATCACGAAAGGCGAAAAAGGGGAGACGCTCGCGGAGATGGGCAAGATGAAGGAGGCGGGCGCGGTCGCCGTCAGCGACGACGGCAAGCCCGTCATGAACGCGCGGATCATGCGCCTTGCCATGGAATATGCCTCCGATTTCGGGCTCATCTGCCTCTCGCATTGCGAAGACAAAGACCTCGTGGACGGCGGCGTCGTCAACGAAGGATACAACAGCACGCTCGCGGGGCTCAAAGGCATCCCGCGCGCGGCGGAAGAGATCATGCTCTCGCGCGAGATCATTCTCGCGGAGACCCTCAATAAGCGCGTGCATATCTGCCATGTCTCCACGAAAGGGGGCGTGCAGCTTCTGCGCGAGGCGAAGGCGCGCGGCGTGCGCGTGACGGCAGAGACCTGCCCGCATTACTTTACCCTTACGGACGACGTCATCACATCTTTCGACGCGAACACCAAAGTCAACCCGCCCATCCGCGAGGCGGAGGACGTGGAGGCGATCAAGGCGGGGCTCAAAGACGGCACGCTCGACTGTATCGTCACAGACCATGCGCCGCACCATGAAGATGAAAAGAACGTCGAATACAATCTTGCGGCGTTCGGTATCAGCGGCATCGAGACCTCTTTCCCGCTTTCCTATACCTATCTCGTCCGCGGCGGCGTCATGGGGCTTTGCGAGCTTGCGGAAAAGATGAGCGCGGCGCCCGCGCGCATCCTCTCCCTGGAAGGCGGCAGGATCGCGGAAGGGGAGACGGCGGATCTCATGATCGCGGACCTGAACGAAAAGTTCACGATCGACAGCAATAAATTTGTCTCCAAAGGCAAGAACACTCCCTTTGACGGGATGCAAGTGTACGGCAAGGTCTGCTGCACGATTGTCGACGGAGAAGTAAAATTTCGCGCGTAAATCATAAAAATTTAAGAAAAATCAGGTACTATGCCTGACATAAGGAGTTAAAAATGACCTATAAAGAGGAGTTTATCCGCTTTTTGGCGGATTGCGGCGTGCTGAAATTCGGCACCTTCAAATTGAAGAGCGGCAGGATCGCGCCCTATTTTCTCAATGCGGGCGAATATAAGAAAGGTTCGCAGATCAAGCGCCTCGGCGAATTCTATGCCGATTGCATCGCGGAAAACAAGATCGAGGCGGACACCCTCTTCGGGCCCGCCTATAAGGGGGTGCCGCTCGCCCTTTCCGCGGCGGTCGCGCTCTATGAAAAATACGGTATCGACGTCAATTTCTGCTTTGACAGGAAAGAGGTCAAAGACCACGGCGAGGGCGGGATGTTCGTCGGCAAGCAGCCTGAAGACAAGGAAAAGATCGCCATCATCGAGGACGTCATGACCAGCGGCAAGGCGCTCAAAGAGGTGCTGCCGAAACTGCGCGGCGCGGCGGACGTCGACGTCGTCGCCATGGTCATCACGGTCGATCGCATGGAAAAGGCGCTGGGCAGCGAAGAGTCCGCCGTGCAGCAGGCATATTCGCAGGAAGGGGTCAAAGTCTATTCCATCGTCACCATCCGCGACATTATCCGCGCGCTTGAGGACGGCGTCATCGAAGGGAAGGAGCACGTTCCCGCCATTCTGGCGTATCTTGAAGAATACGGCGCAAAATATTGAGGTGTAACATGATCGATAAACTGATAGAAAAAATCGAACGGCTGCAAAACCCGACCGTCGTCGGGCTGGATACGAGTTTTGATTATCTGCCCGAGGATATGCGCGCGGGCGTCAAGGACGCTGCGGGCGCGGCGGAGGCGGTCGTCTCTTTCAATAAAAAGATCGTCGATGCGGTGAAGGACATCGTCCCCGCGGTCAAAGTGCAGATCGCTTACTACGAGATGTACGGCGTCGAGGGGATGCGCGCCTTTGCGCAGACGGTGCGCTGTGCGAAGGAGGCGGGGCTGATCGTCATGACGGACGCCAAGCGCAACGACATCGGCGCGACGGCGGAATGCTACGCGAAGGCGTATCTCGGCGAGACGGCTGTGGGCGAGGAGCGTTTTTCCGCTTTCGATTCCGATTTTCTCACCGTCAACGGCTATCTCGGTTCGGACGGGATCAAACCCTTCCTTTCCTGGATGGAGAAAAGGGACAAGGGGATCTTCGTCCTCGTCAAAACGTCCAACAAATCGAGCGGCGAATTGCAGGACATGAAGCTGGAAAACGGCAAGACCGTCTACGAATATATGGGCTCCCTCGTCGAAGGATGGGGCAGCGGCTGCATCGGAAAATACGGTTATTCGGACGTCGGCGCGGTCGTCGGGGCGACCCATCCCGTGCAGGCGGCGATCTTGCGCAAAGAAATGCCGCATACCTTCTTTCTCATCCCCGGCTACGGCGCGCCGGGCGGTACGGCGGACGATCTGAAAGTGTGCTTCGACCAAAACGGCAGGGGCGGCATCGTCAACTCTTCCCGCGGGATCCTCTGTGCCTATCGGCAGGATAAGTACAAAGGGATGGCGTTTGACGAAGCGGCGCGCAAGGCGTGTGAAGACATGAAAGCCGACTTAAACCGCGCGATTTTCGATTAAATAGCGGTTTTGTCATGTACTATGTCACACATAAACGGATAAAAATTGGTAAAAAAGGATGAAAGAACTCACCGTTAAGATTTTGGAAAACGCGCCGCTTGCCGCGGGCGTATACAGGATGAGATTCGCCCTGCCCGAGAAAGCGGAAGGGCTTGCCTGCGGCAAATTCGTCAATATCTCCGTGGGCGACGGGGCGCACCTTCTGCGCCGCCCGATCGCGATCTGCGAATATACGGAGGACACCGTCACGATCTGTTATCAAATCAAAGGCGAAGGCACCCGCCTTATGAGCGCAAAGAAAGCGGGGGATCTCCTCTCCTGCGCCCTGCCGCTCGGCAACGGCTTTTCGCTTGAAGGCGCGGAGCGGGTCGCCCTCATCGGCGGCGGAGTCGGGGTGTTCCCCATGTATTCCGTCCTCAAAGAGTATGAGGGCAAAGGCAAAAAATTTTTCTCCTTTATCGGGTTCAGGAACAAGGGCGCCGTCTGCCTTGCGGACGGGTTTGCTTCCCTTTCCGAAAGCGCCGAGATCGTCACGGACGACGGTTCCTTCGGCAGGAAGGCGAACGCGGTAGAGGCGTTTTTTGCGGGGGCGGAAAAAGCTGCGCCCGAGCGCATCCTCGCGTGCGGGCCGCTTCCCATGCTGCGCGCGCTCAAAACGGGGCTTGCGGAGCGGGGGATGGACGTGCCGTGCTATGTCTCTTTGGAAGAGCGCATGGGCTGCGGCATCGGCGCCTGCCTCGTCTGCGTATGCAAAAAGAGCGGCAAAGAAGAGAATGTGCGGGTCTGCAAAGACGGGCCCGTGTTTGAGATCGGGGAGGTGGATTTCTGATGGCGGAGCTGAAAGTCGATTTTTGCGGCGTCACGCTGAAAAATCCGGTCGTTGCGGCGAGCGGTACCTTCGGTTTCGGAAAAGAATTTAACGAGATCTTCGATATCGGCGTTTTGGGCGGCGTCAGTACGAAAGGGCTCACCCTCGAACCCCGCCTCGGCAATCCCACGCCCCGCATTGCGGAAGGGCGGTCGGTCATCCTCAATGCGGTCGGGCTGCAAAATCCGGGCGTGGATGTGTTTTTGGAAGAGGACCTCGGCTTTTTGAAGAGCAAAAAGATCGCCGTCATCGCCAATGTCGCGGGCAGGACGCTCGACGATTATGCGGGGATCTGCGCCCGCCTCGACGGCAAAGCCGACCTTATCGAACTGAATATTTCCTGCCCCAACGTCAAGTGCGGCGGCATGGCGTTCGGTATCCGCCCCGAGAGCGTGAAAGAGGTGACAAAGGCGGCTAAATCCGCCTTGAAGAAGACCCCCCTCATGGTCAAACTTTCGCCCAATGTGGAGAGTATTGCCGTCAACGCGCTCGCCGCGCAGGAAGGGGGCGCGGATGCGCTTTCCCTCATCAACACGCTGACGGGCATGGTCATCGACATCGAAAAACGTCGCCCCCTTCTCGCCAACAATACGGGCGGCGTTTCGGGCGCGGGTATCAAACCGATTGCGGTCCGCATGGTCTGGGAGGTGTGTTCCGCCGTCGATATTCCCGTCATGGGGATGGGCGGGATCGTCACCGCGGAAGACGCGCTCGAATTTATCATCGCGGGCGCGGCGGCGGTGCAGGTGGGTACCGCCAACTTTACCGATACGCTCGCCATGCCGAAGATCGTCGCGGGCATGAACGAATGGCTGGACGCGCACGGCATTGCCGACGTCAACGAACTGCGCGGCACCCTCCGTCTCAACGGCTGAGCGCGGCGGAAACCTTGGCGGCGCTTCGAGTCTTTGCGGCGGATCTCAAAGTTCTGACAAAATTTCATCGCACCGTCCGGGAATGAGCCTGTCAGGAGGGCTCATTCCTTTTTGGTTGCGGCGGCAGCGTTTTGAAGGCGTAGCCGCTTTGCAGGAACGCGTCGATGACGGCGGGCAGCGCTTTTGCCGTTTCCCCGCAGCCGACGCCGTCGTGCATGAGGAGGACGACGCGCGCCTTGCCGCGGGCGGTCGCAAGGGAGCGCTCATAGAGTTCGCTTGCTGAAAAGCGCCCTTCTCCGTCGCCCGAGGCGGCGTTCCAGTCGTAATAGGTATAGCCCGCCCTCTGTACCGTTTCTCTGTATCGGGGGCAGAGGAAGGACCCTCCCGGGAAGCGGTAGATCTTTGCCGAAAAGGAGGGCAGGACCCTGCGTATGGCGGCGCGGCAGCGCGCGATGTCTTGCAGCAGCGCCTCTTCGCTTCGGTAGATCTCTTTGTAGCGGTGGGTGTAGGAGTGGATGCCGAGCGCGTGCCCTTCGCCGTCTATGCGCCGCAAGATCTCTTCCCGCCCGCGTATCTGCCTGCCGATGACGAAAAAGGTCGCCCTGACGCCCTTTTCGAGCAGGGTGTCCAGGATGAGCGGCGTCACCGAATCGGTCGGGCCGTCGTCGAAGGAGAGAAAGATCTCCCGCGCGCCCTGCGCGTGTGCGCGTAAGAAAAGGGGCGCGGGCATGGCGATGAGCGCGGCAAGCAGGAAAAAGGCGCAGAGTTTTTTCATGATACAAGTTTGTGCCGTTTTTTTCTTTTCAAGCGCGAAAAAAATTTTCAAAAAATCAAAAAAGTTATCATAAAATCGTTGACAAGCCGCGGGGGGATGTGCTATTATCGAGAAAACCGAAGAGGTAAAAGAGTAGCTCGCTACAGCAGATTTACAGAGAGCCTATGCCGGTGTGAATGAGGCAGTCTGACGCGGAGTGAATGGGTTACCGAGGGCGGGTGCGAAAGGTTGCGAGTAGTTCCCGACGTGGCTTTCACGTTACAGGAAGAGGGTATGATGGTACCTGCAAGGAGGCGGCGTTCGCGCCGTGAAATTGGGTGGCAACACGGTTTTATCCGTCCCAAGCGGATAGGACTGTGTCTTTTTTTATGCCGAAAACGAAAAAATTTTATCATGGAGGACAAAACAATGGCAAAATTACCCATCCCGTACAAGATCTATCTTTCCGAAGAGGAGATCCCCAGGCAATGGTATAACCTGAATGCGGCGATGAAGGTAAAGCACGCGCCGTTCCTCAATCCCGCGACGCTCAAACCCTGCACGGCGGCCGATCTGAGCGCCGTATTCTGCGATGACTGCGTCGGGCAGGAATTGAACATGACCGACCTCTATATCGATATTCCCGAAGAGATCCGCGATTTCTATAAGATGTACCGCCCTTCGCCGCTGGTGCGCGCCTATTGCCTGGAAAAGGCGCTCGGCACCCCCGCGGAGATCTATTATAAGTTTGAAGGCAACAATACTTCCGGTTCGCACAAGCTCAATTCCGCGGCGGCGCAGGCGTACTATGCGAAAAAGCAGGGGCTCGCTTCGGTCACGACCGAGACGGGCGCGGGGCAGTGGGGCACGGCGCTGTCCATGGCGACGGCGTATTACGGGCTCGGGCTCATCGTCTATATGGTCAAAGTTTCCAGCGAACAGAAGCCTTACCGCAAAGAGGTGATGCGCACATACGGGGCGACGGTGGTCCCTTCGCCTTCGGACACGACCGAGGCGGGCAGGAAGATCCTCAAAGAGTTCCCCGGTACGGGCGGCTCTCTCGGCTGCGCCATCAGCGAAGCGGTGGAAAAGGCGGTCACCACCCCGTCCTGCCGCTATGTGCTCGGCAGTGTGCTCGATCATGTTCTTCTTCATCAGTCGGTCATCGGCCTGGAGAGCAAAGCCGCGCTCGACAAATACGGCGTGGAGCCGGATACCGTCATCGGCTGCGTCGGCGGCGGTTCCAACTTTGGCGGGCTCATCGCGCCCTTCATGGGGGATAAGATCGCGGGCAAGAACAATATCGACTTTATCGGCGTCGAGCCTGCGAGCTGCCCGTCGCTCACGCGCGGCAAATATGTGTATGATTTCTGCGACAGCGCCAGGATCACCCCGCTTGCCAAAATGTACACGCTCGGCTGCGGGTTCATGCCCGCGCCCAACCATGCGGGCGGGCTGCGCTATCACGGCATGAGTCCGATCGTTTCTGAGCTGTATCATCAGGGGCTCATGCGCGCGGTCGCCGTCGAGCAGAGCAAGGTGTTTGAAGCGGCGGAATATTTCGCGCGGGTGGAGGGCATCCTTCCCGCTCCCGAATCCAGCCACGCCATCCGCGTCGCCATCGACGAGGCGCTCAAATGCAAGGAGACGGGCAAGAAAAAGCGCATCCTCTTCGGGCTTACGGGCACGGGATATTTCGATATGGCGGCGTACAAGAAGTACAACGACGGCGAAATGACAGATTACGTCCCTTCGGACGCGGACCTGGAAAAAGGTTTTGCGACGATTCCCGACATTCCGCAGAATAAATAAAAAATTCTGTTTACAAGGGAGGAAATCCATGCTATAATAATCGGGAGAACGATAACCGTTTTCCCGGTTATTTGTTTATCATGCAAAACCGAAAGGACGTTTTATGGAACTTCACGAACTCTACGGCGCGGCGGCGGACGCGCAGGCATTTTCAGCCAGGATAGCCAAACTGGCGGGCATTTTCAAAGAAAAGACGGGCAGGGAGCCCGAAGGCTTTTATTCCTCGTCCGGCAGGGCGGAGGTATGCGGCAACCATACCGACCATAACCACGGCAAAGTCGTGGTGGCTGCCATCAGCTGCGACATCCTCGCGGCGGTAGGCAAGAGAGAGGACGGCACCATCCGCGTCTATTCGGAAGGGTTTGCGCCTTTTTGCGTGAAATTGGACGATTTGGCGGCGAAGAAAGCGGAAAAGGGCAAGAGCGTCGCGCTCGCGCGCGGCGTTGCCAACGCCGTCGCGGAGAGAGGATTTTCTTTCGGCGGGTTCACCGTCGTATCCGACAGCACGGTCTTCCGCGGGGCGGGCGTCTCTTCTTCGGCGGCGTTCGAGCTGCTCTTTGCCGAGATCATCAACGATCTGTATCTCGGCGGGAAACTGAGCGCGGTCGACAAGGCGATCGTCTCCCAATATGCGGAGAACGTCTATTTCGGCAAGCCGTGCGGGCTTCTCGACCAGTCGGGCATCTCCCTCGGCGGGATCAACAAGATCGATTTCAAGGACCCTTCCGCGCCCCTCATCGACAGCCTGCTGCCGCCGAAGGGGTATTCGCTCGTCATCACCAACACGGGCGGCTCGCACGCGGCGCTCACTTCGCACTACGCCGCGATCAAGAGCGAGATGCACGCGGCGGCGCAGTGCTTCGGCAAAGAATTTCTCCGCGACGTGGACGAGGCGGAATTTTACGCCCGCGCCGCCAAGGTCAAGGATAAGGCGGGGGACCGCGCCTTTTTGCGCGCCTGCCATTTCTTTGAAGAGAACAGACGTGTAGACAGCGCCGCGGCCGCGCTGCAAAAGGGGGACGCGCAGGGATTTTTGGCGGCGGTGGAAGGCTCGGGCAGGAGCAGCCTTGTCTGCCTGCAAAACTGCTTTGTGCCGGGCAGCTGCGAACAGCCCATCGTCGTGGCGATGCATATGTCCGACCGCATCATCAAAGACGGCGCGGTCCGTCTGCACGGCGGCGGGTTCGCGGGTACCGTCCTTGCCTATCTTTCCGAAAACGAGGCGGCGGGGTATGCCGCGGAGATGGGCAAACTTTTCGGAGAAGAAAACGTGTTCCGCGCGGACGTCCGTAAATACGGCGCGTGCCGCGTAGACGGCTCGCTGCTGTGACCTTGCGGGGCGCGCGGCGGAAAATACAGAAAAATATCGGAGGGAATATATCATGATCCATGCAAGACAGTTTGGCAAGACCGCGGACGGGAAGACGGTCCTCGCGTTCACCATCAAAGACGGCAAGAACGAGGCGGTGATCCTCAATCTCGGCGGCATCATCCAGTCGCTGAAGGTCGCAAACAAGAACGGGGAACAGGTCGACGTCGTGCTCGGTTACAACGACGTGGCGGGCTATGAAAACAACGGCGGCTACCTCGGTGCCCTCATAGGCAGATTCGGCAACCGCATCGAAAAGGGGAAGCTCGTCATCGACGGGGAAGAATACAAGCTCTTCTGCAACGACCGCGGCAACCATCTGCACGGCGGCAAAAAGGGCTTCAACACCAAGATCTGGGACTATGTCTTTGAAGGCCCGGACGGGAACACCCTTTCCCTTTCCACGACTTCTCCCGACGGGGAAGAAAATTATCCCGGCAATCTCAAAGTGCAGGTCCGCTATACGTTCGTCAACGGCGAATTGAAGATAGACTATGCCGCCGTTTCGGACAAGAAGACCGCCATCAACATGACCAATCACGCCTATTTCAACCTCGACGGCGAGGGGAGCGGCAACGTGCTCGACACCTTCCTCACGATCGACGCGGACAGGGTGACGCCCGCCGACGAGACGCTCATCCCGCACGGTGATTTTAAAGAAGTGGAGGGCACGCCCTTCGATTTCAGGAAGCCCCGCCGCATCGGCGAGCGCATCAACGACACGGACGACGCCGACATCCGCGCGGGCGGCGGCTATGACATCAACTTCGTGCTCAACAAGCCCGCGGGCGCCTATGAAAAGATCGCCGAGGCGGAGAGCGAAAAGAGCGGTATCACGATGGAAGTGTATACAGATAAACCCGCCGTGCAGCTGTATACGGGCAACGGCCTGCATCAGAACGGCAAGAGCGGTTACTATAACAAAAATTACGGTTTCTGCCTGGAAACGCAGTTTATCCCCAACGGCGTGAACTGCCCGTCCTATGACGCGCTCGGCAGCGCGTTCTATGAGCAGAATCAGATCTACCACTTCACGACCGCTTATAAATTTATCGTCAAATAAAAGCGTATGAAATTTCTGATCGCATCCGATATTCACGGTTCCAAGTATTATGCTTCCCTTTTGGAAGAGCGCTTTGCCGCGGAGGGGGCGGATAAGCTCATTCTCCTCGGGGATATTTACAACCACGGCCCGCGCAACCCGCTGCCCGAGGGGTATGACCCGATGGGCGTCGCGACGATCCTCAACCGCCATGCCGCCGAGATGATCGTCGTCAAGGGCAATTGCGACAGCGACGTCGACACCCTCATCTCCGACTTTACGTTTGTATCCGAACTCGTACTCATCGACGGCGGCAAACAGATCTTTTTCCAGCACGGGGATAAGTACGATGCGGAACACCTTCCCAAAAACTGCGGAGACGCCTTCATTTACGGGCATTATCACACGGGTTTTATTGCGCGCAAGGGGAAGGTGCTGGTTGCCAATTGCGGCTCGGTCTCTCTCCCCAAAGGGGGCACTGCGCACAGCTATATGACCTTGGAAAATGGCGTGCTTTCCCTCAAAGACATGAGCGGGGCGCTCATCGCCGAAGAAAGAATCTGAGTGCGCGGCGGGCGTTTTGAACGCTTGACTTTTTGTTCGCAACGGGGTAAACTAAACAGAAAACGGAAGGAAGGTCACAGTATGGAGAAAATCAGGATCGGGATCGCGGGATACGGCAACCTCGGAAGGGGGGTGCAGTACGCCGCGTCGCAAAACAAGGATATGGAGGTCGTCGCCGTCTTTACCCGCCGCGAACCTTCTTCGGTGCAGACGGTCTTGCCCGTCAGGGTGGAACGGATGGAGGAAATGGAAAAGTATGCGGGCAGGATAGACGTGATGATCCTCTGCGGCGGCAGTGCGACCGACCTTCCCAAACAGAGCGCGCAGATCGCGTCCCTTTTCAATATCGTGGACAGTTTCGACACGCACGCGAAGGTGCCCGAACATTTTGCCGCGCTCGACGCGGCGGCGAAAAAGGCGGGGACGCTCGGCGCGATGAGCGTCGGCTGGGATCCGGGGCTGTTTTCGCTCGCGCGCGCCTATTTCGGCGCGGCGCTGCCCGAGGGAAAGACGTATACTTTCTGGGGGAAGGGCGTGAGCCAGGGGCACAGCGACGCGATCCGCCGCATTGCGGGCGTGAAGGATGCGCGCCAGTATACCGTACCCGTCGAGGATGCGCTCAGGCGGGTGCGCAGCGGCGAAGAGCCCGAGCTGTCCGTGCGCGAAAAGCATACGCGCGAATGTTTTGTCGTCGCCGAAGAGGGGGCGGACAAGGCGCGCATCGAGCATGAGATCAAGACGATGCCCGACTATTTCGCCGATTACGACACGACGGTGCATTTTATATCCGAAGAGGAGCTCCTTGGCGAGCACGCGGGTATCCCGCACGGCGGGTTTGTGTTCCGTTCGGGGCGTTCTGCGTCGGGGAACCGCTTTCTGATGGAATTTTCCTTGAAGCTGGACAGCAATCCGGAATTTACTTCGAGCGTGCTCGTCGCCTATGCGCGCGCGGTGCACCGCCTCTCCAAAGAGGGGAAGACGGGCGCCGTGACCGTATTCGACATCGCGCCCAAATACCTCTTGCCCGAGGATGCGGCGGCGCAGCGCAAAGAACTGCTGTAAACAAGGTTCGCCCGCAAGGCAGGAACTTTTGCATTGCAAAGACATCTCAAAAATAAAAGCGGCTGCGCGATCGCGCAGCTGCTTTTGGCGTAAAGTTAAAGGCTCTTGCTATGCAAGAGCCCAAGTCAGGTATTATTCATACCAAAGTCAATGCAAGTTTCACCTTGCTTATATAGTATATGCGATTTAGCGACTTTTGTCAATACTTTTCGGCAAATTTCCGACAACTTTTTTCTTGTGTTATCCCAAAGGATCACTTTCCTCGCGGAGCGTTTCCTTTTGGTCTGCCACCACGAGCAAACGGCACACTACT
>CALWCR010000100.1 GCA_944376445.1 uncultured Clostridia bacterium | reverse complement strand
GCGCGGACAACGCAGCCGCCGGCTGGGTCGGCGTGATGTTCGGTAAACAGTCGTATACGACGACGATGTTTACGGACGGCGATTCCATGTTCTTTAACGTGAATAACGGCGGCGCCTTCTTCCACGGACAGACGGTGGGAACGAACGATGCGGAAGGCAACTTTGTGATCATGGACGCAGACCGCTATTCCCCGAACGAATGGAACGATGTGCGCCTGCGCGTATACGGAACGGCGGAAGGGAGCCCGAGCCGCACGGTGGAGCTTTGGGTCAACGGGCAAAAGGTGCTTTCCAGATCGCAGTCGGGTGCGCCCGCGCGCGGGTATGTCTGCCTGTTCACGAGCGCGGTCTCTGCGGACTTCAAGGACGTTTCCTTCAAATATCTGGATGAAAAAGGAGAAGTCACCCAACATATCCCCGCGCAGTCTGTGACGCTCGGCGAGACGGGCCAAAACGTATATATCGGCGATAAGGTGACGCTGACGGCAAATGTGCTGCCCGCAGATTCCACGCAGAAGGAACTCATTTATAATTCTTCCGACCTTTCGGTCGCGATCGTGAGCCCCGACGGCATCGTCACATTCATCAACAGCGGCACGGTCACCATCACCGTTTCCGTGGCGGACGCGCAGGGCGTTTCCGATGAAATAGTCTTTACCGTTGCGGAAAAACTTTCCAAAGTGGAGATCGCCAATAAGGTATCCGAAGCAAAGGCGGGCGACACGCTGACTTTGCAAGTCAACCTTGTGCCCGGGGATTACGAAGGGACCCTGCGCTTCACTTCGAGCGACGAGAGCGTTGCCACCGTCTCCGAGACGGGCGTCGTTACCTTCCTCAAAGAAGGGAGCGTCACCATCAAGGTGCGTACGGAGGAGTTTGCGGGGATCGTGGATACGATGACCGTGAACGTGAAGGCGACGGATGAAGGCGGAGAAACGGCGCCGGGCGAAGACGGGCTGCCCGTCTGGGCGATCGTGCTGATCGCGGCAGGCGGCGCGGCGATCGCGGCAGGCGCGGCGATCGCGGTCATCAAGGTGATAAAGGGACGGAAAAAATGAGCAGATTGAAAGATAAGATCGCTGCCTGCCTTTTAGGAACGGCGTTGATCGGCTGTGCGGTGCTGCCTTGCTTTGCGGGGTGCGCGCCCGAAGAAAAACAGGGAGGAGAGTATTCTTCGATCCAAGCAAAAGCCCTTTCTCCCATCCGTTATACCAAGAGCGTCGCCGAACAGGAGACGGGCAGCCGCTCGCTCATGGTGCTTTTGGACGACGTCACTTCCGTGGCGACGGGGGAGGAGTTCGTGCTTCGCCTGAAGATCGAATCCAACTTTGTCTGGCCGGAAGACCAGTCCAATCTCTATTATGTGATCGATTGGGGAGACGGAACATGGAGCTATGTCGGCCCGACCAAACAGAGCGCGAGCTTTCAGATGGTGACCGAATACCGCCACGTTTATAAAACGGCGGGCAATTACGGCATACGCGCGGCGGCATTCAATCTGGATATGGACGAAATGCTCGGCTGGAGCGAAGCCAAAACGGTCACCGTCAAAGGGCGGGATTATGAGACGCCCGGCATGATCACGAAGGTGGAAGCCGTCTCCTCTGCCGGGAACGGGGCGGAAAAGATCATCGACAACGACGCGGAGACGGCATTCACGACCGCGACGGGCGCGGACGACGACATTGACACGCATAAATATGTGGGGTTGATGCTGGACAAAAATTATGCGCTCGACCGCATCGAGATACAGATCCCGCAAGATTCGGTCAATTTCCCGAGCAACATCTCCATCGAATATACGACCGACCACGGCGAAAACTGGACCTTTTTCCCCAAATATTATTATCTGTATGACTATGAGGTCGGTTATTATAATCCGATCATGAATTTCCCGAACCCGAAAGGGGCGACGCTCGTTCTGGATCTGGACGGCATCTGCGCCAACGGCATCCGCATCGCCTCCAAACTCTGGCCCGTATACGGGCAGGAGCGGGAGCTTCCCAAACAGTTCAGCGTCGCCGAAATGCGCGTGTACGGGACGGAAGATATGCTGTTTTACAGCTCTGCGAGCGATACGTTCAACGCCGACCTCAACAATATGTGGACGGTGTTCGGCACGGCGGATTCCGAACCGAGGACGTTGAGTTCGATCTACGGCGAATTGCCCAACCATAGCCCGTTCAGGGCGGGCTTTCCCATGATCGGCGTCACGGAGTGGCTGGCATGGCAGAGCCAGAAATTTGTCTGGACAGACTATGACGAGGCAAATTCCGCCATGATCGACGTGATGACGCAGACAAAATACGGCAGCGACAGTTGGAGCGGTTACGACGGGTATATCTGGTCCACGACGGACAATCCCAAGCATTTCGGGCTGCAGAGCCATTATCAGTATAACGCGCTGTTCATCATGGCGGTGGCAAATTATGTGCTTTCAGGCAATTTCAATAAATTGCAGGACATCAACGGCAACCCCATCGACTTTTTCTCCCTGACGAACAAGGACGGGCAGAGTATGTGGGAGCGCGTGGAAAAGGCGATGGAGTACCAGCTCAAAGCCTTGAAGGGCGAAACGGGGCTTCTGACCATCGGCGACCCCGAAAATGCGGGACGTGTCAACTCCAATGCGTCATCCTATTTTGATGCGTACAATTGGGACGGGTATTTGTCTGCCGCCTGCAACGTGTTTTTCTATGCTTCCTGCTTGTCCATGGCGGATCTTTACGAATACCGCTATCTCTATTATGCCGACGCGGACGGGTTGGAACAGGCGGCGTATTACAGAGATCTTGCCGCGCTCGTCAAACAGAAATTCAACAAGACCTTCTGGGACAATAAAAAAGGGCGCTATATCGGCGCGTATAACGTCGACGGCGTCGCCCACGACTACGGGCTTACCTATATCAACACCATCGCCTGCGCGTTCGGGATGGCGGATGAACCCAAGGCGGACGTCATGTTCGAGTGGCTGAACGGAGAACGCATCGTCGAAGGGGATACGAGTCAGGGCGAAGATATTTACGCTTTCAAAATCGCGCCCCGTTCCAATACGGTCGATATTTCCGCGGGCGGGCCCCCGTATTACTGGTGGGATCACGAAGGGCAGATCATGCCCACGCCCGACGGCTGGGGCGGCTGGCCAAACCAGCAAAACGGCGGGATCTTCTTCTGGACGTCTTATTACGATGTGCTGGGCAGAAAAAATTATCTCGGCGCGGACGACGCCTTTGAAAGGTTCAATGTCATTCTTTCCGAATTTCATATCGACCAGCTGCGGCGCATGAGCTTTTACAACAACGGGACCGCCGACAAATTCGATCAGGGGATCATCGGGGAATATCCCGAAAGCGGGCTCGTTCCGCTCACCTTCTTGGAGGGATTTTTGGGCATCAAACCCGTGGGGAAAGGGCTTTTGATCTCTCCCGATCTGCCCTCTTCCATCGATCATGCGGGCGTCGGCGAATACCGTTTCGGCGGCAGGGTCTATGACATCCGCGCGGACAAAACCGTGACCGAGCCGCAGGTGTATAAGGAAGGGGAAAAGTACTGCCTGGTGCTTCCCGCCAACAAACAGTATATCATTACTTTGGATAACCGTCTCATCGAACAAGGAGGTACCGCGGCATGAAAAAATTCGGAGCGATCTTGTTGGCGCTGCTTCTTTTTGTGAGTACCCTTGCCGTATGCGCGGCGGCACAGACGCCGCCCGCGGGCGAAAGGGCGGAGACGCCGTCTTCGGGCGAAACGGTGATAAAAACGCCGCCCGCAGAGGAAGAGCCGTTCGTGTACGAACAGGATTTTCGCGACCCGGAGAGCGTCAACAACGATTTCAAATTTTATTATCTTACCCGCTTCGGCGGGACGCTGCTGAGCGAACAGGCATATGCGGAGGAGAACGAAAACGGCCACTGGACGGTGAAAGACGGCGTCATGTCCCGTTACGGGGAGTTTGATGCCGCCGAAGGTTCAGGCAATATCGCGATGGCGTTTTTGTCCGTGCGCAAATTCAAAAATTTCAAGATGACGGTGGATATACGGCAGGGGACGATGACCAATTACTGGTCGATCTTCTCCATCCGCCACGACGAGTGCGGCAGGCATTACGCGGCGGACGGCGCGGCGTTTTATTTCGACGCCGACGGCACGTTCAAGACGTGGGGGCACGGCTTCCACGGCGGGCCGTACCTTCTCGGCGAGGTGGACGGCTACGATCAGTCGGCGTGGTATACCTATCAGATCACCGTTTCGGGCAATTACATGGTCGTCGAAGTGGGCGGCGTGAGCATGACCGTCAAAATGCCCGTCATGTTTTACCGCACGGGATATATCTCCTTCATGTCCGTCAACAACGACATGGCCGTCAGGGATCTGCGCGTCGAAGCGCTCCCCGACAGCGCGGAAGTGCTTCCCGACCGCGATCCCGACCAGACCATCCCCGCGGCGGATACGGAAGATTCTCTCGATAACCTGATCGGAGGCGGAAATGCTTGAAAAACGTAAATTTCCCTTTCCCGTGATCATAGATACGGATATAGGCGACGATATCGACGATACGTGGGCGCTCATGTATATCCTCGCCTCGGGCGCCTTCGACGTGCGCGCCATATTGCTGACCAACTTCGATACCGGATACAAGGCGCGCCTGACGGCAAAACTGCTGGAAAAAACGGGAAGGACGGATATACCTGTTTTTGTTTCGGAAAGCGGCAATATCCCCGATCATTACCGTAAGGGGCAGGAGGCGTGGCTGAACGGGTATTCCCTAAGCGGATACGGCGGGAAGATCGTGCGTGAGGGCTGGTGCGACGCGCTCTATGAGCTGATCGGCGGGCTTGGCGGCAGGGTCTGCATTTTTGAACTGGCTCCGAGCACTTCGCTTGCCAAACTGTACGGCGCGCATAAGGATATCGCGGAAAAATGTTTCGTCTATGCCATGGCGGGAGCCGTCGAAAAAAGTTACGAAAGCCTCAATACCGTCGTCGGGGAATTCAACGTCTGTACGGACAAAGAGGCGATGCAGGCGGTCCTTGAAAGCGGGCTGGAATATACCATGCTCCCTCTGGACGTCTGCGCGACGATCCGCCTTACGGGCGAAGCGTATGCGCGCTTTTTGCAGAAGGATTCCCTCTATGCGCAGATCGTGCGGGAAAATTACCGCGCATGGCTTGCCGACGGCTTTTTTGAAAATACCAACGACTATCGGAAAGTGAGCAGCATTCTGTTCGACATGATCGTCCCGTGGTATGCGCTGTATCCCGAAAATTTTGTGCTGCGCAAAAACAAGATCGTGCTGCAAGACGGCATCACGAAGGCGGAGCGCGGCGACGATCATACATGGGCTTGCGGCCTGAAAAACACGGAGGAGATGCTTGCCGATCTTGTAAACACCCTGTAAAAGGCGGGTTTTGCGGGATCTTGACAAATTTGAAAGAGGTGGAACATGAAAACTTTGTTATTGGTCGGATTCGGCGACAGGGGGCACGTATATGCCGCGGAGGCGGAAAAACATCCCGATAAGGTCAGGATCGCCGCCATCGTCGAACCGGACGATTTCCGCCGCAACGAGGCGAAAGAGCGTTTCGGCATAGCGGAAGAAAATTGCTTTACGAGCGTGGAGGCGTGCGCGGCAAAAGGAAAGATCGCCGATGCCGTCATCAATACGACGATGGACCGCCTGCATATCGTGACCTCTCTGCCCCTTATCGCGCTCGGCTACGATATGCTGCTCGAAAAGCCGGTCACGAACAATAAGGAGGAACTGTTGCAGCTGGAAAAGAGCGCGGCGGAGCACGGCTGCAAGCTGATGGTATGCCACGTGCTGCGGTATACGCCTTTTTACAGGGCGATCAAAGAGGTCGTTTTAAGCGGCGAGATCGGCAGGATCGTGGACATACAGACCAATGAATTCGTCGCCCTCTGCCATGCGTCGCATTCCTATATCCGCGGCAAGTGGAACAACCGTGAAAAGTGCGGCTCTTCCATGCTTTTAGCAAAATGCTGCCATGACATCGACTTGATATGCTGGCTGAACAACACCGCGGCGCCCGCCCGCGTGACGAGTATGGGGGGCAGATATTTCTTCGTCGAAAAGAACGCGCCCAAAAATGCGGGAACGCGCTGCCTGGTGGATTGCCCCGTCGAAAAGGATTGCATTTATTCCGCGCGCAAACTTTCGCTCGAGCACGATTTCTTCCCTTGGCTGGCGTGGGATTGTTTCAAAAAAGACCCTTCCGCGGTCACGATGGAGGAAAAAGAGGCATCTTTGAAGGCGGACAACGTGCACGGAAGGTGTATATTCAAGACGGACGCGGATGTCGTCGACAGACAGACGGTTTCCATCCGTTTCAGCGACGGATCGCTCGCTACCCACGGGATGATCGCGGGCGTCGCCAAGGCGGGGCGCGACATCCATATCGTGGGCACGCTGGGCGAAGTGCAGGGCTTTTTGGAAGAAAATAAATTTGTCGTGCGTACATACGACCCCGAGACCCTCTTCCATAAAGAAAGGACAGTCGATCTGTCGCAAAATGTCGGCGGGGAGGACAGGCACAGCGGCGGAGACAGCCGCCTGATCGAGGATTTCATCCGCCTGCTGCACGGCGAACCGCTTTCGGTATCCTCCACCGTGATCCAGGATTCCGTGTACGGGCATCTCACCGTGTTTGCCGCGGATGAATCGCTGGAAAAGGACGGGGAACCCGTAGACATCGTATTTGAAGACGGAGGAAAACGGAAATGACCTCGCGTGAGCGGCTGCTCGCCGCGCTTGAATGCAAAAAGACAGACCGCGTGCCGATCTCCACTTACGAGCTCTGCGGCTATAACAGCATATCCTTTGAAAATATCCAGCCGAGCTATGCAAAGCTCATGCAGGCCATCCGCGAAAAGACGGACGCGGTGACCATGTGGAACCCCACGAGCGACGAAGTGATCGCCCAGACCGCGGCGGTGCCCGATATGACCGTCAAAGAAAAGCGGGAGGGGAAGGTGACGACCTACACCAAGACGCTCAGGATCGGCGGGCGCGAACTTACGCAGGTCATGAAGGTGGAGGACGACATTATTACCGTCTGGCAGGTAAAGCATTGGTGCGACAGTTTGGAAGACGTAGACGCCTTCCTCTCCCTGCCGTATGAACCCGTCACCTATGATTTCAGCGATTATGCGCGCATTTCGTCGGAAACGGGCGAGCACGGCATCATCATGCTCACGCTCGCGGATCCGATGTGCGTCGCGGCAGAGCTGATGTCCTTCGGGGATTATACCGTCTGGGCGCTGACGGAGCAGGAGCATTTTCAGAAGACGCTCGACAAGATCCATGCGCGGAATATGCAGAATTATAAGCGTATGCTGGATACGCAGGCGGTCGACCTTTACAGGATCGTGGGGCCCGAATATTGTACGCCGCCCTACCTTCCGCCCTATCTTTTTGAAAGGTATGTGGAGCCGTATGTAAAAGACATTACCGACCTTATCCACGGTTACGGCAAAAAAGTGCGCATCCATTCGCACGGCAAAGTGGGCAGCGTGCTGCCGTCGATGCTGCGCACGGGTGCGGACGCGATCGATCCGATGGAAGACATTCCCGACGGGGACATTTCTTTGCGGGATGCCAAGCGGCTTTTGCAGGGGAAGATGTGCATTTTCGGGAATATCGAATTGAAGATGCTGGAACACGCGACCGCGCGGCAGGTCTGCGATTACGTCGATTATTGCATGGACAGCGCGAAGGACGGGTACGGTTTTGTGATCATGCCGACCGCTTCGCCCATCAATATACCGCTTTCCGAAAAGACAAGGGACAATTATCTGGCGTTTATCGAACGCGCGGCGGAAAAGGGCGTATATTGAGCGAAAGACGGGGGAGAACATGAACAGAGTCTTTGTATTGGGCAGCATAAATTGCGATCTCACGATCAATTCCGACAGGCTGCCGCAGGAAGGCGAAACGCTCGCAGGGCAAAACTTTTTGCTCAACTCGGGAGGAAAAGGGGCGAACCAAGCAGTCGCTTGCAGCAAACTCGGCGCAAAGACCTATCTGATCGGCGCGGTCGGGGAGGACATATTCGGGCAGATGTGCTTAAGGTCGCTGCGTGAATACGGCTGCGAGACGGATTTTGTAGAAAAAGTGCCGAACGTACCGACGGGGGTCGCCAGTATCTGGGTCATAGGCGGAGAAAACCGCATCCTCTTGGAGCGGGGCGCCAATTTTTACATAGACGAAGAGCGGGCCGTTCGGGTCCTGGAAAGGTATGCGCGGCCGGGAGACTTATTGGTCACGCAGTTTGAAGTGCGGGAAGAACTGGCGCAAGCGCTCTTTTGCCGTGCCAAAGAGCTGGGTATGTATACCGTGCTCAATCCCGCCCCCGTACCTAAAAAGGGCGGACGCGGCATATTGCGCTATACCGACCTGATCGTTCCCAATCGCAGCGAGGCGGAGGCGCTCAGCGGCTTTAACGTCGCTTCGGAAGAGGGGCTGCGCCGCGCGGCGGCATGGTTTTTCAAACAGGGCGTGAAAGAGGTGTTCATCACCCTCGGCAAAGACGGCGCGTATTATTCCGGCTGCGGCTGCGAACGGCGGACGGGCGTCTTTCCCGCGGAGGCGGTGGATACGACGGCGGCGGGAGACACGACCGTCGGCGCGCTGGCGTACCGCCTTGCGGCGGGGTATACCGTGCGGGAGAGTATGCGCTTTTCGGCGGCGGCTTCCGCGCTGGCGGTGAGCCGCAGCGGCGCGCAGCGCTCCATACCCGTGCTTTCGGAGGTGGAGGCGCTGCTTGGAGAAAAGAAAGAAGAGCGCGCCTAAGCGATGCGGCGGAGGGTAAGAAAATCATGGCTTTTCGGCGGTCTTTTGCGGGGATGACCCGCAAAAGACCGCTTTTGTCTGTAAGGAGAGGGGTATTTTTTGCGGAAACGGTGAAAAAGGACAGGGATTTGCATGAAATTTAGCGTGCATTCGCGGTCAGTCGTTTGCTTTTTCACCGCGTATGTGATATACTTGATTGCGAATATCACGTTTGCGCGGCAGGCCGCGCGGGGGCATTCCTATGGAAACCGAAAAGAAAAAGCTGTTTTCCGCCGTCCAGCCGAGCGGCGCGGTCACGATCGGCAACTATATCGGCGCGATCCGCAACTTCGTCGGGCTGCAGGGGGAATACGACTGCATCTACGCGGTGGCGGACCTTCATGCCATCACCGTAAAACAGGAGCCCGCCGCCCTCAGGCGCAACACGCTCGAGCTCATGGCGCTGTTTATCGCCTGCGGCATCGACCCCGAAAAGTGCGTGCTCTTCGTGCAGTCGCACGTTCCCGCTCATTGCGAACTCACATGGGTGCTCAATACCATCACATACCCCGGCGAGCTTTCGCGCATGACTCAATTCAAGGACAAGAGCGCCAAACACGCCGATAACGTCAACATGGGCCTCATGGATTATCCCGTGCTGATGGTTTCTGACATCCTCTTGTATCAGGCGGCGCTCGTGCCCATCGGCGCCGATCAGAAACAGCACCTCGAACTCACGCGCGATCTGGCGGTGCGCTTCAACAACCGCTACGGGCAGACGTTCACCGTGCCCGAACCTTTTATCCCCGCGGGCAGCGGGGCGCGCGTCATGAGCCTTGCCGACCCTTCCAAGAAGATGAGCAAGTCTGACGAAAACCCCAACGGGTTTATCACCATGTCGGACGATAAAGATACAATCGTCCGCAAATGCAAGCGCGCCGTCACCGACAGCGGCAGCGAAGTGCGCGCTGCCGCGGACAAGCCGGGCGTCACCAACCTCATGACCATTTACGGCGCCTTTACGGGCAAGTCGTTTGAAGAGACGGAGCGGGAATTTGCGGGCAAGGGGTACGGCGATTTCAAGCTCGCCGTGGGCGAAGCCGTCGCCGACGCGCTCGCGCCCATCCAGGCGGAAAAGGCGCGCCTTCTCAAAGATAAAGCATATCTCGACGGGGTGATGAAGCGCGGGGAAGAATCCGCCCGCCGCATCGCCGCGAGGACCCTTTCCAAGGTATACAGAAAGGTCGGTTTTTATAGGGGAGAATAACGATGTTCGGCTATATCCAACCGGATATTCCCCATATGTATGTCAAAGACGGGCTCTTGTACAAGGCGCTTTACTGCGGGCTTTGCAAGAGCATCGGCAAAAGCTGCGGACAGGCGGCGCGGCTCGGGCTTTCCTATGACATGACATTTTTGTCCGCCCTTCTGCACAATATAAAGAATACGGACGTTACCGTGGAGAGCCGCCGCTGCGGGATCCATCCCTTCATCAAACGGCCGATCGCGCGGGACGACGAGATCACGCGCACCGTCGCCTGTCTCAATACCATTCTGACCTATTACAAGCTCAGCGACGATATAGAGGACGAACACAAGGGCAGGGCGGCGCGGCAGTTCTTCAAAAAAGGTTTCCGCCGCGCGCAGAAGCTGCATCCGCAGGCCGCCGCGATCGTGCGCAGCCACATGGGCGCGCTGCACGGGCTGGAAAAGCAAAACTGCGGCGAGATCGACAGGGCTGCGGACCCCTTCGGGGAGATGATCGCAGACCTTTCCGATTACTGCCTGGGCGAATTTGCAAGCGAACACACGCGCGGGCTCTTTTACGGCATCGGCAAATGGGTGTACCTCATCGACGCCCTCGACGATTACGACAAGGACATAAAAAAGAAAAACTATAACCCCTTTATCGCGGCATTCGGCGCACCCTGCGGGCAGGATATGCTCAAAGAGAACGGGGAAGAAGTGGATTTCATCTTCAAGAGCGTCTTTGCGGGAAACGCGGAGTGCCTGAAAAATATACGCTTTTATTTCAATAGGGACCTGACGGACAACATTATCCTCAGGGGGCTGCCCGCCGCGACCAAGCGGGTGATGTGCGGCTGTCACAAAAAAGTGCGGCCGACCAAGATCAAACTCAGATAGGCTTTTTGCCGAAGGGAAAGAGATGAACAACAAGTATTACGAGCTTTTGGGCGTTACCGAAGAGATGAGCGACGAGGAGATCGCCGCGCGCTACGAGGCACTGAAAAAGAAATATTCCGAAGAGCGCTTTCTTGAAGGCGAGGCGGGCAACGAAGCCGCGCAGATGCTCAACAAGATCGGCGTCGCTTACAACGAGATCATGGCCGAGCGCCGCGAGAAGCGTTCCGCGAGCGAAGACAACTCTTCGTATGCGAAAGTGGACGCCCTCATCCGCGAAGGAAAGTATGCCGAGGCGCAGGCGGCTCTCGACGAGTTCAACGAGCGCCCCGCCGAATGGCATTATCTGCAGTCGGTCGTCTTCTACCGCAAAAACTGGATGAACGAGAGCAAAAAACAGCTCGAGATCGCCATGCAGATGGACGCTTCCAACGAAAAATACAGGACGGCGTACAACAAGCTCAAAGAAAAGATCGAGTACGACAAGAGCAAGGCGGAGACCCCGCAGGGCGCTGCGGGCGCCGCGGGCGCGTCGCAGCAGCCCGATTACGAGGGGCAGCAGATGGGGGGCGGCGGCCTTTGCGAGCAGTGCGCCACCTGCTGCGCCTGCAATATGTGCATGAACTGCTTCCTCAACGCCTGCTGCGGCTGCAGATGACGGCGCGATGAAAAGAAGGTCCTTTCAGATCGCCCTCTCCGCCGTGTCCTGCGCGCTGGCGGGCGTATTCATGATCATCGGGCTGAACGTGCCCTTTGCCTTTGTAACGGGGTATATCTTCGCCGAGGTCGCCCTCATGCTGCCGCTGGCGAAAAATTTCCGCATGGGCGGGGCGTTGGCGTATGCCGCGGCGTCGCTTTTGTGCCTTCCGCTCGGCGGGCTGGCGATGTTTTATAAGTTGTTTCCTTTCATCGCCTTTTTCGGGTTGCATCCGCTCGTGAATAAACTTACGGAAAAGATAAAATGCCGCCCCGCCGTATTGATCGGGGAGGCGGTATGGTTTGTCGGGATGCTGGCGGCGGCATGGGCGCTGTTCAGTCATCTGTTTGAGCTGCCTTTCGATTGGCTGGAAAAATGGGCGTATCCCGTCATCGTCGTCGGGGGAGGCGGGCTGTTCTTCGTCTATGATTGGCTCATGCGCAAGGCGCAGAAGCTGGTCTCTTATTATGTAGCGAAGATAGACCGCAGCGGCGGGCAAAGCACAGCCGCGCCGCGCAGCGGTACGCGCGAGGACGTCGGCGATGTGTTTGAAGAGCTGGCGGGGCCGGAAAGTGAGAAAAGTGAAACGGGTGCCGAACCCGGCGCAAATAGAAATGAGAACGGCAAAGAAGGTACGGACAGCGACGAAAGACAGTGATCGGCGCCGTGCGGGAGAGGATCGTGGAAAGAGTTATCACGGAAAAGAATTTTGAATTTACGGGGACGGTCGAAGCCTTCGGTACCAACGGAGAGGGGATCGTTCACAGGGGCGAAACGGTGTTTTTCGCCCCCTTTACCGTTGTCGGGGAAAAGGTCAAATTCAGGGCGCTCAAAGTTAAGGGCAAGGTCGGCTACGCCAAGGCGATGGAGATCTTGACCCCCGCAGACGAGCGCGTGCGGGCGCGCTGCCCCGTCTTTACCAAGTGCGGCGGCTGCCAGCTGCAGCACCTTCGCTACGGCGCACAGCTCAAACTCAAGAGCAGGACCGTGCGCGACACTCTCAAAAAAATCGCGGGCATCCATGCGGAAGTGCCCCTCGCCGTCAAGAGCGAAAATCAGTTTGAATACAGGAACAAGCTGCAGATCCCCGTCGGGGTCGATTCCGACGGCAAGACGGTCATCGGCTTTTATGCGGAACGAAGCCACCGCATCGTGCCCGTCGAGCGCTGTCCCATCCACCCTTCGTGGGCGGCGGACGTGATCGGCGTATTCAAAAAATATATGTCGCAGTGCAAGGTCCCGGGCTATGACGAGATCCGTCGCCGCGGCGTGCTTCGCCATATCGTCGTCAGGGAAGTGGAAGGGGCGTTTATCGTCACCGCCGTTACATATACCGAAGAGCTCCCCGCCAAGGAGACGCTCGCGGCGATGCTGGCGGAAAAATTCAACCGCGTGAGCCTTTGGCACAACGTCAACGCAAAAGACGTCAATACGGTCTTCGGCGAAAAATTTGTCCTTATCGCGGGGGACGCGCGTTACGGCGCTTCCGAGTGCGGTATCCGCTTTGAAGCGGGGCCGAACACCTTTTTGCAGGTAAATCCGGGCGTTTGCAGAAAATTGTACGAACGCGCCGTGCGCTATGCCGCGCAGAGCGGCGCGACCGCGGCGATCAACGCATACAGCGGCGGCGGATTGCTTACCGCCATGCTCGCAAAATCGGTCGGCAAAGCGTACGGCATCGAGATCGTTCCCGAAGCGCACGAATGTGCGGAGGCGCTCAAAGCGTACAATAAATTGGACGACAAAATGATCGATCTGTGCGGCAGGGTGGAGGATATTCTGCCCGCTCTCATGGCAAAGCTGGACCCGAAAGAGACGTTTCTGCTCGTCGATCCGCCCCGCAAGGGCATCGACCGCGGCACCATCGGCGCCATTCTCGCCTCGGGCATCGCGCGCGTGGCTATGATCTCCTGCAATCCGTCGACGATGGCGCGCGACGTCGGGCTGTTGACGGGCGCACTCATCGAGGAGAACGGCGAACTCAAAAAAGATCCTTCCTATTGCGAAGAGGGGAAGGACGGATACTACAGCCTTCTCTGCGTGCAGCCGTTCGATATGTTCCCGCAGACAAAACATGTCGAGACACTGGTACTGCTTTCCAAAAAAAAGCCGGATAGTCATATCGAAGTAGACGTCGAGTTTGGCGAGGGAGAAGGTAAGATTTCATTAAAAGATGCGATAAAACGGGCAGAGGAGAGAAAACCTAAACCCAAGACAACATACAAAGACATACAGAATTATATCGAGGAGAACTACGGCTTCAAAGTACACACGGCATATATCGCAGAAGTCAAGCGCGATTTAGGTTTACCGATGTATGATGCACCGAATGCCGTAGAAGAACTAAAACGCCCGCGAGCGCATCCGACGGAAAGAATGGTTGTTGCTATCAAAGAAACGCTGGTGCATTTTGAAATAATATAAATAAAATGAGTCAGTTCAAGTCCTGTTATTTTGACCATGTTTCGTGGATAAAAATGCTGTCCACGGCAAAAACCTCGGAAAACACATCGTTTTCCGAGGTTTTTTGCTGTTTTTCGGGCAAAAATGGGACTTTTACGCACCTTCAAAACAGGTTTCGATTTTGTGCTGTCTTTTGACCGTTTTTCATGCAAAACAGGACTTGAACCCTGCGATTTTTTGGGCGAGCAAATTTTTTTGCTTGAAAACCTATAAAATATCGTTGACAGAAT
>CALWCR010000099.1 GCA_944376445.1 uncultured Clostridia bacterium | reverse complement strand
GAGGGCTTGCCCTGTTCGTGCACATAGCCGGCGATCTTCACGTCCTGCTCGGTCAGCCCTTCGCTGCTGTCGACGACGAGCAGGCACACATCCGCACGGCGCACCGCATCCAGCGCCCGCACGACGCTGTAATACTCGACGTCGTCGGTGACGTTCTTTTTGCGGCGGATGCCCGCCGTATCGATGAGGGTATACGCCTCTCCGTTGTACTGAAAGGGCGTATCGATCGCGTCGCGGGTCGTTCCCGCAATGTCGGTGACGATGGTACGCTCAAACCCCAACAGACGGTTGGTGAGCGAACTTTCCCCGCGTTCGGCTTGCCGACCAGCGCGATCTTCAGGCGCTCGCCTGCTTCCTCTTCCCCTTCCGGGAACTGTTCGACGACGGCGTCGAGCAAGTCGCCCACGCCCTGCGAATGTTCCGCCGAGACGGGGAAAGGCTCCCCTAACCCCAGCGCATAAAAATCAAACAGTTTATCGTGCGAAAAATGATCGATCTTATTGACGGCAAGCAATACCGGCTTGCCCGAACGGCGCAATTTTTCCGCCACTTCGTAATCGGAAGAGGAGATCTCCTCCCGTCCGTCCATCAAAAAGACGATGACCTGCGCCATTTCAACGGCAAGCTCCGCCTGGCGCAGGATCTCACGCCACATCGTATCGTCCGATTTCAGTTCGATGCCGCCCGTATCGATGACGGTGAAATGCTTGCCCTGCCAGACGGCGTCGGCATACAGCCTGTCTCGCGTGACGCCCGGGCGGTTTTCGGTGATGGAGAGCCTGCGCCCCGCTATTTTGTTGAAGAGCGTGCTCTTGCCCACATTCGGGCGGCCGACGATCGCGACCAAAGGATTTGCCATATTCCCCTGCCTTTCCGCCTCGTTTCGCCCCGCCCAAAGGGCGGCGCACAGGCTGCGTTCTTCTCCATTATACAAATTCCCCCGCCGTTTGTAAAGAAAAAACGGCTTGCGAAAAGCAAACCGTTCCTCTTTCTCTTCCGGTATGCGGCTCAGGCGATGCCGACGATGTGCAGGATGATCGCAACGACGAACACGAGCACGAAAACGCCCGTCAGCACCTTGATGAGCATCCCGCGCCTGCCCGCAAAAGCGAGCGCGCCGAACGTCAGCCCGACCAGAGCGGCAACGTTAAAGATGATATCCATGATATTCATGGCTTCGCTGCCGATCGTGATGCTATCGCTCACCAAAGGCAACAAATACGTAATGAACGCAATGACCGCCGCCACGCCGAAGGCGATAAAGCAGCAAAACAGCGAAAACCCGCCGTTACCGTTTTTTCCCATTTTCAGCCTCCTGAGGAAAAAGTATTTCTGCTCTTATTATCGCACAATGCCGCCGTTTTGACAAGTGTTTTCAGAAAATTAAAAAATTTTTCACAAAAACTACAAAGACATCTTATTTATCGTAGATATAAACGGCGTCCTCCCCGTCGTCCTCGGCAAAATGCACGGTAATGCCTTCCCTGCGGGAAGTCGGCACGCTCTTCCCCACAAAGTCTGCCCGAAACGGGAGTTCGCGGTGCCCGCGGTCGATGAGCGCCAAAAAGCGGATGCGCGCGGGGCGCCCCAGCTGCATGACTTCCGCAATGGCGGCGCGCACCGTTCTGCCCGTATAGAGCACGTCGTCGCAGATGAGCACCGTTTTGCCGTCCACCCCGAAGCCGATCTCGCTGCCGTAAAACACGACTTCCGTATTCGGCTGCCCGAGATCGTCACGGTACAGCGCAATATCGAACACGCCGAGCGGCACGTCCGTTCCCTCGATGGAATCGATGCAGGCTTTGATGCGCTTTGCCACGGTGACGCCGCGCGTACGGATGCCGATGAGCGCCAGATCTTCCGCTCCGCCGCCCATTTCGATGACCTGATGCGCCAAACGGCGGAAGGTGTTGCCCATTCCGGCGGCATCCATCAACTTTCCTTTGATAAACATAATCCACCTCACACGTTTCTCGCACAAAGGCGCTGCGAAACGTCGTGACTTCAGGGCGACACCATTGTTCGCGGCATACGCCGCTCGGCAATGGTTTCTCCCTCTTTTTGCCCTTTTAGGGCTTGCCTATTATAGAACGGGCAAAAATTCACCCGCTTCCGTCACGCTTTCCATAAAGCGCATGGGGCAAAAGCAAAAAGCGTGATTTTTGCTTTTGCGAGAATTTTTGTCTCGTAAAAACCTCGGCAGGCTGCTGCCTGCGGTTTTTACGATTTGAGGACAACCCCACGGGCACGCGGCTTCCGCCGCTGACCGCGGGGGTTTTCCTCTGCGCGCGATCTTTGAAGGGCTCGCCGTTATAAAAATCGCGCGCATTCACCTTTCCTGCATAAGGCGAACGCATTCGCCGAATTGGGGGCGCTTTTCCAAAGACGTGGCTTTGGAACGCGCAGTTTCTTATTCGGAACAAGCAAAAATTCACCCGCTTCCGTCACGCTTTCCATAAAGCGCATGGGGCAAAAGCAAAAAGCGTGATTTTTGCTTTTGCGAGAATTTTTGTCTCGTAAAAACCTCGGCAGGCT
>CALWCR010000098.1 GCA_944376445.1 uncultured Clostridia bacterium | reverse complement strand
TCCCCTTCTTTCGGACAAAAGAGGCGCGAAAAACGCACACGTACCCCCGCCTTTTGCCGATACGGACAAGTGAGAGCAACGCAGCTAAGTCAAAACGGCCGGAATAGGTTCGGATCACTTTGGCGATTAGGCAAAGGCGTCACATTTTTCCATATATTCAAAATATTAGGCGGACACTTTCGCACAAGTGTGCTACAATAGGCGCATGATTAGCTATGCGCCCTTTTACAGGACTCTGCGCGAAAAGAAGATAACCGAATACTACCTGATCTACAAGCAGGGTTTTTCCTCAAATACACTCTACCGCATGAAGTGCGGCAAAAATATCAGTACAAAGACGTTGGACGAACTTTGCTTTGTACTCAACTGCGGCGTTTCGGATATTCTCGAATACGTCCGCGACACCGAATAAAGCGGCGCTTTTACCGCACCTTACGTAAAAGAGCAGCGGGCTTTTTGTATGCCCGCCGCTTCGTGTTTTTTGCCCTTTTTAAAGAAAGAATCCGACGATCAAGAGCACGATGACGCCCGGAACGCCGAATATGCCCGCAATGAGCGCCGTCCACCAGGCGACGGGGATGGCGACGCCCGGGATGAGGTTGAGAAGAAAGATCAGCCCCACGCCGACGGCGGCGTTGAGCGCCAGCTTTAAGATGGTCTTGAAGGTGACTTTGAAAAGTTTCAAAACGATCGCGAGCAAGACGATCGCGGCGACGGCGATGAGGATATATTGCAACGTCTGCGGCATGAACGGTCCCTCCCTTTTTTCACTGCGTTCAGTATGCCCCCTTTGCCCGTAGGCTATGCGCGCCCCCGTTTTTTTATAACGAACACACTTTTTTGTGACCTGCAAAGGCGTTTGCGCGGGCTTTTTTGTGACCTACAAAGGCATTCTCGCGGGCTTTTTTGTGACCTGCAAAGGCATTCTCGCGGGCTTTTTTGTACTTCGCGCAAGGTATACCAAACGAAAAAACTATGCAACAAGGCGCCGGACAATTCCGGCGCCTTTCGCATATCGTTTTGCAGATATTATTCGTAATCGACGACGTTGACCCACTTTTCGAGGAACGCCTGTTCTTCGTGAACGGCTTTGGTCGTCTGGCTGGCGGCGACGATGGGGAGCGCCTTCTGCACGAGCTGCTTGGCGATGCCCGTCTTTTCGCAGAAGAGTTTGAGATATTCTTCGGCGATGTCGTCTTTGCCTTCCAGCTTGAAGAGAAGGTAGGTGCGCGCAGCGTCGCAGCGGGCGTTGCCCTGGGTGGCGTGCGCCCAGTCGATGATGAACTTTCTGCCGTCGGGGCTGACGATGATGTTGCCGGGGTTGAAATCGCCGTGGCAGAGCTTATCGTGCTGCGGGAGAGAGTCCAAAAGGATGTGCAGATCGTAACGGGTGGTCTTGTCGAACTTGGTCGCGGAGATCTTGCGGTGCATCTTGTCCTTGAGCTTGGTAAGAAGCGGGACCTTCTGCCCCAGAACTTCCACCTGCAGATTGACGAACTCTTCCAGATACTGCTGCATCTTGTCGGGGTTCTCGTCCATGAGCTGCTGCATCGTCTTGCCTTCGACAAAGTCAAGCACGATCGCCCATTCGCCGTTGACCTTGGTCACTTCATGCACGGCGGGCACGTTGAGGGAAGTCCCCTCCTCGACGCGCGCCGTATTGAGCGCCTCGTTCAAAACGTCCGACTTCGGATAAGAGCTGTTGAACAGCTTGACGAGCGTTTTGCCCTCTCTGTAAATGGTTTTCTTTTCGGTTTTCTGAATGATTTCTGCCATGGTATTTTCCCCTCCTTATTTACCGTAATAGGCTTTGAGATACATATCTTTGATCTCGGAAATGAGCGGATAGCGGGGGTTCGCGCCCGTGCACTGGTCGTCAAACGCCTGTTCGCTCATCTCGTCGAGGCGGGCAAGGAAGTTCTGCTCGTCCACGCCGTAATCCTTGATCGTCTTTTTGATGCCGACTTTCGCTTTGAGGTCTTCGATCGCCTTGATGAGGTTCTTGACCTTCGCGTCGTCGTCCTTACCGCCGAGGCCGAGGAATTCGGCGATCTCGGCATACCTTCTCTTGGTATGCGGGTAAGCGTACTGCGGGAAGGTGCCCATCTTGGTGGGAACTTCTGCACTGTTGAAGCGGATGACTTCGCTGATCATGAGCGCGTTGGCGATACCGTGGGCGATATGATGGAAGGCGCCCAGCTTATGCGCCATGGAATGGCACACGCCGAGGAAGGCGTTCGCAAAGGCGATACCCGCCATGCAGGAAGCGTCCGCCATCTTTTCGCGCGCTTCGGGGTCGTTTGCGCCGTTCTCGAAGGAGCGGGGCAGATATTCAAAGATGAGTTTGAGCGCGACCAGCGCCTGACCGTCGGTGTACGGCGTCGCCATGATGGAAGCATACGCTTCGAGCGCGTGCGTCATGGCGTCGATACCCGTGGCGGCGGTGAGCCCTCTCGGCATCGTCATCATGAAGTCGGAATCGACGATCGCCATCTTCGGGAGCAGTTCATAGTCCGCGAGCGGATATTTGATGCCCGTCGTCTCGTCGGTGATGACGGCGAACGGCGTGACCTCGGAGCCCGTGCCCGCGGAGGTCGGGATGGCGATAAAGTAAGCCTTTTCACCCATCTTCGGGAAGGTGTAGACCCTCTTGCGGATGTCCATGAAGCGCATCGCCATGTCGAGGAAGTCCACTTCGGGATGCTCGTACAGCACCCACATGATCTTGCCCGCGTCCATCGCGGAGCCGCCGCCGAGGGCGATGATCACGTCGGGCTGGAACTCGCTCATGAGTTTTGCGCCCTCTTTCGCGCAGGCGAGGTTAGGATCGGGCGCCACGTTGTAGAAGCAGGTATGGCGGATGCCCATCTCGTCCAGCTTGTCGGTAATGGGTTTGCTATAGTTGTTCTTGTACAGGAATTCGTCGGTGACGATGAACGCCTTCTTCTTGTCCATGACGCTTTTGAGTTCGTCAAGGGCGACGGGCAGGCAGCCCCTCTTATGATAAACTTTTTCAGGAAGTCTGAGCCAAAGCATATTTTCTTTCCTCTCCGCTAAGGTTTTGATGTTCAGAAGGTGTTTTACGCCGACGTTTTCGGAAACCGAGTTACCGCCCCAGGTGCCGCAGCCGAGGGTGAGCGAAGGGTTGAGTTTGAAGTTGTAGATGTCGCCGATCGCGCCCTGCGAGGAAGGCATATTGATGATCATGCGGCAGGTCTTCATCGCTTCCTGCCACTTGGCGATCTTCTCTTTGCCGGTCACGGTGTTGATATACAGGGACGCGGTATGGCCGTAGCCGCCGTCCGCGATCAGGCGTTCCGCCTTGGCGACCGCCTCATCAAAATCTTTGGCGCGGTACAGCGCGAGCACGGGCGAGAGCTTTTCGTGCGCGAACGCCTCTTCCAGTTCCACGCTCTCCACTTCGCCGATGAGGATCTTGGCGGTGTCGGGAACGCTGAAGCCGCAGATCTCGGCGATCTTGGGCGCGCGCTGGCCGACGATCTTGGCGTTGAGCGAGCCGTTGATGATCATGGTCGAACGGACTTTGTTCTTCTCCTCTTCGTTGAGAAGATAGCAGCCGCGCTTGACAAATTCCGCCTTGACCGCGTCATAGACGGCGTCTTCGGCGATGACAGACTGCTCGGACGCGCAGATGAGGCCGTTATCGAAGGTCTTGGAATGGATGATGGAATTGACCGCCACGGTGACGTCCGCGGATTCGTCGATGATGGCGGGGGTGTTGCCCGCGCCGACGCCGAGGGCGGGTTTACCGGAGCTGTATGCGCTCCTGACCATGCCGGGGCCGCCCGTGGCGAGGATGATGTCCGCCGTCTTCATGAGGGTGGTCGTCATGTCGAGGGAAGGCACGTCGATCCAACCGATGATGCCCTCGGGCGCGCCCGCTTTGACGGCGGCGTCGAGCACGACCTTCGCCGCGGCGATGGTGCAGCCCTTCGCGCGGGGATGGGGCGAGATGATGATGCCGTTGCGCGTCTTCAAGCAAATGAGGGTCTTGAAAATAGCGGTAGAAGTCGGGTTGGTGGTCGGGATGACCGCCGCGACTACGCCGATCGGCTCGGCGATCTTTTTGACGCCGAAAGAAGCGTCCTCTTCGACGACGCCCACCGTCTTGGTGTTTTTGTACTTGTTGTAGATATACTCGGCGGCATAATGGTTTTTGATGACCTTATCCTCCACGATACCCATGCCCGTTTCGGCGACTGCCATTTTCGCGAGGGGGATCCTCTGACTGTTGGCGGCAAGGGCGGCGGCGGCAAAGATCTTGTCCACCTGCTCCTGGCTGTAGGTCGCGAAGATTTCCTGCGCTTTCCTGACCTGTTCGATCTTCTCCAGCAAGGATTCGACCGAATCGACGATTTTTTCGTTCTCCATGAGACCTCTCCTTATAAAAATTATTTCTCGTTGTATAAAATTTCCGCGAGGCGTTTGGACAGGATCGCGAGCGATGCCGCCATGTCCTCGTTTTTGACTGCTATGCTGTCGGGAAGGTTGAGATGGGCGGAAGCAAAATTCCAGATCGCCCGCACCCCGCCCGCAACGAGCGCGTCCGCCGCCTGCTGCGCGGCGCTTTTGGGCACCGCGATGATGCCGATGAGCACGTTGAGCCGCCGCACCCTTTCCGAGATCTCCTCCGCGCCGTACACGGGCACGCCGTTGATCGTCTTGCCGACGAGCGCGGGATCCGCGTCGAAAGCGGCGACGATGTTGAGCCCGTAGTTGCGGAAGCCGCCGTACCCCGCCAGCGCCCTGCCGAGGCCGCCCGCCCCGACCAGCACCGCGTCCGTCACGTTGTCATAGCCGAGGAAACGGTTGATCCCCGCGATGAGCCCCGCGATGTCGAACCCGAGCTTGGGCTTTCCTGCGGCGGAGCCGATGACGGCAAGGTCCTTTCGCACCTGCACGGCGTTCAGCTTCAGATCTTCCGCGATGGCGGTGGAAGAGATCGTCCGCTCCCCCGCAAGCTCCTTTTCTTTGAGATAACGAAGGTACGCGGGCATCCTCCCTATGGTCGCTTTCGAGACGTTTGTGATCTCTTTGTTGTTCCCCATCTTTGGCTGCCCTCGGGCTCCTTATCGATAAAAATTTATTGATAACTTTTTATCGATAAAATTTTATCAAATAAGGGGACGAATGTCAATCGGGCGCGCCCGATTTTTTTCTTCGGGCAAAAAGAGAAAGCCGCAAACGGCGTTTGTGAAAAACTCACAAAGCGCCCGTCCGTTTTGCGCCTTTTGCGCCCTGTTTTATCTTATCACCTTTTTTGCGGCTTTGCAATCGTTTTGTAAAAATTCTGCGCAAGGAATTTTTGCCGCCGCCATAAAAGGCGCGCGCCCGCGTCTGCGGGCGCGCGGCAAACGGCGCGGGATAAAAAAGCGACGCGGCGCGCGGCAAACGGCACGGCGCTCTTTTTGTTTGCGTCGGCGCCGCTCCCGCCGCAAGGGTTTTGCAGCGGGGCGCCTCTTATTCCTTGGGCGGCGTTTTTTCTTTCTTCCGCCAATCGGAGTAGATACAGCCGCAGTAATTCTGGCGATAAAGGCCGTGTTCGTTTGACAGCTGCAGCGAACGAAGATAGCCGTTTTCCTTTTTGAAGTCGTTATACAGCCATTGGACGCCGTATTTTTCGCCGAGGGCGGCGCCCAGTTCGTTGAGCCAGGCGGCGTTTTTGTGCGGGCTCACCGACAAGGTGGAGCAAAACAGGGAAAAGCTGTTTTCCGCGGCGGCGCGGGCGGTCGCTTCCAGGCGCAGCGCATAGCAGCGGTAGCAGCGCGCGCCCCCTTCCTTTTCCCCTTCCAGCCCCGCTGCGGCGGCAAAAAACGCTTCGGGCGCATATGCGCAGTCCAAAAAGTCCGCCCAGCCCGTCTCGCGCAAAAAACGCAACTGTTCGCCCTTGCGCTTTGCGTATTCCGCGGGGTCGGTGATGTTGGGATTATAGTAGTAAACGGTGACGGAAAAACTGTCTTTGAGCGCCTCTAAGCAGCGCGAAGAGCAGGGACCGCAGCAGCTGTGCAGGAGAAGTTTTTCTCCGCGGCGCGCCGCTATCTGTTCTTTCATCTGTCTGTTGAAATCGACCTTTTTCATGCCGTCAGTATACCACTTTGCCGCCGAAAAAGCAAGCCCCGCGCCGTTTGGCGCGGGGAAAATATGCAGCGCGCAGCCTTTAAAGGAGGGCGCCGAAAAAACGGGATATGCGAAATTTTTTTGTTTGCCTTGTTCCGTCAGATCCCAAACGGTTTCCCGCAAACATCGCGAACGGCAAGATCACTCCCATAAAACCGTCACGCTGCTTTATCCCACTTGGCATACAATTTTGTTTCAACGAACAGCAGATCTCCTTCTTCGTCATATTCTGCCGCGGGAAGTGTGTCTTTTGAAAAATCCCATGCGTTGATGCATTCCGGTTCTTTATACCATCCCGCAAAAGTATATCCTTCCCTGCGCGGTTCGTATGGGGTATCTTCTATCAATCCGCCTCTCTCAAAATCATTGATGAAAAAGTATCCTTCATTTGGTTCTCCCTCATAATTGAACATATATGAGGTGTTGGCTGCTTTTATTTGAGATTCAAACTCCCCTTCTTTTACAGATACCGTGTAGGCATTGATAATACCACTTTTTGTATATAAATGTTTTTGCTGATAGTCAACCAACTTGGAACACAAAATATCAAATAGTGAACCTGTAATGTAATACATCCTCATTTCATTACTGTTTCCCCAAGGGCCAACTCTCCACATCAAATCATCCAAATAATCTTCTGCATTATTGGAATAATACTCTTTATCCCCATTACCCCAACAAAAAAATC
>CALWCR010000097.1 GCA_944376445.1 uncultured Clostridia bacterium | reverse complement strand
GGGAAGGTGTTTGAATCTTCCTTTTCCGCCCGCTTTCCCGCTTCAAAATGAGGCGGGTTTTTTGTCGGAAAAATTTCTCTTTCCGGAAGATTTTTTCCGAAAAGCGCGGCGGCAGGCGCATACGGGTAGACAACGGCGAAATTTTATGATATACTGTAAGAGAACGTTTCGTTTTGCGGTATAAAGGGCAAAAAAAGCGTTTTTTTGGGAAAAGAAAAAATACGGAAGCCGCCGCAAAGGGCAAAAATTTTTGCCCGCAGAGAGCGCGGCGCGCACGGAGGCAGAAAAAATGGACGATCGGTTTGATTTTGCGGCGATCGCCGCAAAGTTTAGCGTGCGGGGGGACTATGTCTCCTGCGCCCGCTACGGGGAGGGGCACATCAACGATACTTTCCGCCTCGTGCTTACAGACGGCGGCAAAGAAGCGCATTATATCTTGCAGCGCATCAACGACCGCCTGTTTACGGACGTGGAAAAGCTCATGCGCAACATCGAACTCGTCACAAACTTCTGCCGCAGGAGCGTTCTGGCGCGCGGGGGCGATCCCATGCGCGAATGTTTGACCCTCATCCGCACCAAAGACGATAAAGCGTACTATTTCGACGGGGAAAATTATTTCCGTATGTATGTCTTTATCGAAAACGCCACGACCTATCAGAGCGTGCGGCAGCCGCGCGATTTTTATGAAAGCGCGGTGGCGTTCGGAAACTTTGCCAACCTTTTGGCGGATTTCGACGCTTCGCAGCTGTATGAGGTGCTGCCGAATTTCCACAATACCAAAGTTCGGTATGCAAATTTCGAGACCGCCGTACAAAAGGACGTGTGCGGCAGGGTAAAAAAAAAAGAAAAAGAGATCGCCCGGGTGAAGGCGCATAAAGAGCTTTGCGGCAAGCTCGTGGACGCCATCGCCGCGGGGGAGATCCCGCTTCGGGTCACGCATAACGACACCAAGCTCAACAACGTCATGCTGGACGATAAAACGGGCAAGGGGATCGCGGTCATTGACCTGGATACCGTCATGCCGGGGAGCCTTTGCTATGACTTCGGCGACAGTATCCGCTTCGGCTGCAACTCGGCGGCAGAGGACGAGCCCGACCTTTCCAAAGTGCATTTCGTGTTCGATCTTTACAAGACCTATCTGGACGGCTATCTCTCGGCGGTGGGCGATTCGATCACGCAAAGAGAGAGGGAACTTCTTCCCTGGGGCGCGGTCTTGATGACTTACGAATACGGGATGCGCTTTTTGACGGACTATTTGGAAGGGGACGTATATTTCAAGACGCACCGCCCGCGGCACAACCTCGACCGCGCGCATACGCAGTTCAAGCTGGTGGACGAAATGCTCGCCTGCATGGATAGCATGCTTGCCGCGGCGAAGGGATAAGCCATGTTCCTTACAGAGGGTAAAACATACTGCCTGCGCGAAAACATGACGGGGCGGGAAGACGGCGGCTGCCGCTTTTACTATCAGTTCGGCAAAGACGCGCTGCGCTTTTATTTCGATGTAAAAGACGATGAGATCGTCAGCCCGTTCGGGAAAGACAACGAGGATATCTGGCAGGGGGATGCCGTGGAGGTGTTCCTCTCCCCAAACGGAAGCCTTAACCGCTATTACGAGCTGGAAGTATCCCCCTTCGGCGTGCGCTTTTGGGGAGAGATCTCCTTTCCGGGCGGGGAGCGCAGGCTAAAAAAACTTGCGCCGCCCTTTACGGCCGAGGCGCGCGTCACGGAGTACGGCTATGCGGTATCCGTATGCCTGCCCCTCTGCGCGCTCAAAGGGTTCGAGCGGAAAAAGATGAAAATGAACGCGTTCCGTCTGGATAAGAAGGGGAGCGGGGAGCAGGCGCTGTATGCTTTGCAGCCGACCCTCTGCGAAACTTTTCACAGGCCCGCGTATTTTTTAAATGAAGGTGAAACGGAAAAAATGGATGGAAAATTGCTGATCGAAAAATTGCTTGCCTATGCAAAAGCGCACTTGTACCTCAAAGCGGAGGACGAGATCTATATGTGCAACGTGCTGCTGTCGCAGTTCGGTTTTTCGGAACCGTTCGACGGAGAAGCGGACACGGCGGCGGAAGAGGCGGCGGACGTTCCGGACGCGCTCTTTGAAGCGCTGAAAGCGTTTGCCGTCGAAAAGGGGCTTTGTACGGAGGATTTTGCCGAGCGTTATGCCTCGGACGTGTTCGGTATGCTCACCCCTCTGCCTTCCGAAGTCAACCGCGCCTTTAACGAGATCGAAAAAGCGCGCGGCGCGCAGGCGGCGTGCGATTATCTTTACGGGATCTCCGTCAAAAACGGGTATGTGCAAAAGACCGCCATCGCCCGCAACCTGAAATGGGAATACGCGGACGGGGACAATGTCCTGGAGATCACGGTCAACCTTTCCAAACCCGAAAAGAGCAATAAAGACATCGCCAAACTTCTCACCGCGCCGCAGGGGAAAAAGTACCCCGCGTGCGCGCTGTGCAAGGAGAACGAGGGGTTTGAAGGCACGGCGACCCACCCGCCGCGGCGGAACATCCGCACGGTGAAGATGAACATCGGCGGGGAAAAGTGGTTCATGCAGTATTCGCCCTATGCCTATTACGACGAGCACTGTATCGCCGTGAACGAGGTGCATACCCCCATGAAAGTGGACAGGAAAACGCCCGCCAAACTTCTCGATTTCGTGGACGCGCTGCCCAACTACTTTATCGGCAGCAACGCCTCTCTCCCCATCGTGGGCGGCTCCATCCTCAATCACGAGCGCTTCCAAGGGGGCAGGCACCTCATGCCCATGCACCGCGCAAAGATCGGAAAGGTGTATAAGAGCAAGGAGTTTCCTTCCCTGAAGATCGGCATTCTCGACTGGTACAACAGCGCCTTGCAGTGCGAAGGGGAGGACCGCGCCGCGATCCAAGCGTTCGCCGCGAAGGTGATCGGCGCATGGAAAGACTATGACTGCCCCGCGTGCGGCATTTTGAGCCATACGGGCTCCACGCCGCACAACACCCTCTCGCCCATCTGCCGCAGGGAGGGCAAAAAATACATATTCACGATGATCCTGCGCAACAACCGCACGGACGAACGGTTCCCCGACGGCATTTTCCACGTCCATCCCGAATATCTCAACATCAAGAGCGAGGGGATCGGGCTCATCGAGGCGATGGGGCTGTTCATCCTGCCGCCCCGCCTCAAAAGACAGCTTTCCGCGATCGGGGACATCCTCTGCGGGAAAGAAAAATACGACCCCGCGGCGCTTGCCGATCCCGCAAACGATCTGCACGTCCATGCGGGCATGATCGGCGCGCTTGTCGGTGAAGGGCCTGCAAAGGACGAAGCGGAGGCGGCTGCGCGCGTGCGCGGATACGTCAACAAGGTCTGCGCGGGCATTTTGGATAACACGGCTGTGTTCAAAAAAGACGAGAACGGGCGTCGCGGCTTTGCGCAATTCATGGCGTCGCTCGGTTTGGAGGAATAAAGAAATGGAAAAAATATTGCTGACGGGCGGGGCGGGCTATATCGGCAGCCACACCCTTGTAGAACTTCTGGAAAGAGGGTATGAAGTCGCCGTCGTCGACAATCTCTGCAATTCCTGCCGAGAGGCGCTTGCCCGCGTCAAAAAGATCACGGGCAAGGATTTTAGGTTTTACGAGGCGGACATCCGCGACCGCGCCGCGATGGAAAAGATCTTTTCCGAAAATAAATTTGATTCGGTCATCCATTTCGCGGGGCTGAAGGCGGTGGGCGAAAGCTGCAAAAAGCCGCTCGAATACTACGACAACAATATTTACGGCACTCTCGTGCTGTTGGAAACGATGCGCGCGCACGATGTCAAAAAGATCGTCTTTTCCTCTTCGGCGACGGTATACGGCACGCCCGAAACGCTGCCGCTCACCGAAAGCTGCAAGACGGGCGGCACGACCAACCCTTACGGTTCGACCAAATATTATCTCGAAGGGGTCCTCACCGACCTATATAAGGCGGACAACAGCTGGAACGTCATCTTGCTGCGCTATTTCAACCCCGTCGGCGCGCACGCGAGCGGGATGATCGGGGAAGACCCGAAAGGTATCCCCAACAACCTCATGCCGTATGTGGCGCAGGTCGCGAGCGGCAAGCTGAAAAAGATCAACGTGTTCGGCAATGACTATCCGACCAAAGACGGCACGGGCGTGAGGGATTATATCCACGTCGTGGACCTCGCGCGCGGGCACGTCGCCGCCATCGAAAAATGCCTCGATGCGGGCGTACACATTTACAACCTCGGCACAGGCGTCGGGTACAGCGTGCTCGACATGGTGCACGCCTTTGAAAAGGCGTGCGGCAAGACCCTGCCTTACGAGATCTGCCCCCGCCGCGCGGGAGACATCGCCGAATGTTATGCCGATTCTTCCAAAGCGGAAAAAGAACTCGGCTGGAAGGCGGAATACGGCATTGAAGAAATGTGCCGCGACCAGTGGAACTGGCAGAGCAAAAACCCGAACGGGTATGACAAGGACTGACTATCGGAAAAAATCATGAAGATCATCGTCACAAAAGATTATAAGGAACTTTCCGCAAAGGCTGCCGAGGTCATGATCGGCGTCGTCAAACAAGATCCGCACGCTGTTTTGGGGCTCGCCACGGGCACGACGCCTCTGGGGCTGTATGCGGAGATGATCGCCGACCATAAAGAAAACGGCACCGATTACAGCCGCGTGCGCACGGCGAATCTGGACGAATACAAGGGCTTGCCGAAGACGCACCCGCAAAGTTATGCGTATTTCATGCGCAAGAACCTCTTCGACGGGTTGGGCATCGCCCCCGGGCAGACCAACATCGAAGACGGCACGGCAAAAGACGCGGCGGCGGAATGCGCCCGCTACGATGCGCTGCTCGAAGCGCTCCCGCGCGACATCCAGCTTTTAGGGCTGGGCAGCAACGGGCATATCGCCTTCAACGAGCCGGGCACCCCCTTCGGAAGCGGCACGCATACCGTCACTTTGGCGGAAAGCACGGTCAAGGACAACGCGAGGCTGTTCGACGATATTTCTCAGGTACCGCGCGAGGCGTTCACGATGGGTATCAGGCAGATCATGCAGGCGAAGAAGATCCTCATTCTTGCGAGCGGCGAAAACAAGGCGGACGCCGTCTTCAAGATGGTGAAAGGGGAAGTGACGGAGCAAGTCCCCGCGTCCGTTTTACAGCTTCATCCCGACTGCATCCTCATCGCGGACAGGCAGGCGGCGGCAAAATTATAAGGAGAAGATATGCTTACATATATTCCGGACGAAGCGGGGGCGGAGGCGGTCTCCCGCACGACCCATCTTGCGATCTCCGCCCATCAGGACGACATCGAGTTCATGGCATACGCGCCCATCGCGGAGTGCTTCGGCAAGAGAGACAAGTGGTTCGGCGCCGTCGTCGTGACGGACGGGGCGGGCAGCCCGAGAAGCGGGCTTTACGCCGATTATACGGACGAAGAGATGAAAAAAGTGCGCGTCGTCGAGCAGAAGAAGGCGGCTTTCGTAGGAGAATACTCCTTTCAGACGCTCCTCGGGCATCCGTCCAAAGAGGTCAAAGACCCGCAGGATAAAAAGATCGTCGAAGAGCTCGCGCAGATCATTAGGGAAGCGAAGCCGCGCTATCTCTATACGCACAACCTCGCCGACAAGCACGATACGCATATCGCCACGGCGCTCAAAGTCATCGCGGCGCTGCGCCTTCTTTCCCCTAAAGAGCGGCCCGAAAAAGTGTTCGGCTGCGAAGTGTGGAGAGATTTGGACTGGGTGTGCGACGAGGAGAAGATCTTTCTCGACTGCGGGGCGCATCCCAACCTGATGCGCGCGCTCTCGGCGGTGTTCGACAGCCAGATCGCGGGCGGAAAGCGGTACGATTTGGCGGCGGAAGGCAGAAGGCTCGCCAACGCCACATTTTCGGCGAGCCACGCCTGCGACACCTATTCCGCCCTCAACTATGCGATGGACCTGACGCCGCTCATGGATAAAAATATCGATATAGCCGAATATATCACGGGCTATATCGAGCGTTTTAGGCAGTCCGTCGCGGATAAGATCGCCGCGTTTGAAAGTAAATAAACGCAGGATAAAAAGCGAGGCAGCCGCAGGTCAAGCGGCTGCCTCATTTTCTGCCGAAGGAGTTAAAAAAACATGATAAAGGTCAAAAACGATCGAAAAAGCAGGTGGGCGGGGCGTGCGGCAATGTATTGGCGGCACTTTCGACGGCGAATTATAAAAAAACCGATAAAATATTTTGAAATGATCCCGCAAAGATGATATAATGGAAATGCAGCAGACGCAATACGAGGGGAGGTGACGAAAAAGCATGATCGATTTTTCCCGCCTGGAAGAGTACAGGGAGAATAACCGCATCGAAGCGAAAAAGGCGCTTGGCGGCTTGCCGAAGAGCATTTGGGAAACGTATTCCGCCTTTGCGAATACTTTGGGCGGCATTATTCTGCTCGGCGTCGAAGAGGCGGCGGACAAGAGCCTCCGCGTCGCGAACGGCGGCTTGCCCGACCCTGCGGCGCTGATCAACGAGTTTTGGAACATCATCAATAATCCGAAAAAAGTAAGCGTCAATATTCTGTCGGATAAGGATGTGTACGTTCAGACCGTCGACGGAAAGAATATTATCGTCATCGATATTCCCCGCGCCGCCAGAAGTTACCGCCCCGTATACATAGACGGAAACCCCGTCACGGGAACATACCGCCGCAACGGTGAGGGCGATTATCGCTGCACGCAGGAGGAATACCGCACGATGGTGCGCGACGCGTCCGTCCGGACGGCGGATATGCTCGTCTTGGAGGAGATGGATCTGTCGGTATTCAACGCCGAAAGCATCGACAGCTACCGCAAGCGCATGCACCTTTCGCGCCCGAACCACGT
>CALWCR010000096.1 GCA_944376445.1 uncultured Clostridia bacterium | reverse complement strand
TTGAGGTCATCCATGAAAACAGTAGCCTTTGTTCCCATTAAATTGAACAGCGAACGGCTTCCGCTTAAAAATATCAAGCCGTTCACGAACGGAAAACCCCTCATCGAATATATTTTGCATACATTGACAAAGGTGCATAATGTCGATGAGATCTATGTGTATTGCAGCAGCGATAAGATCGTGCAATATCTTCCTGCCGGCGTCCGTTTTTTGAAGAGGGATCCGTATTTCGATCTTTCGACTACGCCGTTCAACGAGGTTTTGAAGTCGTTCGCGCAAATCGTTCCCGCGGATATTTATGTTCTGACGCACGCGACGGCTCCGTTTATATCTGCAAAAAGTATTGAAAGAGCCGTCGCCAAAGTTGCCGAAGAAGGGTTTGACAGCGCTTTTTCCGCGGTAAAATTGCAGGAGTTTTTATGGTTTGATGGCAAGCCGCTCAACTATGACCCCGCCAATATCCCGCGCACGCAGGATCTGCCCGATTATTATACGGAAACTTGCGGTTTGTATGTCTTCACGCGCGAGCTGATCTTGCAAAAGAACCGCCGCATCGGAGACAAGCCCTATCTTTTGGAAGTGTCGAAAATTGAGGCGACCGATATTAACACTGAGGAGGATTTTATGTTTGCAGATGCACTCCATGGTATGATGAACATTAATATTGAAGAGGGGGGGGGTAAGCCTTTATAAGCCTTACGCCCGTTTTGCCTTTATGGTTGAGGGGAGGTACGCGGCATGAAGATCGTCGGCGTGATCCCCGCAAGGTATCAGTCTACGCGTTTCCCCGGTAAACCGCTCGCGGATATTTGCGGAAGGCCCATGATCTGGTGGGTATACAGGCAGATGGCAAAAGCGAGGGGGATCGAAAAAGTATACGTCGCGACAGACAGCGACGTGATCCGTGAACAATGTGAAAAACTGGGCATCGATGCCGTTATGACATCGGAAAACTGTGCGACGCATTTGGAAAGGTTGTATGAATTTTCCGTCAAGATCGATGCGGATTTTTATATCAACGTCAACGGTGACGAGCCGTTGATAGAGAGCAGCTGTATCGAAGACCTTATCCCGCGCGGCGTCGACCCGTCGGAGAGCTATGCGGCGAACGGGATGATGATCTTGCGCGACCCCATCGACGCGATCGACACGTCGAAGATCAAGATCGCCGTCGATATGCAGGGCTACGGTATGTATATGGCGCGCACGCCCATCCCGTTTCCGAAGGCGAATTCCCGCTTCACCTTAAAAAAGTTTGTCGGCGTGCAATGTTTTACGAAAAAGGCGCTGGCGTTTGTGGCGGACACAAAGCGCGGAGAGCTGGAGGGCATAGAGGATATCGACGAGTTCCGTTTTCTTGAAAACGGTCATAAATTGAAATTTGTTCTGACCGAGGCGACAACTTTGTCCGTCGATACGAAAAAAGACCTGGAAAAGGTCCGCGCCATCATACAAAAGAAAATAGAAGCGGGAGAGGTGCCCGAACTTTCATAAAGGAGGCTGTTTTGAACAGAGTTAGTTTATTGGACTGCACGCTGCGCGACGGCGGCTATATCAATGATTTCCGTTTCGGCAAGCGCTGCATTGAGACGATCATCAGACGTTTGCAGGACGCGAAGCTGGAGATCGTCGAGTGCGGCTTTTTGCAGAGCGGAAAATGTGACCCTGACAGGAGCCTCTTTGGCGGGGTGGAGGCGATCAAGGCGTATCTTCCCGAGGAGCGGTCTGCGTCCACGATGTTTGTGGCGATGATCGCCTATGGCGATATTTCTTTGGAAGAGATCTCCGATTGCGACGGCTCTTCCGTCACGGGTATCCGCTTGACTTTTCATGAAAAGGAGATTGAAGATGCGTTTGCATTCGCCGTTGCGTTAAAAGAGAAAGGATACAAGGTGTTTTTCCAGCCGGTCGGCACAATGACTTATACGGACAGAGCGCTGCTTGCCCTGATCGATAAAGTGAATGTGTTGCAGCCGTTCGCCTTTTATCTCGTCGATACGCTCGGCTCGATGTATAAGAACGATCTCTTGCGGATGTATTATCTGGTAGATAACAATCTTGACGCAAAAGTACGCATCGGCTTTCATTCGCATAACAATTTACAGCTTTCTTTTTCCAATGCGCAGGAGCTTATCCTCATGCATCCCAAGCGCGACATCATCATCGACACTTCCGTCTACGGCATGGGCAGAGGGGCGGGCAATCTCTGTACAGAGCTGCTTACCCAATACATCAACAGGAACATTGTGCAGCGTTACGACCTTTTGCCCATCCTCGAATGTGTAGACGAATATATCCTGCCCATCAATTTGCAGCATTCGTGGGGATATTCTGTGCCGTATTATCTTGCCGCCGTCAACGGCTGCCATCCGAATTATGCGAGCTATCTCGTTGACAGGCAGACGCTCTGCGTGCGGGACATCAACAACATCATCAGGACGATCCCTTCGCATAAAAAGCCGCTTTTCGATAAGGAACTTATCAAAAAGCTGTATCAGGAATATCTTGAGCGCAGCGTCGACGACAGCGGCGCGATAGAAGAACTCAAAGCGCTCTGCCGTGGGAGGCGGGTGCTTATCCTCGCGCCCGGGCAAAGCCTTTCCACCCATGCAGAGGAGATCGAGGCATATATCCGCGAGCAGTCGCCCGTCGTGTTCGGTATCAACCATATTCCGCTTCCCTGTTATAAATTTGACAGGATTTTCGTCAGCAATCTGAAAAGGTTCAAGGGGATCGACGACTTGCTTGGCGAGAATAAAGGGAAGGTCGTGTGTACGTCCAATATTTCTACGGATAAAAATTTCTGCGTCCTGAATTATGCAAGTTATCTGAACGACGATGACGCGATCTTGGACAACGCCGGGCTTATGCTCATCAATATTCTGAAAAAAGCGGGCGTTACGAAGTTTGCGCTCGCAGGGTACGACGGGTTCGATCATGCCGGCAGCAAAAATTATTTCGATGAACGGATGATCAACAGCGTGGAGGCGGAAAAGCGGGAGGCGATCAACCGCGCGATCGTCGCCTATTTCAAACAGGCGCGCGAGAGCGTGACCATCGATTTTATTACTCCCACGACTTACGAAGAGGCAAAGGATGTATAAATACGACCTCGTCATTTTCGATCTGGACGGAACGCTCGCGGATACTTCTCCCGGGATATTGAATTCCATACGCTATGTGCAGGCAAAGATGGGGCTGCCCGAGATCACGCTCGCCGCAATGTATTCGCACGTCGGTCCGCCCATGGAAGAGTCGTATCATCGGAATTTCGCTCTGGAAGGGGAAGCGCTTGCCCGTGCCGTTGCCCTGCATAAGGAGTACGCGATGCGGCAGGGGTACCGCGAGATCTGTCTCTATCCCGGCATCGTGCAGACCCTGCAAAAATTGCGCGCGAGCGGCTTAAAGACGGCGGTCGCCACCCTGAAAGCGCAGTCTACTGCCGAAAAGATCTTCCGCGAGTATGGGCTTTTCGGTCTTTTCGATTTCATTGCCGGTACCGATTCGGCGGCGCCCAAGAGCAAGGCGCAGCTGATTTCAGATTGTCTTGCCGCCCTGCATTGTGAAAAAGAGCGCGCTGTGCTCGTCGGCGACAGCGCCTACGACGCCGTCGGGGCAAGGGAGGCGGGGGTCCCTTTCATCGCCGTTACATACGGATTCGGATTCAAATGCGCCGACGATGTGGCGGAGCCCTTTGCCGCAGTGGCGGAAAGTGCGGAAAAGATCGCCGACGCCGTGCTGCAGACGGACGGATGATGCGCTTATGAAAAACATCTGGAACGGCTATTATATGCGCTATGACGGCAAGCTCGTCTGCGTCGTGGGGACGCTCGAGCGGGTCGATACGGGCGAACAGCTCGTCTTATGCAAATATAACGCGCCCAAACAACAGCATTTTTACGCGATCGGCAAGGAGTCTTTTCTCTCCCGCATTGAGATCGGCGGCAAGGAGGTGCCCTGTTACCGCCGCTTATCCGTCAGCCGCGCCCTTTCCGAGGAGGAGGCGCAGCGTATGTTTGAAAAGAGCGGCGCTTTCCCTCCCGCCCAAGCAGTGAAGGAGAGGCGTTCTTCGCTACATACCCCGAGCGCGACCTATGCGGCATATGCCAAGGACCTTTGCGAATCCTATCTTCGCGACCTTCGGCTGAGCCGCGCGGAAGGTGCGGATGAAGAGGCGCGCGCCGCGGCGGAAAACGTCCGCTTTCTGGACGGCTGTATGCAGGGCCCGCTCAGAGAGTACGGAGGATATTTCCGAGAACGGTTCGTGGAGGGGAAGAGCGTGCGCAAGTATGCCGACGCGCACGGCATCAACCGCGGTTCGGTCGATTATCTGCAAAAAAAGTTTTTTGCCGCCCTTGCAAAGTGCCTTGCCGAGCGGGACGCCGCCGAAGGCGTTTTCAGGCTCGTGGAACCGTAAAAGCGGATACGTATGTCAATCCGGTGACACTTTTTTGTGGGCGCCGTTTTAAGAGAAAAATTGAAGTCCTTTTGCCGCCCGCGCCTCAAAAGCGCGGGCGGCATTTTGCAGTAGCGCGGTTTGACGACGGCGCGTTTTTGCGGAGGGGAGCGTTTTTGTAATGGCACGCTATATTTTGCAGCGGTGCGCACATTTGATAATGGCGGCGCTTGACAGCGCCGCCGCGCTTATTGTATAATGACAAAAGCCGAGCATTTCGGCAAATTAGATGAAAATGAGGTTATTTTATGGAAGAAACTCCTGCGGAAGTTTATGAACGGCGGGAGATCGTGCGGGCGGAAGGCATCCGCAAGACCTTTTCCCTTTCCCGCAAACAGCGGCTGATCGAAAAGAGCAAGGAAAAGAAGAAAGTCGCCCTCGACGGGCTCTCCTTTACCGCCTATGAGGGAGAGATCTACGGGCTTTTGGGCCCCAACGGCGCGGGCAAGACGACCATGCTGCGCATTCTTGCGACCCTCATCCGCCCCGACGCGGGCGACGCGTATGTTGCGGGGCACAGCGTGCTCAAAGAGGCGGACAAGGTGCGCGCGTCCATCGGTTTTCTGACGAGCGAACTCAAATTGGAAGACTTTTTTACCCCGTCCTATCTGTTCGACTTTTTCGGGAAATTGCACGGCATGGAAGGGGCGGCGCTCGCGCGGCGCAAGGAAGAGCTGTTCGCAAAATTCGGCATCGACCGCTTTGCCGAGGTCAAGGTGGGGGATCTCTCCACGGGCATGAAGCAGAAGGCGTCCATCGCCGTTTCCATCATCCACGACCCGTCCGTCATCATCTTTGACGAGCCGACGAACGGGTTGGACGTTCTCACCGCCAAGACGGTGACCGATTTTTTGCAGGAAGCGAAGGCGCAGGGCAAGAGCATCCTGCTTTCCACCCACATCTTTTCTTTGGTGGAAAAGCTGTGCGACCGCGTCGGCGTCATCATCGGCGGCAGGATGGCTGCCGAAGGGACGCTCGCCGAAGTTTCGGGCGGAAAACCGCTCGAAGACGCGTTTTTCGATATTTATAAGAGGACGGTGACGGGAGTATGAAGAATGTTTTGGCTGTCCTGAAAAAGGAATTTGCCCGTTTTTTCAGGGATAAGCGGCTCGTCGTCGGCACCCTCATTTTGCCGGGGCTTTTGATCTTCGTGCTGTATACCGTGCTCGGAAGCGTCATCTATTCGCCCGCCGAAAGCTATACCGTTCTGGCTGTGCGCCCGTCCGCGGCGTTTTCCGCGCTTTTGGATGAATCCTCGTTTACCGTCACCGAGATCGGCGAAGAGGAGATCGGCGAAGCGAAGAAAGAGGTGCTCGGCGGCTCTGCCGACCTTCTCGCCGTCTTTCCCGAAAATTTCGACGACCTTTTGAGCGAAGGCGGCTTTGCGCCCGTGGGGCAGGCGCCCAACGTGGAGCTTTGGTACGATTCCTCCTCCGTTTCGTCCTCCTCCGCCTATTCTGCGGCGGCTGCGGCGCTGGACGCGCTCGAAGAGGGGGTGTCTAACCGCTTCGACGTCAATATCTCGGCGGGCGGCGATCTTGTGAGCGCGGCGGAAGCGGAGGCCTCTTATTTTGCGATGCTGCTCCCGTTCCTCATTCTGACTTTCTTATACAGCGGCTGCATGGGCATCGCGCCCGAATCCATCGCGGGGGAAAAGGAGCGCGGCACGATCGCGACCCTGCTCGTCACCCCCATAAAGCGGAGCGAGCTTGTCATCGGCAAGATCCTGTCCCTTTCCGCTCTTTCCGCGCTCTCTGCGGTCGGCTCGTTTATCGGTACCTTTCTCGCGCTCCCGCGCCTTGCGGGCGGCAGCATAGGCGACGCGCTGTCGGCATATTCGGTGGGGGAATACTTCGCCCTCTTTGCCGTCATGATCTCGGCGGTGCTCATCATCGTCTCCCTCATCTCCATGCTCTCCGCCTATGCCAAGAGCGTCAAAGAAGCGGCGTCCCTCTGCGTGCCCCTCATGATCGTCGTCATGCTCATCGGCATTTCGACCATGTTCTTCACGACGTCGGCGCCCGCCGTCTTCCTGATCCCCGTCTATAACTGCGTACAGGTGATGGCGGAGATCTTCTCGCTGCGCTTTTCCGCCCTGCACCTTCTCATCGCGCTGGCGAGCAACCTCGTCTATATCGCGCTGCTCGTTTGGGCTTTGACGAAGATGTTCAAGAGCGAAAAAGTCGTCTTCAACCGTTGATAAAAAATTTTCCGCTTTGCCGCTCTTTTGCGGCGCGCCCCCGCGCTTTCTTTACGGAAAGCGCGGGGGCGGTTTTTTGCATGAAAAAGCCCGCGGGCGGTCCGCGGGTCTTCGGTTAAATCGGTTAAATATGTGAGAAGCGGCGCGCCCTGCAGGGCGCTCCTCTTCTCCGCTTGGGCGGCGTTATTCTTTGAACATACGGTTGAGCCTTCTGGTGATGGAGCGGATGTTTTCGCGCACGGCGCTCCTCGCGCTGCCGCCGATCACTTTGCGCGCTTCCACCGACTTATTCACGCGCACGCGCGAGAGGATGTCTTCGTCGAAGAGGGAGGAAAAGCTCTGATAGACGAAGAGGTCGAGCTTGTCGAGCGTCTTGTTGTTTTCGATGCAGTGGCGCACGATCTGCCCCGTGACGGCGTGCGCGTCGCGGAACGCCATCCCTTTCTGTACGAGATAATCGGCAACGTCCGTCGCCGTGGAGAACCCGCCCGCCGAGGCGAAGCGCATTTTTCTCGTGTCGAAGGAGATATTCTGCAAAAGTTCGGTGAAGATGCTCAGGCAGTTGAGCACGGTCTCTTCCGCATTGAAGAGCGCCTCTTTGTCTTCCTGCAGATCTTTATTGTAAGAAGTGGGGATACCCTTGATGACGGTGAGGATGGCGGTAAGGCTGCCGTAGACCCTGCCCGTCTTGCCGCGGACAAGTTCGGGGATATCGGGATTTTTCTTCTGCGGCATGATGGAAGAGCCGGTCGAATAGGCGTCGGCGATGTCGATAAAGCCGAATTCGTCCGTCGAATAGATGATGAGGTCTTCCGAGAACCTGGAAAGGTGCGCCATCACCGTCGAGCAGCAGAAGATGTATTCCGCCACGAAATCCCTGTCCGAAACGGCGTCGATCGAGTTTTGCGAGATCTCCGAGAAGGAGAGAAGCGCCGCAGTCATCCGCCTGTCGATGGGGAAATCCGTGCCCGCGAGCGCGCAGCTGCCGAGGGGCATCACATCCGTGCGCTTGTAGCAGTCCGTGAAGCGTTCCAGATCGCGCAGGAACATTTCGCTGTAGGCGTTGATGTACTGCGCCACGGATACGGGCTGCGCCTTGCGCATATGGGTATAGCCGGGCATGATGTACTGCACGTTGTTGTTGGCGATGTCCAAAAGGGTATTGATGAGCGTTTTCAGGTGGTTGGAGATGTTGACGATGCTGTCCTTGACATACAGCCGAAGATCTGTCGCGACCTGGTCGTTGCGGGAGCGCGCGGTGTGCATCTTTTTGCCCTTGACGCCGATGCGTTTGACGAGCTCGTTTTCGACGAAAGTATGGATGTCTTCCGCGCCTTCGATGGTGAGGTTGCCCTTCTCGATGTCGGCGAGGATGTTGACGAGCGCGTCGCTGATCTCGTCCGCCTCTTCTTTGGGGATGATCTGCGTCTCGCCCAGCATTTTGACGTGGGCGATGCTCGCCAGGATGTCATGCCAGTACAGCTTATAATCGAAAGAGAGCGACTGGTTGAATTCGTCCGCGCTCTTCGCGCTCGGTTCCGTGAATCTGCCTTCCCACAATTTCATATTAACTGGTCTCCGTGATTTTTTTCGATCGATTTTAATTGACTTATTGCCCTTAAAACCTTAAAATAGATAGGAAGAAGGGCCGATCGGGGGAAAGTAAAATTCCCACCCTTATCCTATATCGTTTCTATTCTAATACATTCCGTGAAAAAATTCAAGTTATTTTATAAAAAAGAGAGATTATTTTGATTATTTTAGGAATCGACCCCGGCCTTGCCACCCTCGGCTACGGCATTCTCGAAAAAGACCGCAACGGAAACGTCCGTCCCGTCGATTACGGCGTGGTCATAACGCCCAAGCAGGAACGGCTCCCGACCCGCCTTGCCATCCTCGAAGAGGGGGTGAACCGCGTGCTGGATTCGTTCAAGCCGGACGAGGTCGCGGTGGAAGAGCTCTTTTTCAGCAAAAACATCACCACGGGCATCGCCGTCGCGCACGCGCGCGGCGTGGCATTGCTCGCCTGTATCAAAAAATGCGGGCGGCTGTTTGAATATACGCCCATGCAGATCAAGCAGGCGCTCACCGGTTACGGCGGCGCGGACAAGCGGCAGATCCAGCTCGTCACGGCCAACCTTCTCAGGCTCAAAGGCATTCCCCGCCCCGACGACGCGGCGGACGCTCTGGCAGTGGCGCTTTGCCACGCGCACACTTCCCGCCTTTCGGGGCTGTATACGATCTGAACAAGGCAAGGAGCAGTATGATCGGCTATATCAAAGGCAAAGTATTGAATTCATCCGAAGGGTGCGTCCTTCTCGAAAACAACGGCATCGGTTACGAGGTGCTCTGTTCGGGCGCGCTCTATGCTTCGCTCATTTCGGCGGGGCAGGGGGAAGCGTATACCTATCTGCAGGTGCGCGAAGACGGCGTTTCCCTCTTCGGGTTTGTTTCTCCCGAAGAAAAGGGGATGTTTTTAAAGCTCATCTCCGTTTCTGGCGTGGGGCCGAAGATGGGGATCGCCATCCTCTCTTCCATGAGCGTCGGCGACATAGCCGTCGCCATCGCCAATTCCGACGTCAAAAAACTGACCGCCGCCAAGGGGCTGGGCAAAAAGACGGCGGAGCGCATCATTTTGGAGCTGCGCGAAAAGGTCGCCGCGGCAGAACTTCCCGCCGCGGGCGGCAAAGAAGCGCCTCCCGCCGAGAAGATCTCCGATAAATAAGAGGACGCGGTGGTCGGGCTCATGTCCCTCGGCTATACGCGCGCGGAGAGCGTGCGCGCCGTCCGCCGTGCCGAAGAAGGGGGCGCCGAGAGCATGGAAGAGATCATCATGGCGGCGCTCAGGAATATGTAAGGGCGCGTGGAGGCAGATATGAGTTTTGAAGACGAGATCGGTGGCGGCTTTGAAGACCGCCTCGTGATGAGCACGAAAGGGGAATACGACGTCGAAGAAAACGCCCTCCGCCCCAAGACCATGCAGGACTATGTCGGGCAGGGCAAGGTCAAGGAAAATCTCGGCGTCTATATTTCGTCCGCAAAGCTGCGCGGCGAACCGCTCGACCATGTCCTCTTGTACGGCCCGCCGGGGCTCGGCAAGACGACGCTTGCCCACATCATCGCCAATGAACTGGGCGTGCAGATCAAACTGACGAGCGGGCCCGCCATCGAAAGGAGCGGCGACCTTGCCGCCATCCTCACCAACCTCAACGAGGGAGACGTGCTCTTTATCGACGAGATCCACCGCCTCAACCATTCGGTGGAAGAGATCCTCTATTCCGCCATGGAAGATTACGCGCTCGACATCATCGTCGGCAAGGGGCCTTCGGCAAAGAACCTTCGTTTCCCGCTCAAAAAATTCACCCTCGTCGGGGCGACGACCAAGGCGGGCATGCTCGCCTCGCCCCTGCGCGACCGCTTCGGCGTCCTCTGCCGCCTGGAAATGTATTCGGCGGCGGAACTTTCCGAGATCGTCACCCGTTCGGCAAAGACGCTCGGCATCGCCATCGAAGGGCGCGCCGCGGGGGAGATCGCCCGCCGTTCACGCGGCACGCCGCTCATCGCCAAGCGCCTTTTAAAGCGTGTGCGCGATTTTTCCGCGGTGCACGGCAACGGCGCGGTGACCTATGACGACGCGCGCTTCGCCCTGAAAAAGATGGACATCGACGAGCTGGGACTGGACGACACCGACCGCGGGCTTTTGCGGGCGCTCATCGAAAAATTCGGCGGCGGCCCCGCGGGGCTGGAGACGCTCGCCGCCACCATCAACGAGGACGCGAACACCATCGAAGACGTGTATGAACCGTACCTCATGCAGCTCGGCTTTATCGCGCGCACGCCGCGCGGCAGGGTCTGCCTCAAAGGGGCATATGAACATATGGGGATGAAAATGAGCGAAAAGCAGCGGCAGCAGACGTCGATGTTCGACGACGAGTAAGCGCACCCGCAGTCGTTCGGGCGGTTTTTTGCCGCCGAAGAAGGGAATGGCAATATGTTAAAAAAATCCGATTATTTTTACGAGCTCCCCGAAGAGCGCATCGCGCAGACGCCCGCCGAGCCGAGAGATTCTTCCCGCCTTCTCGTCTATGACAGGATGACGGGCAGCGTGGAGCACCGAATTTTCCGCGACGTATGCGAATATTTGCGCCCCGGAGACGTTCTCGTCATCAACAACACCAAGGTGCTGCCCGCGCGTATGTTCGCCTATACGGAAAACGGCGGCAAGGTGGAAGTGCTGCTTTTAAAGCGGCGCGGCATCTGCGAATGGGAAGTTTTGGTGCGCCCCGGTAAAAAAGCGAAAGTCGGCGCGCGGCTTGTCGTCTCCGATGAGCTTTCCCTCACCGTAAAAGACAGGACTGAGACGGGCGAGCGCATCGTCGATTTCCATTTTGACGGCGTGTTTGAAGATATTTTGTCCCGCGTCGGCTCCATGCCCCTGCCCCCGTATATCCACGAAAAGCTCAAAGACAAAGACCGCTATCAGACGGTGTATTGCAAGACGGACGGCTCCGCCGCCGCGCCGACGGCGGGGCTGCACTTTACCCGCGGGCTTTTGGAAAAGATCGAGGGGATGGGGGTGCAGATCGCCGAAGTTTTGCTGCACGTGGGGCTGGGGACCTTCCGTCCCGTCAAAGAGGAGGACCTCACCGGCCACGTCATGCATTCCGAATATTATTGCGTGAGCGAGGAGGCGGCACAGACCGTCAACGCCGCCAAGCGCGAGGGGCGGCGCGTCATCGCCGTCGGCACCACGTCCGTCCGCACCCTCGAAACGGTCGCCGACGAGCACGGCTTTTTGCGCGCGTGCAGCGGCGACACCTCCATCTTCATCTATCCGCCCTACAAATTCAAGTGCGTCGACGCCCTGATCACCAATTTCCATCTCCCCGAAAGCACCCTGATCATGCTCGTCTCCGCCCTGATGGGCAGGGAAGAATGCCTCCGCGTCTATAAAGAGGCCGTGGAGGAATGGTATCTCTTTTTCAGCTTCGGGGATGCGATGATGATCGTATAAGCGTCGCATCATCTTTAAATCATCTTTAAAATAATGACTTTATAAAAATAAGGACAGCGATTTTGGCAGATAAATTTTCGTTTGAAGTCATCAAAACCGACCCCGAAACGGGTGCGCGCGCGGGGATCTTTCATACTCCG
>CALWCR010000095.1 GCA_944376445.1 uncultured Clostridia bacterium | reverse complement strand
AGTTCACGGATACCGCGCGCGGCGCGTTTACCGCGCAGGATATCCGCTATACCTGCAAAGGAGACGACCTCTATGTCTTCGTCCTCCATGCCGCCGACGGCATCCGCGAGATCGCGCTCCGTGAGCCGGCAGAGGGCGGGCAGCAGCCGGGTGAGGCGGTGCTCGCGGAGAGCGCCGTTGTGCTCGGCGACAAGGACAATGCCGTGACCATCCTTCCGGGGAAAGACGCGATGCGGCTGACGCTTGCACGCACGGTGACGTCCGAGTATCCCGTCTGTATCCGCTTAAAGGTCAAGTGATGCTGTACGTCGATTGGCTGGGGCTGCATATCAACGTATATGCGCAGATCGTCGGACTTGTCGGGATGATCGTCCTCGTATGGTCCTATCAACTTAAAAAGACGGGATTTCTTGCCCTCTCTTCCGTTGCGATGGCGATCTTTCTCGCCGAATCCTGCATTCTTGCGGCAGATTCCGACACATTTACGGGGATCGTTCTCAATGCCGCGGCGATCGTGCGCAATCTTCTCATGCTGTTCTGTCTGAAAAAGCTGCGCCGCGAACTTCCCGTATGGGCGGCAATCTGCCTGCTTGCCGCGGCATGGGCGGCGTGCGCGTGGAAATTGGGCGGCTGGTATACATGGCTGCCTCCCGTCCTGCAGACCGTCTACACGCTGTTCTGCGTGAGCAAGCGGTATACCCTCCTAAAAACGGGTGCGCTCATCCTGGAGAGCGGCAACCTCGTGTATAACGCTTCCGTCGGCGCATACATCGGCGTATTCCGCCAGATCGTGCTCGTGATCGGCGTGATCGCGGGGCTTATCGGGTACCTGCGCGCAAGCGGGAGAAAAAAGTGCGCGGCAAAAGCGGCGCAGATCACGCCCGCAGCTGATTAAAGTAAATTTGGCCTCAAAGCAAACGGGGAGCGCCGCGGCGCTCCCCGTTTGCGGCTTGAAGGGATAAATATAAAAAAGCAAGATGAAGAAACATTCCTGCTTTTGCCGCTGCGCGCAGAGAGCAAAGTGCAGCGTTTACGAAAACGGGGAATTTTTGAAAAACAGGACAGAACGGATGCACAAAAAGCCGCCGCGGGCAATATGCCCGCGGCGGCGCGTTTGGTTTATCAGGTTTATGCGGCTTGCTGCGTGTCGGAAAGAGCGCTAACGGCATCCGCCATGTGATCGTACAGATCTTTGAAGAATTGGTCAAACTCCGTCTTAGATTCGGCGGTGGTTTCCGTATAAGCGGTTTCAAACGTTTCCCAAAGCTCGAAAAGCGCCTCTTTGTAAGTCACTTCCGTACCGTCTTCTTCTTCATATGTGCCGTCGGGTTCTACCGAATAGGCGATGTACATGATCTGCGTATTGAGAAGCTGCGAGAGGAGCTCGCCCTGCGTCTCTGCCGTTTCTTTGTCGAATATGCTCGCCATGCCCGCTTCGAGGCCTCCGAAGTAGAGGTTGGAAGTGTCGAGCGTGATGATCGCGTACTGTTCTTCGGCGGTAAGGCTCAAAAACGCATTGATGAGAGCCTTGACGTTTGCGTCTTTGAATTCAAATTCTTCGCCCGAGAAGACGAGCATCATGCCCGAAGAGCCGTCAAGCTGCAGGCTCGCCGACGTCCAGAAATAGTTGGCGTATTCGCGGATGAAGGCGCGCAGGGCGGTCTGCTCTTCGTATTGCGCCCGATCGATGCTGAGCGCTTCCAGATAGTATTGGTAGGCGTTCTTGGCTTCGTAAGCGGTGTTGAAGAGTGGTTCGGGGTAAGAAGTGCTGCCGTACTTCATGTGGTAATAGGCGTTGATGACGCTCTCATTGTTGCTGCCGAGGATCTCCGCTTCCAGTGCGACGATCTGTTCATAAGAGGCGAGGAAGGGGAGATAGAGGTCCATGCCCATATCGATGAAGGTAGAGGCGAGCGAGGTGTTGGCAGTGGCGATCTCCATCTCTTTGAAGGTCTGTTCATAGCCGCCCATGGTATCGCCGAGCGCTTCGTCGTGATACGTCCAGCTCATCACGGGCTGTCCGTCTTCGTCGACGGCGGGTTTGCCTTCGCTGTCCACTTCCTGCGTATATTCGTAAAGCTCGAAGTAGCCGACGTATTTATCGTAGAAGGGCTTCAAAAATTCGTCGAACGCCGCTTTCTGATCGCTCGTCTCCCACTTGCCGTTGTACAGCTCGATCATGTCCTGCATATAGGTGCAGAAGGTCTCCACGTCGTCGTTCGCATACGCTTCCAGCGCGACGAGCAGTCCGCTGAAGAGGTCATACGCCGTGCTCTCTTCTTCGGAATCCAGATCGATGCCGAGCTTGGTGCAATAATAGTCATAGATGAAGGAGGCAAAGTCGGAAAGGAGATATCCGTAGTAGGGGGAGAGGACGGGCACGCTCATGACGTCGGGATAGAGGTAGTTGAGCGTCGTGAGGAAGTAATACTGCTGGATGGGTTCGAGATCGACAAATTGGCCAAACATTTTGGCGACGTTTTGGTCGAATGCCTCGGGGTCTGTCACCGCATCGTTCGTATATTGGTTGTATAAGTCGAAGTAGACGTCCCACAGCGCTTCCAGTTCCGTATCATAGCCCGTGTTGCCTGCAAGTTCGTAGTAGCCGTATTCGCCCGAATACAGGGTGTTGAGCGATTCCAAAAGGAAGGAGGAATAGAGCGCGTAATAGACGGCGTCGTTCTGATAGGCCTGCAAAAATTCGTTCGTCTCTTTTTCCGCCTGACGGAACTGATAGAGGAAGAGCGTGCTCTCTAAGATCATGGGGATGTCGCCGCTTTCTGGATCGTACATACCCGCATACGTCTGCATGAGAAGCTGCACCGTGTACGCGGAATTGTAGGTCGAGCGCAGCTCTTCGAGGGGAACGGGCAGCATCATCGTCGAAAGGTTCGCGATGTGCACGAGGGAAGATTCCGCCGTAGACGAATCGTCGTCCAGCGCGTCGGGCATATAGCAGCGGTAGAAGATCTCAAAGAAATCTTCCTTCTCCCTCCAGCCGTTGATGAGGGGGAAGACGGAAGCGTCGGTAACGTCGCTCTCGTAGATGGGGACGAGGCAGTCGTCATACACCGCATCGAGCGTAGCTTTATACGCGCTGAGATCCGCATTGAGCCAGCCGTCTGCGGGCGTGGGGATCGCCGCCACGCTCTCGTGGGCCTCGACCGCAAGTTCCAAAAGATCGGCGATATGGTTGAGCTGCAGGGGGGTATAGACGTATGTGGCGAGGTCTTTGATCGTCATCGTCACCTGTACGCCGTCCACGACCGAGTTATACAGATAAGAGCTGTCGCACTTGTCGAGGAGGGTCTCGTTGTTCATCAGTTCGCTGATCTGATAGACGAGCTTGGTGACTTCGTCCTTCTTGGCGTTGAGCAGCTGCGCCGTGCTTTCGGCGAGTGCGGGCGTGCTCGTTGCGGTATAGGAGATCTCGCCCACTTCGCTGACGGTGAAGGTGTCCGCGTAAGCCGTCCGCATCGTCTTCGTCCAGGTGTTGTAACCGTAGACGACGGCAAGGCGCGCCACGGCGTCGAGCTGATCCTGCGAGATGAAGGCGGCGTCCGTGCGGCTGAGCCCGAGATAGAGCTGCAGCATTTCCACGGCGGAAGCGAACGTTTCCTCCGTCACGCCGTCTGGGTACGCCATGCCCGAACCGTCTTCGGGCTGGCGGTAGCAATCCCAATCCTCTTCATCGGGGAAGTTTGCCACCGTATCGATAAAGAGGGAAACGTCGCTGTATTCGACGGTGACGTCGAAGGTGGTCATCTCCCTGCCGCGGTATTTGACGGTGATGGTCTGCGTCGCGGTCTTGTTTGCCGCCGTGACGGCTTTCGGATCATATCCTTCCAGGACGAGTTCGGAAGACGCCACGTTGCGCGTCGCGCTGCCGTCCGCGTTTTTCAGGGTCAGGGAAGCGCCCGTCATGCTGAGGGTGCGCTCGTGGCTGCCGTATGCGAGTTTGCTCGGTTTGCGGAAGGTGATGACGGGGTCTGCGACGGAGACGTCGAAGGAGCCTTCAAAATGCTCGTCGTTCTTGTCGTAAACCGCCGTGAGGGTGAGTTTTTCCGCCGTCTTGGAGGTGTCGAGCCCCGTGATCTTGAGCCCGCTGTCGTTGGCGTTGACGGTGATGCGCGTGCCGTCGTCGCGGGTGATGTTCAGGCGGGGCTGCGCGTCCGCGTATGTTTCGCCCAAGAAATAGACGTAATCGTCGGCAGGGCGGAACCTGGGCACGACGTTGACGACGAGGGTCGTCGTCTGGCCGCCGTAGGAGATGGTGAGCGTCTGCTCGCCTTCTTTGTTCTTGTCGTAGCCAGTGACGCTCACGCCGCTGTCCGTAAGGGGAACGCTCTTCCCGTCGGCAGTCAGTTTGCCTTTCGAGAGGTCCAGTTCGTTGCCGAGGACGAACGTCGTCTGCGGCATATTGTTCCGTTCGATGGAGATACTGCCGACCTTCGTATCGCAAGCCGCGAACGCCATGACGGCGCATAGCAGCAGGATGAGGACGGTGATCCCCGCCAGAAATCCTTTCTTCATAATTTCACCTTTCCTGTGTGATTTTCATATCTTACAGCGCGCGGCGGGTGCGCGGCGCGCCGAAAAAATTGACGATATTTACGCGTTCGCCGTCCAGACGGCGTAGAGCAGGGTGCCGTCGGGCACCTGCGCCGTGTCGGCGAGGGCATAGTCCGCTTCTTTGTTGGCGGAAAGCGACCAGCCGCCGAAGGTATATCCTTCGCGATAGGGGGCGGTGAGCCCGTTTTTCATGTTCAGATCGGAAATGCTCCCCTCGTTCTTTTCAAAACAGACGAGGTATCCGCCTTCCGCAAATTCGCAGCCCCACACGACGGGGCGGTAGGAAGAATTCCAGCGCGTATTCCAGCCCGCGGGCGCCTCTGTTTGCTGCGTGTAGACGGTCATCACATTGCAGCCGTAGAAGGCGTGCGCGCCGATCTCTTTGACGCTGCTTTGTAAGTTGATGCTCTTGAGCGCGGCGCAGTTGCGGAACGCCTGCTTGCCGATGGAGACGAGGGAGAGGGGCAGCTGTGCGTTTTCAAGGCTTGTGCAGCCGAAAAAGGCATAGTCGCCGATGCGCTCCGCATTGCCGAGCGAGACTGTCTGCAGGGCGGCGCAGCGGTAGAAGGCGTAATTGCCGATCTCTGTCAGGGAAGAGGGCAGGATCGCCTCTTTCAAGGAGGAGCAACCGTAAAAGGCGCGCTCTTTGACTGTACGGATCGAATTGCCGAAGGTGACTTCCGCCAGATTTTCGCACTTATAGAAGGCGCGCTCGGCGATCTCGGTGATGCCGTTGCCGAGGATGACGCTCTTTAAGGAGTTCATGCCCGCAAAGGCGCGGCTGCCGATGCGCTTGGTGCCGTTGCCGATGACGACCGCGTCGATGCCGCCGTTTTTCAGATTTTCGCCCTCCGAGGCGCTCACGGACGTGTCTTCATAGGTGAACCCGCATTCGTAGAAGGCGTAATCGCCGATCTCTTCGACTTTGTCGGGGATGACGAGCTGATCGGAATCGGTATCGCTCGCCGCCGAGCCGAGCTTGCACTGATAGAAGGCGCTGCGGCCGATGCGCGTGAGGGATGCGGGAAGTTTGGGAAGGGTCAGGTTGGTGCACTGATAGAAGGTATAATCTTCGATGGCGGTGAGGGAGGCGGAGAGCCGCACTTCCGTCAAGCCCGTGCACTGATAGAAGGCGCTGCGGCCGATATATTGCACGCTGTCGGGGACGGATACGCCCGAGAGGTTGTCGCAGCGGTAGAAGGCATACGAGGCGATGCCCACGGTGCCGTCCGACACGTTGACGCTGCCGAAGGCGTCGGCATCTTTATAGCCGACCAGCCAGTTGTCCGCGTAGACGGACAATGTTTCCGACTGCTCCCAGATGGCGGAATCTTCAAAGGCGGAGAGGCCGACCGAGCGGAGGGTGGCGGGCATTTCGATCTCTTCGAGGGTAGAGCATTCCGCAAAAGCGTAATCGCCGATGGAGACGAGCGAGCTCTCGCCGAGCCGTTCGCCCTCGCCCTTGCCCGTGAACTCGCCGAGCACGATGACGGCGATCCCCGAGCTTTCAAAGGCGTGCTCGCCGATCGCGGTGACCCCTTTGCCGATGACGACGTTGATGAGGTCCACGCGCCCCGCAAAGGCGTAGTCGCCGATGTATTGCACGCTGTCGGGGATGGTCAGCATGGTGTCAAAGCCCGTGCAGTTTTCAAAGGCGGCGTCGGCGATGCCGACCGTCCCTTCTTTAAGATATTGCGCATCGCCGACGGCATGGCTTTCGGAAGAGGAGGCTTCTTTCGAGCCGATAAACCAGCCCGAAACGTATGTGCCGCCCTTTTCTTCCCACAGCGCCGTATTTGTGAAGGCGCGGCGGGAGATCTTGTTGATGCCGCTGCCGAGCGTGTCTTCGAAAAGTTTGGTGCAGCCGTAAAACGCCTCTTCGCCGATCGTCTTCGTGCTGTCGGGCAGGGTGACGGCGGTGAGCGCGGTGCATTCCGCAAAGGCGTAATCGCCGATGCTCTCCACGTTTTGCCCGAAGGTCACCTTAGGGAGCGCGGTGCAGCGGCGGAAGGCGTCCGTTCCGATCGTGCGCACGCCGTCTCCGATCGTGACCGAAGTAAGGGTGGTGCAGGCGGAGAAGGCGCTTTCGCCGATCGTCTCTACCGTGTCGGGGATGACGAGGGCGGTGAGCTTTTCGCAGCCGTTGAAGGCGTTGCCGCCGATCTCTTCGATCCCGCTGCCGAAGGTGACGGAGGGGATGGCGCGGCAATATTCAAACGCCTGTTCGGAAAGGACCGTGAGGCTGTCGGGAAGGACGATCGGCGTCGCGAGCGCGCGGCAGCTCTGGAATGCTTGTTTGCCGATCTCGCAAAGCCCGTCGGGCAGGGTCACGGAAGTCAGGAAAGAGCAGTTGGCAAAGGCCTGTTCGCCGATGGTGCGGATGTTTTTGCCGAGGGTGACTTTCGTTACGGTCGTCTTGTTGAAAAACGCCTGTTTCGCGATCTCGGTCACGGGGAGCCCCCTGTAGGTGTCGGGGATGACGATCTCGCCCTGCGCCGTGCCGAGCCCGGAGACCGCATAGGCGGTATTGCTGTCGATGAGGCGGAAGATGAGCCCCGTTTCCCGTTCGCGCGTGAAGCGGATGGACGCCGACCAGGAAGAATCGGAATAGGCGCTGCCGCTGCCGACGACCGCCTTGACGCTGAGGGTGTAATCGCCCGCCGGCAAGAGTTCGAGGGAATAGGAGTTTTTGCCCGAATCCGCCTCATCCGTGCCGCCGCTGCCGCTGATGCGGACGGTGTAATAGGCGGCGTCGGATACGGGGTTCCAGGTGAGGGTGAGGGTGGGGGCGTCGATATTCAGGCCCGTCGGCTTAGGCAGCCGTGTTTTGCCGCAGGCGGCAAAACTGAAGAGCAGGCATAAGATCAAGAGGGGTAAGAAGATGCGGTATGCCCTGCGTTTTGCGGGCTGCATCCGTTGTCCGTTCAATGGATTTTTGCCTCCTTGGAGTCGTTGAGTTCTTTCATCGCCCTGCGGTCGCGGATGATCTCGTGCAGCCACTTGAACTTGAACTTGCGCACGGCGATGTCGATGAGGATACACACGGCGGCGATGATGAGGAAGGTGAGCGTGGGATCCCAGGTCTTTGCGAGGGTCTCGGTGAAGGAAGAGAACACCTGCACGGGGTCCTCGATGACGGCGCCGCCGCCTCCCGCCGCGAGCGAAGCCAAAAATTCGGCGCTGCCGTCCTCTTCGCGGATGACGTCGTATTCGTCCGAATAGGAGAAGGTCTGGTAGAGCACGATGTCCGAAAGGGGCGCCTGCGCGTCCGCGCCTGCAAATTTTTCTATCTTTATTTCGTATACGCCCGTATAGAGGATGGAAAAATCAAAGCTCACGTTGTTGCCGACGGCAAAAACGGGCACATCTCCGCCGTAATAGTTATAGGCGTCGTTGCTTAAGGGGGTCACCGTCACTTGCAAAAATTCGCCCTCGGCAAGGTCGGTGAACACGTCCAGCCGCGTATCATAGTTTTTTGTGTCTGTCCTGATGACGAAGTCGAGGCGGTCGGGTTCGGGCGGCTGCAGGGGCGCAAGGCTCTCCGCAATGTTGCGGATGAGGAGCTGCGCGTTTTCTTCGGCGATGAACTCCGCCGCCCATTGCTCGTTGAGCGCGCTCATGAAGCTGCCGACTTTGCCTTCGCCGAACTGCCATGCCGCATAGATGGGCACATACTGATAGATGAGGGGAACGCTCGCCTCTTCTTTCGCCTTCGTGCCGTAGTACCCCGTAAGGGCAGGGATCATGCTCTGGTCGACGCCCGTAAAGATGGAAGTGAATTCGTTGACGGTGGGTTGGATCTCGACCCCTTCTTCCATTTCGGAGAGGGTGACTTCGGCAAGGTCCTGCCGCATATAGGCGCTGACGGTGCCGTCGGGCGCGGTGGAAGGTACGTTGTAGTAGTTGCCCTGCCCGCGTTCGGCGGTGGCGAGCATCTGTTCGGCGCTGCCGCTCATGCCGACGGTGATGACCGACATGGTGATGCCGTCTTCGACGTTCTGGTCGATATAGCCGCCGTAGAAATTGTTGTCGCTGCCCGAAGTCTGTTCGAGATGGTCGGAAGGATTGCCGTCGGTGATGAGGATGATGTGCTTCCTGTCTACGCCGGAAATAGGGGCGAGCGCACGGCCCGCGCGCTGGATGGCGCCCGAAAAGACGGTGCCGCCCGAACCGCCCGAACCGCCGCTGTCGCCGAGGTGGTCGATGGCGGAGAGGATCTTATCCCGCTGGGAGACGGGGAGCACGGCGACCTCTTCCGAAGCCGAAGAACTGAAACTCATCACGCCGCAGTAGTCGCGGTCGTTGAGCACGGAGAGGGTCTCTCTCGCGCCGTTCAGCGCCGCCTGGTATTTGCCCATGCTCATGGAGCCCGAGCTGTCGATGACGATCATGACCGCCACGGGGGGCGTATAGTCGATCGCCTGCACGGGCAGCATTTCCTGGAAGAGTGAGCCCGCCATGTCCGTGCGGTTGTAGGCGTGCGGCACTTTTTCGCCGTTTACGACGTCGTTTTCGCCGCCAATCGTTAAGAGGCTGCCGCCGAAGTTGTACACATAGTCGTAGAGCGCTCGGTCAAAATCCTGCGGCATGGACGGGGAGGTGAGGTCCGCGTTGGAAATGTTGACGAGGATGACCTGCTCATAGGCGCAAAGCTCCTTGGCCGTCTTGGGGATGAGGTCCGCGTCGTCGTGGATATTACAGACGGTCGGCATATAGTAGGAGGCGAGGATGTCCTGAAGCGCCGACGATTCGCCACGCACATTTTCCAAGATGAGGATATTTTCAAAGACGTTGATGTTCAGCTCCGCCTGGAAAATGTTGTTTTCCGTCAGGAAGTCTTCCGAACATTCGATATTGAAGCGCAGATCGTGCATCCCCGACGCAGTAAAGATGTGGGGGATCTCGATCGTCTGGACGCCCTGCACGATGGTGACGGAGACGGGTTCGTCTTCAAAATCGTTGTCGGTCAGCGTGATGGCTGCACTGACTTCGCTTTCGATCGAACTTTCGACGGTGACGAGGAGTTTGACTTGAGAATTGAGGATGACTTTGTCGGTCGGCGTCTCCACGTCGATGAGCTGGATCTCGCCGTGCTCTTCGTCGGCAAAATGCACGGTGTCGATGCGGATCCCTTGGGAGGCGATCAGCTGCGCGGCGGAGAGGGCGTCTTCGTCCGTTTCAAAACCGTCCGAAAGGAGCACGATCTTGGCGGTCTGCGGATAGGAGAACTGCTCTGCCGCAAATTCGAGTGCGCCCGCGATGTTGGTCGCGCTCGTGTCCGGCTTTTCGGCGGCGAGGTACTGCCTGAACGTGCCCTGCCCGCCATAGGCGAGGGGGGCGGCATAGACGGCGTCATAGCCGAACGTCACGATGCCGACTTTGTAGTTGTCGTCGCTCATGTTGATGAGGGTCTGGATATACTCGTCGCGGGTGTCCTTTTGTTCGGAACCGCTGTCGGACATATCGACGACGATGAGCAGTTCGTTTTCGCGGTTGGGTACGCTGAACGCCAGCGTCATGCCCGCGAGCAGCAGCACCAAAAGCACTGCCGCCAGCGAGTGCAGCGTCACGGAGATCACCCTGTTGCGCGTGCCCCTGAATTTTTTGGGGATGCGGAAGAAGGGGATGAAGATGAGAAGCAGTGCCGGGATCAGTGCAAACAGAAGCCACGGATTGGAAAATACGATTTTCAGATCAGTCATAGTTTCGGCTCCCGGTCACAAGTTCTCGCGCGAATGGAGCAGCCATTCGGCGGTAAGAAGTACGAGCGCCGCCGCCGCAAACCACATGAGAAGGTCGTCGTAATGCTCTTCTTCCGTTTTTTCGGCATACAGTTCGGGCAGCGCGTCCCGCAGGGAAGAGATGTCGCTCTCCGCGGCGGGGATGTGCACAAAGAATTGTTCGACGATGGGCGCACCCGTCATGGAAGTTTGGGTGACGGTATAGTCGCCCGGCTGCGTGACGGTGAGCGAGGCGGGCAGGGAAGTAAATTCCGTCTTGCCCTCCGGCGAATCCACGTTCAGGTTTTCGCCGCGCGCGTTCAGAGTGATCGTTTCTCCCACTTCAAAGGAATGGCTCGTGAGCGTCGCGGGGAGGTAATAGTCGAACAGATTATACATCATGATGGAAAAGTCGATCATGACGCTGAGGTTGGAGTTGTTGAGGTCGAGCGCCAGCACGACCGTTTTGGCGTCGGGCTCGTTTTTGGCGAGGAGCACCGGTTCGCCGTTATAATACAGGAGTTCGGAATACCCTTCGCTCGCGAGGATGCGGCGGTACTTGGAGATGGTGATGCGGGTCGGATCCATCCATTCGGTGATGGGGTGGGGAGTGCCCGAAGCGAGCACGGAATCGCTGGAAACGGTCTGTTCGCTGCCGATCTCCAAACCGCTGCCCGAAGGGGCGCTGTCGGGGTCGGCGAGGATGACGACGCCGTCTTTGGGCATGACTTCGGGCATGGTGTGCTCGAAGATATATAAGTCGTATCCCTCCG
>CALWCR010000094.1 GCA_944376445.1 uncultured Clostridia bacterium | reverse complement strand
AATTGCCTGCGCAGCGAACTTCTCTCCGTCGACGGGGTCAAAGAGCGGGTCAGCTGGAATTATGACAGCTTCAATATCGGCAGAAAACAATTCGCCAAAGTCAACGCAAACCGCAAGAGCCTCATCCTCTATCTGGCGCTTGCCCCTTCGGAGATGGACGAAAAATACCGCTTCCGTGACGTCTCCGCAAAAAAGCGCTATGCCGCCGTGCCCGTGCGCTATAAGATCACGGGCAGCCGCAGCTATAAATACGCGACGGAGCTCATCGCCGCGGCTGCCGAGCGGTTCGGCGCGTCGCGCACGCCGTTTGAAGAAAAACTCGACATCCCGTACGAGGAGCGGGAGGCGCTCATCAAAAAACGGCTCATCCGCGTATACGCCAAGCGCGAAACGGGCGAGACGGTCAGCGAAGAGGAGCTGGAAAAATACATAGAAGAGGGCGCGACCATCGAAAGCCTCTCCGCCTATACCGTCACCGATAAGGTGTCCGTGAACGAGGCGGACGTTCTCATCTCCGATGCGACGGCCAAACAGCTCGTGGCGCTGGCGGAAGAGGGCGGGCGCGCCGCCGCGGGCAAGCGTTCGTATATCAATCTGGATACCATCTCCGCGAATTTTTGCGAAGGGGAGAAGGTCGACCTTGTTTCCCTTAAAGAAAAGGGGCTGCTCACGGCAAAGACCGCCGCTTTCAAAGTGCTCGCGCGCGGCAGCCTCGATAAATCTTTGGTCATCGAAGCGAACGACTTTTCCCTCCCCGCGGTCAAAATGATCGCGCTCACGGGCGGGAAAGTCATAAAACTCAAAAAGAATACAGACTAAACGCTTTGAGCGATCGCGAAAGAGCGAAAAAACGGGCCCGCCCCCGCGCCGATAAGGCGCGGGGGCGGGCTTTTTACTTTTTTATACGGCCGAGCACCGAACTTTTCATTTTTTCCGATTTTTTTGCCGCAGGCGCTTGACAAACGGCGCAAACTGTATATAATGTATATATACAGTTATAACGCAAGGCGGGTAAGAGATGAACGTGATCGTCAGCAACGCGGCGGATAAGCCCATCTATGAACAGATCTATGAGCAGATCAAGGGGGCGATCCTGCGGGGGGAGGCCGAGGAGGGTGCGCCGCTCCCGTCCATCCGCGCATTGGCGAAGGAGCTGCGCATCAGCGTCATCACGACAAAGCGCGCCTTCGACGATCTGGAGCGGGACGGCTATATCTGCACCGTACAGGGGAAGGGAAGTTTTGTCGCCGCAAAGAACAAAGAACTCATCCGCGAGGAGCATCTTCGGCTCGCGGAGGAAAAATTTGCCGAAGGGGTACGCCTCGCCCGTGCCGTCGGCGCAAACAAGGGCGAGATCGCGGAAATGTTCCGCTTGGCAATGGAGGAGGAGCAGGATGGAGAATAACGCCGCCGTGCGCGGGCTTTGTAAAAATTTCGGCGATTTTTGCCTCGATGAAGTTACTTTCGGCATCCCCGCGGGCTGCGTCGTCGGGCTCATCGGGGAAAACGGCGCGGGCAAGAGCACCGTCATCAAGTGCATTTTGGGGCTCGTCCGTCCCGATAAGGGAGAGACGGAAGTGTTCGGCAAAGACGCCGCTTTTCTTTCAAAAAGGGAGAGGGAGGAGGTCGGCGCCGTGCTCGGCGAAAGCTGTCTTCCCGAAAACCTGACGCTGAAAGAGGTGAGCGGGGTGATGGCGCGCATCTTTTCTTCCTGGGACGAGGAAGGCTTTTTTGCGCTCGCGCGCAGATTTTCCCTGCCCGAGAAGAAAAAAGTGCGCGAATTTTCCCGCGGGATGCGGCAAAAGGCGGCGCTCGCCGTCGCCCTTTCGCACGGGGCGCGCCTTCTCCTTCTCGATGAACCGACTTCGGGGCTCGACCCCGTCGCGCGGGACGAGATCCTCGACATCCTCTATGATTTCATGCGCGGCGGAGAGTATTCCGCTCTCATTTCTTCGCACATCCTCTCCGATCTGGAAAAGCTGTGCGACTATATCGTCTTTCTGCACGAAGGCAAAGTCGTTTTCTTTGAAGAAAAAGACGCGCTTTCCGAAAAATATGCCCTCTTTCGCGGGAGCGCGGAGGAATTTTCGGCGCTGGGGCCGTGCGTGGCGGCGTATATGCGCGGGGAATTCGGCGTGAGCGCGCTCGTTTACAGGCGGGCGGCGCCTGCGGGCGCCCGACTGGAAAAGGCGGGCATCGAAGACATCATGCTCTATTATTCGAGAGGTGAACGGCTGTGAAGGGAACATTTTTTAAAGACTTGCTCAACATCCGCGGACAATTTTGTTATTATGCCGTGGTCGTCGTCATCTTTTTCATCGTCTCCGCCCTGTCGGGCAATCTCTATTTTTATGCGGGCGTTTCCAGCTACTGCGGCGTCGTCGCGCCCCTTTCCGCCCTCTCTTACGACGAAAAGGACGGCTGGGAGCCCTTTGCCCTCGCCGCGGGCGTGACGAGAAAGGAGCTCGTCCTTTCCCGCTATCTTTTAGGCGGGGCGGTCATGCTGCCCGTCTGGGCGCTTTCGTTCCTCTTTTTCGCCCTTCCCTCTTTGCGGACGGCGGAAAACCTCTATGTCTTGCTTTCGTTCGGGGGGATGGGGCTTCTCGTCATGTCGGCGACGCTGCCCTTCGTCTTTAAGCTAGGGGTGGAAAAGGCGCGCGCCGTGTACATCGTCCTCATCGTCGCCTGCATGGCGCTGTGTATCGGCGCCGCTTCCCTCATCGCGGTCGCGGGCGGGGAGGGCCCGCTCATCACGGCCGCGGCGCTCGTCGCGGCGGGCGTCGTCTCCGTGCCCGTATCCGCCGCGTTCTCCCTTTCCATCTACCGCAAAAAAGATTTTTAAACCGCACGGCGCGCCCTTTACCGTAGTTCCCATGGAGAATTTTTACCACAGTGAAAGAAGTATAGCGTACTATACCTTGCGAGCAAGGCAGTACGCTTATTTATTTTACTTTTTAAATTATATATGATATGATAACAGTAAAGTAAACATTAATTTAGAGTTACATATTGTTTAAACAGTCAAGAATTAACATAACTGAGGGGGCTATATGGGTATTTGGGAGACGTTACTTACTTCATTGTTGATAGCAGTAATTTTGCCTATTGTTTTTTCTATTTTTTGGTTTTTTAAGGTTCGTGGGGAAAAGAAAATCTCATCTCAAGAAGTGATTCGCACTCGTCCGCCAAAGACAGTTTCCGGATTTTTTCTTGGATTTGCGCTTATCGTGCTTTTTGGCGGTATAGCGGCTATCGTTTACTGTTGCATTACAGACAGTGAAAACACAACCGCTTCGGCGATTATTGTAATATCAGTGTGTATCGCAGTATTTTCGGCACTTGGGTTTTTCGGATATGCATATGTCCGATTTAACTATGTAGTTTCAGATACTGAGGGAATACTTGTATATCGACTTTTTCGAAAAAAAAGATATTATAGATATGAAGAGATCGGCTGCTTTCAGGATACAACTAATTTGGGTATGATAGGGGGGCTGATAGGTTACGATAAAAACGATTCGAAGATTTTTGCCATAGAGGCAGTACATATTGGGGCTTCCGCTGTGGCTCAACGATTACGTGAACACGGAGTTCGAGAAAAATTAAAAAGATAACTTAATCTAAACAAGTAGTGTTTATAAGATAATTTTCAATTTATTCTCTCATCTGTTGTACATAATAGTAAAATTCATCTCGAATAAAAAGAGCGAGGATTTTTAAAAATCTTCGCTCTTTTTGATCTCTATGGAAATTGCGCCTTACGGGCGCGCTTTTTTCTTTCAGGGCTTTACAAAGCGCCTTTTCCGTGATACAATAAACGGGAGAGGTGTTTTTCATGGAAGAAAAGGAAAGAAGCCGTCTTTTGCGCGAGCTCATCGAAGGGGAGGGCTCGGCAGACGCATTGGAAATGATGTCGCAGTTCATGGAGCTGATGATGCGCTATAACGCCGCCATCCGCGAGGTGCGCACCAAGTTCGAGGTGCTCAACGAGGAGCTGTCCTATAAAACCAGCCGCAATCCCATTGAGAGCATCACTTCCCGCGTGAAAAAGCCGCTCTCCATCGCGGAAAAATTAAAGCGGCTCGGAAAACCCGTCACCGTATCTTCGATCGAGGAAAATCTCAACGACGTGGCGGGCATCCGCGTCGTCTGTTCCTTCATCGACGATATTTATAAGGTCGCGGATATGCTCGCCTGTCAGGACGACATCACCGTCGTCAACGTCAAGGATTATATCCGCAAGCCTAAACCCAACGGCTACAGGAGCTATCACATGATCGTGGAAGTGCCCGTCTTCTTTTCGGACGGCAAGCGGATGATGCGGGTGGAGATACAGCTGAGGACGGTCGCCATGGATTTTTGGGCGAGCCTCGAACATCAGATGAAATATAAAAAGGAAAGCGCCGACCGCCCCGAGATCGCGGCGGAACTCAAAAGCTGCGCCGAGACCATCGCCGCGACGGACGCGCGTATGCTCGGCATCCGCAAGCGCATAGAGAGTCTCGCCAAAGAGTCGGAGGAAGGGGTGAAAAAGGAAGAAGTCTATTCCGCTTCTCCCATCCGCGCCTTCAGGCTCTCCTGAGCGCCGCCCGCGGCGGCGCTTACGCGCGGCTTGCGGAAACGGAAAGCGCGTCGGAAGCGATACGGAAACGACAAACGCGTCGGCCGCCGCAGCGGTACGGAAACGGAAAAAGTTTGCGCGCGCGCCGTGCAAACCCCGTTCAATCCTTGCATTTATGCGTAGTTTGTATTATAATGGATATATGCAGGGCGGCGCCAAAAAAACGTGCGCCGCGTGAGAGGTGAAAAAATGGAAGGGAAAGATCTGTCCGGCATCTCCGAGCGGGATTTTTTGTCCCGCCAGCAGGTGATCGACGTCGATAAATGGCTCGCCAGCGAGCGGGCGGGGCACGACCTCTGCGGCACGATGGACTATTGCGGCTATTGCGTCAAGGCGGAAATGCACCCCTGCGCGAAGGCGGAATTCCGCTATAAGATGCGCGTCGCGCTGGACGAGCTGGAAGAAGAGGAAAACGCCCGTGAAGAGACGGCCGCGGCGGACGCTGTGGCGCCCGTAAATGCCGATGAGAAGGCTGCCGCGGCCGAAGAGGATCGGGAGAAGGAGACCGCGCCGCAGGCGCCCGTAAAGGGGGGCGCGGAGGCAGAAGAAGAGGCGGTCTCTTCTTCGGCGGAAGAAAGGGCGGAAGAAACCCCTACGGAGGGGACCTTTGCGGCGATTGCCGAAGAAGACGCCGAAGAGGCGGCGGCTGCGCTGCTTGCCGAAGGGGAAGAGCGCCGAGCGGACGAAGAAGAGCTCTTGTCCGAACTCGCCGCAACCGAAAACGAGCCTTTTGCAGAGCAAGAATCCGAAAAGGATGAAAGATCCTTCGCCGAGGAAGATAAAACGGAAGGAAGATCCTTCGACGAGGAAGATAAAACGGAGCAAGGCGCTCCCGCGGCGGAAAAAAGCGCAAACGCCGCGCCCTCTCAAAAAACGAGCCCCGAAGAAGGGGAAGAGGGCGGACAGACGGCCGTCGTGCCCGACGGGTATGAAGAGGTCATCCGTTACCGCCGTTCCTTCAAATCCCGCCTTATCCAGAACGAAAAGGCGCAGGATCATTATACGGAACTGAAAAACGCGCTCTCCGAACTTTCCGGGATCAGATCCCGCCTCTGCCAGGGGTGTGAAAATTTCCGCGTCGGCAAGAGCAGGATCGCCAAGATCAACATCGGCGGCAAGACGCTCGTTCTCTATCTCGCGCTCGACCCGCGCGAATACGAGGAGACGAAGTACCGCTTCACCGACGTTTCCGAAAAAAAGACGTATGCCGAAACGCCCATGAAGCTGCGCATCACCAGCGCCCGCGCCCTCAGGCACGCCAAAGAGCTCATCGCGGATCTGGCGGAGAAATTTTCCCTCGCCAACGTCGGCTGCATCTATATGGATTACCATTTCCCGTACCGCACGGACGAGCAGCTGATCGCAAAGGGGCTCATCAAGCCGTATAAGGCGCTCGTCAAAAAGAAGAACAAATAAGTTAAAAGCGCTCCCGCGGGAGCGCTTTTTGCATGGTTTTTAAAAGAAGGCGGCGGGCCTGCCGCAAATTTAAGCGACGATGCCGAACATCCCGATGGTCACGCCGCAGAAAATGAGAAGGGACAGCACGTCCGTGATGGTCGTGATGAAGGGATTGGCGAAGACGGCAGGGTCGATGCGTATGGCTTTGGCGAAGATAGGCACGCAGCAGCCGACGATCTTGGCGACGACGATCGCAAAGGCGATGGCGACGGAGACCGCCGCCGCATAGAGGAGTTGATAGTCGTAGCCGAAGGCAAGGCGGTCGATGAGCTGCAGCTTGGCAAAGCAGACCAGCCCGACCGACGCGGCGATGAGCACGGAGACGCGGAATTCCTTCCAGATGACGTGCAAAAGGTCGCGCGGGCGGATCTCGTCGAGGGTCATGCCGCGGATGACGGTGACCGAAGCCTGGCTGCCCGCGTTCCCCGCCGTGCCCATGACCATGGGTACGCAGGCGACGAGCACGGGGAGCAGGAGCTGTTCATAGGTGTTGAGGATGATCCCCGTGAACGTGGCGCTGACCATGAGGATCAAGAGCCAGGGGAGGCGGTGCAGATAAATGCCGAACACGCTCGTCTCAAAGTAAGGTTTATCGGACGGGGTAACGGCGTTGATGTAGGAAATATCTTCCGTCGCCTCTTCCGTGATGACGTCGAGCGCGTCGTCGACGGTGACGATGCCGACGAGCCGCTTTTCTTGGTCGACGACGGGGACGGAGAGGAGGTCGTATTTGGAGAGGAGGTTTGCCACCTCTTCCTTATCTTCCTGCGTGTCGACGTAGATGAAGTTGGTCTCCATGAAGGAGCCGACCGTCTCTTCGTAGCCGTGCAAAAAGAGGTCTTTGACGGTGACGATCCCGAGCAGCGTCTTCGCGTCGTCCGTGACGTAGCAGGTGTAGATGGTCTCTTTGTCGATGGCTTCTTTGCGGATCTTGTCGAAGCATTCGCGCACTTTCATGTGCGAGCGCAGGGAGATGCACTCCGTCGTCATGATGCTGCCCGCGCTGTCTTCGGGATACTTCAAGATCTCGTTGATCTCCTTGCGCGTCTCGCTGTCCGCCTGCAGGAGGATGCGCTTGACGACGTTGGCGGGCATCTCTTCGACGAGGTCGACCGTATCGTCCACGAACAGCTCGTCGAGCATGAGCTTGAGTTCTTTATCCGAAAAGGAACGGATCAGAAGCTCCTGCTGGGTGCTGTTCATCTCCACGAAGGTCTCCGCCGCCAGCTCTTTGGGCAGGAGCCTGAAGACGATGGGGAGGTCCGTTTCGCTCAGTTCGGAAAAGATCTCGGCAAGGTCCTGCGGTTCCAGTTCGGAAAGGAGTGGTTTTAAGAGGGAGAATTTTTTCTCTTCGAGATAGTCGACGATCTCGACGATCTTGTCGTTGCGGTTTTCGGGGGTCGCTTTGAGCAGGACTTCGTGCACGACGTCCGTCGGCATACTTTCGAGGAGCTCTTCCGCGTCGTCGTCGATGATCTCGTCCGTGATCGATTGCAGCTTGACGTCGCTGAAATCTTTGAGCACCCGCTTTTGCGTGTCGCGGTCCAAAAGGACGAATACGTCCGCCGCCGTCTCCTTGTCCAGGCAGCCGAACAGCTTTGCCAGCCTGTCGCCGTCGAGCGAGGCGAGAAGTTTGGCCAGCTTTTCGTAGGGGATGTCTTCGATGAGCGCTTTGATGTCGTCCGTGCGGTCTTCGTCCAAAAGCTGCGCGATCTGCCCTGCGGGCACTTCGGCCTCAGCAGTCATGTTTTCTTTTTCGCTCACGGCAATCACCTCCTTTCGGAACTTCCGTACAAGTATAATGATTTTTGCCTCTTTTGTCAAGCGGCGGCGCGGCGGCGGAAAATTTTTCCGCCGCCGCGCGGATGTTGTGCCCGCCGCTGCCGCCCAACGGCTTGAAAAATCCGCGCGGATGTGGTATAATTACGGCAAACAGACAAGGCAGGGAAGGACATGAACCGCAGAATGTATGAACTCGGCAGCAGGCGCTCCGTCATCCGCGAGATCTTTGAATACGGCAAAAAGCGCGCGCAGCAAGAGGGGAAGGACAAAGTTTTCGATTTCAGCCTCGGCAATCCGAGCGTCGCGCCGCCCGCGATCGTCAAAGAGACTCTTTTGCGCCTTTTGCAAGAAGAGGAGCCGACCGCGCTGCACGGGTATACCTCGGCGCAGGGGGACCTTGCCGTGCGCCGCGCCATTGCGGCATATATCGAAAAGACGCAGGGCGTAGAGGCGGACGCGGACTATATCTATATGACCTGCGGGGCGGCGGCGTCTCTCACCATTTCTCTCTCCGCCATTTGCAACGCGGGGGATGAAGTGATCGCCTTCGCGCCGTATTTTACGGAATATAAGGTGTTCGCCGAGACCGCGGGCGCCCGCCTCGTGCCTCTCGCTTCCGATCCCGAAACCTTCCAGATCGATGTTTCCCTGCTGGAAAAGGCGATAAGCGCGGACACGGCGGCGGTCATCGTCAATTCGCCCAATAATCCGAGCGGCGTCGTGTACAGTGAAGAGACGGTCGGAAAACTTGCCGCCCTTCTCGATAAAAAGAGCCGCGAATACGGCAGGACGATCTATATCGTCACGGACGAACCCTACCGCGAGCTCGTCTACGGCGGGGTGAAGGTGCCCTATCTGACCAAATACTATAAAAACACCGTCGTCTGCTATTCCTATTCCAAATCGCTCTCCCTGCCCGGGGAGCGCATCGGCTATATCTTCGTCTCTCCGCAGGCGGAAAATGCGAAAGAGCTGTACCTTGCCGTCTGCGGCGCGGGCAGGGCGCTCGGGTATGTGTGCGCGCCTTCTCTCTTTCAGAAGACGATCGCCGCCTGCCAGGGGGTGACGGCGGACGTTTCCGTGTATGAGAAGAACCGCGACCTGCTCGCGGACGCGCTGCGCTCATACGGGTACCGTCTCGTCAAGCCGGACGGGGCGTTCTATCTCTTTGTCAGGGCGCTCGAAGAAGACGCATACGCCTTCTGCGAACGCGCCAAACGATACGGGCTCCTGCTCGTGCCGGGGGATGACTTCGGCTGTGCGGGGTACGTGCGCATCGCCTACTGCGTTTCGCCCGATATGATCTCCCGCTCCCTCCCTTATTTTAAAAAACTCGCCGAAGATTACGGCAAATCCATCGATTGATATGGGAAGCGCCCCCTCAAGGCGTTATGGGTATTTTCTGAGCATTCCCGCGCCGCATATGCGGTGCGGGCGGAAGGAGCGGAAGGTCTGCCCGCCCGAAAGGCGGGCAGGGCGCAGGAGGACGGCGGCGGCCGCGGGGCATCCCGCGCGCCCGCTGCCGTTATAAGCGGCGGCAGCCCCGCAAAAGGCGGCAAGCATTTTTTGCCGCGCCCGCACCGTGCGGGCGCGGGATACAGTACAGCATATAAGGCGGTTCAGAGATGAAAAACATCAAGATCTCGCTGGCGGGCGATCTCGGCAGCGGCAAATCCACGGTAGGGAAACTTCTGGCAAAAAAATACGGCGCCGAGGTCTATTCCACGGGCACCATCCAGCGGCAGATCGCCCTCGAAATGGGGATGACGACCCTCGAACTCAACAAATATTCCGAGACCCACCCCGAGATCGACGACAGGATCGACGACGGGCTGCGCGCCCTCAACAGGGCGCAGGCGGACGTCATCATCGATTCGCGCATGGCGTGGCATTTCGTGCCCGATTCCTTTGCCGTGTATATGGCGGCGGACCCCGTCGTGTCGGCGGAGCGCATCATGAACGCGGGGCGGGAGAGCGAGCCTTTTAAGAGCATAGAAGAGGCGGTCGCCTCCGTTTCCGCCCGCAGATCGAGCGAAATGCAGCGCTACCGGCAGCTTTATGGCGTCAACATCAAGGATACCGACAATTACGACTACGTCATCGACACCTCCTTCATCCCGCCCGAAACGGTGGCGGAGCACATCGCGGTGCACTATGAAAAATATATGCGCGGCGAAAAATTTGCCCGCTACGAAATGAGCGCGCGCCGCCTGCTCCCGTGCCTGAACGAAGGGGAGGAGCCCGCCTTTTTTGAATGCGGTGGCGCCTATTTCATTGCGGGCGGGCAGGAAAAGATCGCTTCCGCGCTCGCGGCGGGAGAGCCGCTCGTCTCCTGCGTCCGCGTCACCGCGAAAGAGGGCGCGGAGAAAAACTGCACGGCGGAAAAGCTCGGGGCATGGAACGCGCAGACGGGCGCGGGCGCCCTTCTTCCCGCCTTTTTGAAGGCATGATGACGCGCGCGGGAGAGATCGAGCGCAGCATCATCACCGCCTGCCGCAAGGGGATATGGAGCAAATTCGTGCGCGCCGTCAAGGAATACGAGCTCGTTTCCGCGGGGGACAAGATCGCCGTCTGCATTTCGGGCGGCAAAGATTCCATGCTGCTTGCCAAGTGTATGCAGGAACTTATGCGGCACAGCCCGATCCCTTTTTCGCTGGAATTTCTCGTCATGGACCCCGGGTATGCGCCCGAAAACCGCGCCCTCATCGAAGAGAACGCCGCCCTCATGGAACTGCCCGTGCACATCTTTGAGACGCAGATCTTCGGCGCGGTCACCGAGATCGAAAAAAATCCCTGCTATCTCTGCGCGCGTATGCGGCGGGGATATCTGTATGAAGAGGCGAAAAAGCTCGGCTGCAACAAGATCGCGCTCGGGCATCACTTCGACGACGTCATCGAGACCATCCTCATGGGCATCTTTTACGGCGGGCAGATGCAGAGCATGCCGCCCAAACTCAAAAGCACGAGTCACCCCGGGATGCAGCTCATCCGCCCCTTATATTATGTGCATGAAGAGGACATCGTGCGCTGGAAAGAGCGCAACGGGCTGCGCTTTTTGCGCTGTGCCTGCCGCTTTACCGAGCTAAGCGCCGCCAAGGAGGACGAGTCCAAGCGGCAGGAGATGAAAAAGCTGATCGCCGCGATGAAAAAGACCAACCCCAACGCGGACATCAGTATTTTCCGCAGCGCGTACAACGTGCACGTCGATACCCTCATCCAATACGATTCCAAAGGCAAAAAATATCCTTTTCTCGAACGGTTCGATCAAGACCGATGAAAGGTGCGCCGCCACGTCGCGTGGCGGCGCGCTTTTGCGCTTTTCGCTATGTAAAGGCGGGCGCTTCCGTTCGGCGCGCCGCGGTCGTTCGGCGAGCACTGCACTTTTCTCCGCCCTGTACGCCGGTGAAGCGCCCCCGCCTGCGGGTGCCCGTCATGGATGGGCCGTGCGGGTAATACAATAGGAGGGGAGGGCGTTTGTTATGATCGTTATCGTGAAAAAGGGGGCGTTCGCCGCGGCGGCTTTGGCGGCAGCGTGCCTGTTTTTGCTTTGCCTGGTCCTTTCGCACGCTTCGGCGGCGGTGTCGTCTCCCGGGCTTTGCACCGTCGTCATCGACGCGGGGCACGGCGGCGTCGATCCGGGCGTGGTCGGCGTGTCGGGGGCGAAGGAGAGCGAGATCAACCTTTCGATCGCAAAGTCTTTGGGCGATCGGTTTGCGGAGTCGGGCTTCCGCGTCGTATACACGCGGAAAGACGAAGGCGGGCTGTACGGCGCTTTCACTCCCGGGTTCAAAAAAAGGGATATGCAGAAGCGGCGGCAGATCATCGAAGACGCCGTGCCCGCGGCAGTCATTTCCGTGCATCAAAATTCCTATCCTTCAGATCCGTCCCGCCGCGGCGGGCAGGCCTTTTACCGCGCGGACAGCGCCGACGCGCGCGCCCTCGCCGAGCATATCCAGGCGCGGCTCAACGCCCTTTCGGGGAAGGGGCACGCCGCGCTGGCGGGGGATTATTATATCCTCAACTGTACGGCGTATCCCTCCGTCATCGTCGAGTGCGGGTTTCTTTCCAACGCGGAGGAAGAGGCGCTCCTTCGCGGCGAAGGCTACCGCGAGGCGCTCGCGCGCGCCGTCTTTGCGGGCGTCCTTTCCTATCTCGCGTAAAGGGAGGCGATTTCTCGGAAAAGGCGGGGCAGAGCTGTTGAAATTTTTTTGAGAATGTGCTATAATTTTACATATGGCAAAATTCAACGAAGTCATGGACAAAGAACGGGCGCGGCAGCTTTCGCCCGTCGTGCTCGCCTTCGTGGGAGACGCCGCCTATTCGCTGTATGTGCGGGAAGGGTTGGTGCTCTCCGCCGAACGCAAGACGGGGGAACTGCAAAAGCTCTCTTCCGAAAAGGTCTCCGCCAAGGGGCAGGCGGCGCTCTTTGCCCGCATGGAAGGGCGCCTGGACGAGACGGAGCGGGAGATCTTCCTGCGCGGCCGCAATGCGAAAAAGCCGACCCGCAGCAAGAGCGCGAGCGTCGCGGAATACAACGTCTCCACGGGCTTCGAGGCGGTCATAGGCTATCTGTATCTTACGGGAAATTACGGGAGGTTGGACGAGCTGCTTTCGTCCGCGGACGATGAAAATTGAGGGAAGGAACGCCGTTTTGGAGCTTCTCAAAACGGAGAAAGAAGTGGATAAAATACTGCTTGCCAAGGGGGCGGAAGGCTCGCTCGGCAGGATCTTTGCCATGGCGCGGGAAAAGAAGGTGCGCGTGCAGTTTGCCGACGCCAAGGCGCTCGACAGGGAGAGCGAAGGGGGCAGGCACCAGGGCGTCATCGCCTATGTGTCCGAATATGCCTACGCCGATCTTTCCGAACTTTTGGCGCCCAAAGAGGGGGCGCGCTTTATCGTCGTCTGCGACGGGGTGGAGGACGTGCACAATTTCGGCAGCATCCTCCGCGTGGCGGAATGCGCGGGCGCGGACGGGGTCATCATCCCCAAAAACAAGAGCGCGCAGGTGACTGGCGCCGCCGTGCGCATCAGCGAGGGCGCGGCGAACCATATCCGCGTGGCGCGCGTGCCCGGTGTCAACTATGCGGTGGACGAGCTCAAAAAGAACGGCTTTTGGGTGTATGCGCTGGAAGCGGACGGGGAGGACATCTATTCGGCAGACCTTACGGGAGATATCGCCCTCGTCGTCGGCGGGGAAAACAGCGGCGTCGGCGCCCTGACAAAGAAAAAATGCGATAAGATTTTATCCCTTCCGCTTCTGGGAAAGGTCAATTCGCTCAATGCGTCCGTCGCGTTGGGGATCGCGGCATATGAAGCGGTGAGGCAGCGCCGATGACGGACGAACAGCTCGCCGCCGCCGCGCAGGGCGGCGACAGCGCCGCCACGCAGGCGCTTTTGGAAAAATACAAAGACGCAGTCCGCGGCGCGGCGCGCAGTTTTTTCCTCGCGGGCGGAGACGGGGAAGACCTCGTGCAGGAAGGGATGATCGGGCTGTACCTTGCGATCACGGGATTCAAGGCGGGCGGCATGAGTTTTAAAAATTTCGCTTACGTCTGTATCCGCCGCCGCATCATGAGCGCGGTCAAGAGCGCCGCCCGCAAAAAACATATGCCCCTCAATACGGGCATCCCCTTCCCCGAGGCGGGCACGCTCGGCGAGCTCGCGGCGGAAGGGGACCCCGAAGAGGCGCTCATCCTCAGCGAGGAGCCGAAAGAATTTTGGCGGGCGGCAAAAAAAGTGCTCTCGCCCGCGGAACTGGATACCCTTCTTCTCTATGTGCAGGGGCTGTCCGTGGCGGACATCGCCGCGAAAAGGGGCGTGAGCGCAAAGAGCGCGGACAACGCCGTCCAGCGGGCAAAGAGAAAGATCGCCGCCCTCTGCGGGCAGAGACAGCGCGCGTATCCCGCCGTGCAAAAGTGAGGTTTATATGGCATACCAGGCATTGTACAGGACATTCCGTCCGCAGACCCTTTCCGCCCTCGTGCGGCAGGAACATATCGTCAAGATCCTCGTCAACCAGATCGAGACGGGGCGCATTGGGCACGCCTATCTCTTCTGCGGGCCGCGCGGCACGGGCAAGACGAGCACCGCCAAGATCTTTGCCCGCGCGATCAACTGCGAACATCCCGAAAACGGTTCGCCGTGCGGGAAATGCGCCGCGTGCAGGGCGCTTGCGGACCCTTCCAATCTGGACGTGACCGAGATCGACGCCGCGTCCAACAACGGCGTCAACGAGATGCGCGACCTTCGGGAAAAGGTGCAATATCCGCCCGTTTCCGTCCGCTATAAAGTCTATATCATCGACGAAGTGCATATGCTCTCCGATTCGGCGTTCAACGCCCTCTTAAAGACGCTGGAAGAGCCGCCCAAGCATGCGGTGTTCATCCTCGCCAACCAGATCGAGACGGGGCGCATCGGGCACGCCTATCTGTTCTGCGGCCCGCGCGGGACGGGCAAGACGAGCACGGCGAAGATCTTTGCAAAGGCGATCAACTGCCTGCACCCGAAAAACGG
>CALWCR010000093.1 GCA_944376445.1 uncultured Clostridia bacterium | reverse complement strand
GCAGTCGGGCTTCTGCGATTGCAGAAGCCTTTAACTTTACGCCAAAAGCGGCTGCGCGATCGCGCAGCCGCTTTTGGCGTAAAGTTAAAGGCTTCTGCAATCGCAGAAGCCCGACTGCGGTATTTTTTCAATACCTAAGACAATGCAAGTTTTTTCCTTGCGCATATAGTATATGCGATTCAGCGGCTTTTGTCAATATCTTTTTGGTAAATTTTCTACAACTCCCTTCATATCCACAATTTTATTTACAACAGGGATATATTACCGCAAATATTCCCTCGATAATGGATATACCCCGAACGCTTGCGTTTGTCCTTGCATATAAAATTGGGCTTCCGCCGTAACAGAAGCCCGCACTCTCTTATGTGCTCTCACACATAAGAGCCACGTCAATTCGCAAAGGTTTTGCCCTTGCTTTATTATTATATGTGATCTGCCTAACCTTGTCAATACTTTTTGGCAAATTTTCTACAACTCTTTTGTGTTCTCCTCTTGTCTACTTGCCGTGCGGGGCGAATAATTTGGCGGCGCTCAAATTACCGCCGAAAATTTCCCCGAAAAAACAGCGCTATCCGGTTGACAAAAGCTGTTTTATCTTATATACTAAGTATAGATAAAAAATCCATGCGCAGACACTATATATTGTGTTTGCTTACCGAACCTTGTGCGACTGGTGGTATAAAGCGGGCAACCGCGGGGGAGCAGAAGGGGATCGAGCCGGCCACCTGGGCAGTTTGTTGAAAGCTGCGCAGGTTTTTTTATACGCAAAATCCCATTCCGGAGGAGAAAAGCAATGGCAAAAGCGGAGTTCAAGAGCGGCGTGTACGAAGAAGAGATCAATGTGCGCGATTTTATTCAGTGCAACTATACCCCGTATGAGGGGGACGCGGGATTTTTGTGCGGGCCGACGGAACGCACGAAAAAACTGATGGATAAGGTCAACGCCCTTCTGAAGGCGGAGAGTGAAAAGGGGGGCGTGCTCGACATCGATACGGAGCGCGTGTCTTCCCTTCTGACCTATCCCGCGGGGTACATCGATAAAGAGCAGGAGATCATCGTCGGTCTGCAGACGGACGCGCCTTTGAAGCGCGGGGTCAATCCCTTCGGGGGCATCCGCATGGCGCGCCAGTCCTGCGAGGCGTACGGTTACAAACTTTCCGACAAGGTCGAAGAGGAATTCAGCTTTAAGACCACCCACAACGACGGCGTCTTTCACGTCTATACGGACGACATGAAGGCAGTCCGCCACGCGGGGCTTCTGACCGGCTTGCCCGACGCATACGGCAGGGGCAGGATCATCGGCGATTACAGGCGCGTCGCCCTTTACGGGGTGGATAAGCTCATCGAAGAGAAGGAAAAGGACCGCCGCGCATACGGCAAAAAGCTGATGGACGAGCAGAATATCCGCACTCTCGAAGAGCTGTTCAAACAGATCGACTTCCTCAAAAAGCTCAAAGAGATGGCGCGCCTTTATGGCAAAGACATCTCCGCGCCCGCAAAAAATGCCGAAGAGGCGATCCAGTGGACGTATTTTGCCTATCTTGCCGCCATAAAGGAGCAGAACGGCGCGGCGATGAGCCTGGGCAGGGTGTCCACCTTCTTTGACATCTATATCGAGCGCGACCTTGCCGACGGAACCCTTACCGAAGAAAAGGTGCAGGAACTGATCGACGATTTCGTGATCAAACTGCGCATCACCCGCCAGCTGCGCACGCCCGAATACAACGACCTCTTCGGCGGCGACCCTACATGGACGACGGAGAGCATCGGCGGCATGGGGGAAGACGGGCGCACGCTCGTCACCAAGACTTCCTACCGTATCCTCAATACCCTCTATAATCTCGGCGCCGCGCCCGAGCCCAACCTGACGGTGCTCTGGTCGGAAAAACTTCCCGAACCCTTCAAAAATTTCTGCGCCAAGGTCTCCATCGACACCGATTCCATCCAATACGAGAACGATGACGTCATGCGCCCGCTCTACGGCGACGATTACGGCATAGCCTGCTGCGTCTCCGCCATGAAGATCGGCAAACAGATGCAGTTTTTCGGCGCGCGCTGCAATTTAGCGAAACTTCTCCTTTTGGCGCTCAACGGCGGCAGGGATGAAAAGAGCGGCAAACAGCTCGCTCCCGAGGGGGAGAGTTTTCACGGCGTGCTCGATTATAAGAAGGTGCGCGCGGCGTATTCCAAATATATTGCGTGGCTGTGCGGGCTCTATGTGAATACGCTCAACGTCATTCACTATATGCACGATAAATATGCCTACGAAAAGATCCAGATGGCGCTGCACGACACGGTGGTCGAGCGCTTCCTCGCCTGCGGCGTGGCGGGGCTCTCCGTCGCCGTCGATTCGCTCTCTGCCATCAAATACGCCAAGGTCACGCCCGTCTATAACGACGAGGGCATCATTTATGATTTCAGGATCGAAGGGGATTTCCCCAAATACGGCAACGACGACGACCGCGCCGATAAGCTCGCAGTGGAGCTTTTGGAAGAATTTTCCGCTGAACTGAAAAAGACGCCCGCCTACCGCGGCGCCAAACATACACTGTCCGTGCTTACGATCACTTCCAACGTCGTTTACGGGAAAAAGACGGGCGCCACGCCCGACGGCAGGGCGGCGGGCGAGCCGTTTGCGCCGGGGGCGAACCCCATGCACAACCGCGATACGAGCGGGGCGCTCGCGTCCCTCAATTCGGTCGCGAAGCTGCCGTATGAATGCTGCCGCGACGGCATCTCCAATACTTTCTCCATCGTGCCTTCCGCGCTCGGAGAGAACAGGGAGGAGCGCGCGGAAAACCTCACGGATATGTTGGACGGCTATTTCGCGCAGGGCGCGCACCATCTCAACGTCAACGTCTTTGACAGGGAAAAACTGGTCGCCGCCATGGAGCACCCCGAGTTATATCCCAATGTGACCATCCGCGTTTCGGGATATGCGGTCAACTTCCATAAACTGTCTAAGGCGCATCAGCTGGAAGTGCTCAAGCGCACCTACCACGGCAGGATGTAAAAGAGAATACACAAGGCAGACATAGAAGCAGGCGGCGGCACGCGCGTTGCGCGCGTGCCGCCGCTTCCTTAAAAAGAGGAGAGATCGTTATGCGGGAAGAAAAAGGTCATATCGATTCCGTTTACTGCGGCTCGGGCGTGGACGGGCGGGGATTGCGCTGCGTCGTCTTTTTTACGGGATGCAATCTGCGCTGTCCCTTCTGTCACAATCCCGAAACGCTGTTCAAGCAGGGGAAAGAGACGTCTGCGGGGGAGCTTTGCGACAAGCTCAAGCGCTATAAACCTTATTTCAGAAAGGGGGGCGTCACCCTTTCGGGCGGAGAGCCCTTCTTGCAGAAAAAATTCCTGCTCGCGCTGACGGCGCTTTTGAAAGAGGCGGGCATTCACGTCGTCGCGGAGACGAACGGGCAGATCGCCGACGGGGAGATCGTGTCCGCGTTGGACGGGGTGATCGTCGACGTCAAAAACCAGGAGACGGACGATCTGTCTTCTTATGAAAAATTCTTTTCACTCTGCGAACGGAGGGGGTGCGATTTTCGTATCACCAACGTGCTCGTCCCCGGTAAAAACGACGCAAAAGAGAAACTTGCCGCCCTCGCGGCGCTGGCGGGAAAATTCGGAAAGAGTGTCAAATTGCTGCCATTCCGCAAATTGTGCACGGATAAATACAGGGAGCTCGGCATGGACTTCCCGTATGAAAACGTGCGCGAGGCGGAAGCGGAGGATGAAGAGCGCGCCTATAAATTGCTCTGCGCAGAATAAAATGCGCATATTTTCAGTACTATGCGTGACATAAAACGCGTTAAATGCGAAAAAAGGAGCCGTTAGGCTCCTTTTTTCGTCGCTGCCGTATTCAGAAATTTTCAGCCGTTTGCTTTCAAGTATCTGAGCGCTTCCGTTCCCGCGATCATGCCGTCGCAGACGGCTTTTGCGATCTGCTGCATACCCGCGGTGCAGTCGCCCGCGGCGAAGATGCCGGGGATATTGGTCGCCCGCTTTTCATCGACCGCGATCTTGCCGCCCGTAAGTTCTAATCCGAGCTTTTTGGAAAGCTCAAAGGCGCCCGCAAAGCCGCAGGCGATAAAGACGCCGTCGACGGGGAGGGCGGAGCCGTCCGCAAAGCGGACCTCTTGCACGGCGCCGTCTCCTTCGAGGGAGGCGAGCTTGCGCTTATTGACGGGAATATCCTGCGCGTCGAAGGCGGGGTCTTCGCCGTTGGTCAAAAGTACGGCGCTCTTTGCGAGGTCTTTAAGGACGTTGTATTCGCTCGCCGCGTATTTGCCGCTGCCGATGACGGCGATCCGTTTGCCGCGGAAGAAGAACCCGTCGCAGACGGCGCAGTAGCTCACGCCGCTTCCTTCAAAACGCGCCAGGTTGGCGACGGGCGGCGCGTTGCGCGCAACGCCGCAGGCGATGATGACGGCGCCCGCGTCAAAGGCGGTTTCCGCCGTCTTGACGGTGTAGCCGTCCTGCCCGAATCCGACGCCGACGACTTCGCCGCGGACGATTTTCGCGCCGAGGTTTGCCGCTTGCTTTACGCCGCGCGCGATCAACTCTTTTGCGGAAATGCCTTCGGGGAAGCCGTAATAATTCTGGATGGCGTCCGCCTTTTCCAGGGCGCCGCCGTCTTTTGCGATGACGGTCGTCTTTGCGCCGCCGCGCACCGCGTAGAGCGCCGCGGAGATGCCCGCGGGCCCTGCGCCGATAATGACAAGGTCTTTCATGTCTGCCTCATTGATGAAAAGGGCGCGTCAGGCGCCCTTTTTCAGGATACGGTACCCTTGTTTGGGCCTTGCTTCACGCCGCTTGCCCTTGTAGATATAGGAGAGGGCGGCGATGACGATGAGGGCTGCGATCACCGCGATGACGATATACGCCCACAGCGGGATGGGCAGGCCCTTGATCTCTTCCCACATTTCGTTGACGGCGGCGTTCGTCTCGTTGTCGAAGTGCTGCATGACCGCGCTGCGCGCGATGACTTCTTCGGTCGGGTACTGCGCGGAGATCTGGCGGGAGAGGCTCTCTTCGGAGACGTAAATGACGTAGTCGTCGTATTCGCCCGTGCCGCCGAAAAAGTAATTGAGATCGTAAGGTACAAGCTCGTTGCCGTCTTCGTCAAAACCTGGTGTATCTTCCGCCGATTCGTCGTACCAGTCGACCATCTCCTCGTAGACCGCGTCGCCCGCGACGGCGGAGGTGTAGCCGATGTAATTCATGTTCGCGACGGCGTTTTCGGGTCTGGAAAGAAAGTCGATGAACTTCTGGGCGAGCTCGACGTTGGCGCCCTTGGGCATGACCCAGCCGTCAAACCAAATATTGGAACATTCTTCGGGAACGGCGTAGTTGAGATAGATCCCGTCGATATGCTTCCCGTTTTCGTCCGTATAGGGCTCGGCGTCGTCCATGGAAAAGACCGCATCGCCGCTCCAGGCGAAGTTGATGGATATCTTGCCCGTGATCATGTCCTGTTTGCCGCTGTCCACTTCAAAGCCGTACAGATACTGTTTAAGGTCGATGAGCGCGTTTTTCACCTTTTCGATGGTGTCGGGATCGGTGCGGTTCATGATCTTTGTGACGGCGGCGTTGTAGTCGGCTGTATCTTTCTCCGTCTTTTGCGTCGCGTCGTATGCCTCTTTCAGTTCGTAGAGTTCCTCTTCATAGACATAGGCGACGCCGAGGAAATAGGAATCGCGCACGCTGTCTTTGATGGTGGACATATTGGCGTATTTTTCGTCCCAGATGCCCGACCAGCGGGTGAGGTCGTCCGCGTCCACAAGTTCGGGGTTATAGACATATCCCATCGTGCCCCACATATAAGCGGCGGCGTACTGCGTCCAGCCGTTTTGTTCAAACAGATCCTTGATATAGGGGGAGGCGTACTTCGTATAGTTGCTGTTTCGGATGAAATCGTCCGTAAACGGCTCGACCATGTCTTCCGCGATCATCTTCATGATCATGTAATCGGAAGGACAGACGAGGTCATATCCCGAAGCGCTGATCTTGAGCTCGTTGTACATATTTTCGTTGGTGCCGAAGGTGGAGTATTCGACTGTAACGCCCGGGTTTTCCTCTTCAAACGCGGCGATGAGGTCGACGTATTCGCCTTCGTCGTCCGCCGTGCTGATATAGTCTTCCCAGTTATAGACGTGCAGCACCGTGCCTTTGCCCGAAGCGGCGCAGCCCGCGGCGGAGAGAGCGAAGCTCAGCGCGACGGCGCAGGCCGCCGCGGCGGAAAGGATGCGTGCAAATTTTTTCATTTTGCGCCCTCCTTTTTCTTCCTTGCGCGGAGGTTGACGATGAGCACCGCCGCGATCATGACGACGAAGATGAGCGCCGACAGCGCGCGAAGGGCGGGGGTGGAGCTGTTTGTCCCGTTCTTCACCGCGTTATAGACATAGGTACTGATGGTGTCGAAGGTCTTGGGTTTGGTGAAGGCGGTGACGATATAGTCGTCGAGGGAAAGGGTGATAGAGAGCATGAATCCCGAGAGAACGCCCGAAAAGATCTGCGGGATCACGACCTTGAAGAGGGCGGTCGTGGGGCTCGCGCCGAGGTCGAGCGCCGCTTCATAGACGTTGGGATCCATCTGTTTGAGTTTGGGCATCACCGACAGCACGACGAAGGGGGTGCAGAGCACCATGTGCCCGACGATGAGGGAGAAGTAGGTGCGGTAGAGCGCTACCATGGAAAAAAGGAGCGCCAGGGAGATGGCGGTAACGATCTCCGCGTTGATGACGGGCACCTGCGAGATCCCCTTGATGGGGGCGGCGATCTTCTTTTTGCTGTAAAAGATGCAGATCGCGCCCGCCGTTCCCAATACGGTCGAGAGAGTCGCCGCGACGAGCGCCAAAACGACGGTGTTGAGGAGGATGCGCATGATCTCTTCGCTGCGGAAGAGCTGCGCATAGAGGTCAAAAGAGAAGCCTTCCCAGCGTCCGATGACGTTCGCGTCCGTAAAGCTGTAGACGACCAAAAGCAGGATGGGGGCGTAAATGAAGACGAGTACCGCGACGCAGAGCGCGACGGACAATATTTTCTTTACCATAAATTCGCACCTCTCGCGTTGTTTTTGTCCTCTTTGAACCCGCCCGTCGCCAAAAGGGTCAAAAAGATGATGACGAGCAGGATGATGGAGATCATCGAACCCATATGCCAGTTGTCATAGGTCGTGAAGTATTCGTCGATGAGCTTGCCGAGGATGGTGATGTTGAAGTTGGAAAGGGTGTCGGATACGACATAGTTGGTCATGGAGGGCATAAAGACCATGGTGATGCCCGAGATGACGCCGGGCATGGACAGGGGGAAGGTCACGCGCGTAAAGACGGTGAATTTGTTCCCGCCGAGGTCCGCCGCCGCTTCGAGATAGCTCGTATCCAGCTTTTCGAGGGTGGTATAGAGGGGCAGGATCATGAAGGGCAGAAAGTCGTAGACCATGCCGATGATCGTGTTGAGGTAATTTTCCGTGCCGAGCAGCCCGATCAGGTCCAAAAGTTCCCTGAGCGCCGTGATGCGCAGGACGAAGTTGATCCACATCGGCATGATGAAGATCATGAGCAGGACGTATTTTTTCTTCCAGCGGCTGCGCGCGAGCACATAGGCGAGGGGATAGGCGATGACCAGGCAGATCGCCGTCGAGATGATGGCGATGGTGAAGCTCATCAGCAGGGTGGAAAGTTTTGCCTTGCTCGTGAAAAATTCCGCGAAGTTGGCAAAGGTAAAGGAGAGGCTGCCGTCCGCCTTTTCGCCCGTGAAGGCATAAAAGAGGATCATGAGCATGGGAACGACGACGAAGAGGAGGAGAAATAGCGCGTAAGGGATACACAGCTGTTTGCGTGAAAAGTGCAACTTCATCATTTCTGCGCGCTCTCCTGTTTGAGGGTCATGCGGATCTTTTCGGGCGCGATCTTGACGGAAACGAAGTCGTTCTCGTTCCAGAGGTATTCGGTGTCGAGGACGTAATCTTCCTCGTTCTCTTCGGTACGCACGATGACCTGGTAGTGATCGCCCTTATAGATGATGGAGACGATGTGCCCGCGGGCGCCGCCCTCGTCCTCATTGTCGCTGATCTCGATGTCGGTGAGCCCGACTTCGACGGCGACGTCGGTATCGGTGAGGTCGAGCTGTTCGCCTTCCGCGGTGATGAGGTACCCGTCCTCGTCGAGGCGGGAGCCGGGGTACAGCTGGGTGACGTCGCACTCGAATTCCCCGTCGCCGAAGACGACCGTGTTCTTTTTGGTGATATACCCGTCGTATTTATTGACGGTAAATTCCTTTTTCATGATATGGATGCCGTCGGGGAGGATGTCCAGCCCGATCTCCTCGCCCACGCTGCGGCTTTCCGTGTTCTGGATGACGACTTCCGTCTTGCCGACGAGCACCGTGATCTCGTAATGCACGCCCTTGAAGACGACGCTGATGACCTTGCCGCGCAGCATCCCCTGTTCGGGCGATGTCATGCGGATGTCTTCGGGGCGCACCACGACGTCCACCTTTTCGTTTTTCTCGAAGTCGTCCAGGCAGGTGAAGTTGCGGTTGCAAAAGCGCACCAGCTTTTCTCCGACCATCGTTCCGTTGAAGAGGTTGGAATCGCCGATGAAGTTGGCGACGAAGGCGTTGGCGGGCTCGTTGTAGATGGAGGCCGGGGTGCCGATCTGCTGGATCTGCCCGTCCTTCATGACGACGATGGTGTCGCTCATGGTGAGCGCCTCTTCCTGATCGTGGGTGACGTAGATGAAGGTGATGCCGAGCTTTTTGTGCATCTCCTTGAGCTCGATCTGCATCTCTTTGCGCATTTTCAGATCGAGCGCGCCGAGCGGTTCGTCGAGGAGAAGGATCTCCGGTTCGTTGACGATGGCGCGCGCGATGGCGACGCGCTGCTGCTGCCCGCCCGAGAGGGTGGAGACGCTGCGCTTTTCAAACCCTTCCAGGTCGACGACGGCGAGCGCGTTTTTCACCTTTTCGTCGATCTCTTTGCTGGTGAGTTTTTGCAGCTTCGTATACGTCTCGCCCTTGTCGTTGACGTAGGTCACGGGGACTTTTTTGAGTTTGAGCCCGAAGGCGACGTTGTCATAGATATTGTAATGGGGGAAGAGCGCATAGCGCTGGAATACGGTATTGATGGGGCGCTTGTTGGGGGGCAGATCCGTGATGTCCTTGCCGTTGAGCAGTATTTTGCCCGCGGAAGGGATGTCGAAGCCCGCGATCATGCGCAGCGTCGTGGTCTTGCCGCAGCCGCTCGGCCCGAGGAAGGTGATGAATTCTCCCTTCCTGACGTACAGATCGATGTTGTCGACGGCGGCGGTGTCGTCGAAGGTTTTGGATACGCCGACCATTTCGATGATCTTTTCTTCCTTTTTGAGAGGGGAAGAGGTCTTTGCTTTTTTCAATTCTGTCATCTCTTTTTTCCTGTTGCTTATGTGGATTTTTTCCTGATCTATGATGCTCAAAAGTTCGGCGGGGAAGATACCCACAAAACTTTTGTTTCTTTTTCCGTTTCGTTGGAAAGTTTGTGCGGTTTGTCCGCGGTGAAATAAAAACTGTTTCCCTTGCGGCAGATATATTTTTTTCCGCCCCGCTCTAAGGTGAGCCTTCCCGCGAGCACAAAGCCGAATTCTTCGCCTTCGTGCGGGAAATCCTCGTTGAGCGAGGTGTGCGGCGCTATGGTGACGACGATGGGTTCCATCAGATTTTTCTGCGCGTTGGGGATGAGCCATTCCTGCGTATGCCCCTCCGCGTTTTTTTCGATGTAGTCGTCTTCGGTAAAGACGATCTTCTCGTTTTTTTCGTCGCGGAAGAAGGCGGAAAAGCTGCTTCCGAGCGCAGAGAGGATATCCCCGAGGGTGGCGATGGAAGGGCTCGTAAGGTCGTTTTCCAGCTGTGAGATGTAGCCCTTCGTCAATTCGCAGCGGTCGGCAAGTTCTTCCTGCGTCAGCCCGTGCTGCAGCCGCATATCCCGTATCTTTGCGCCCAGTTCCATTCCGATACCTCTCTCTTCCCGCAATTGTCCGCGGTTCACGAAAAATAAACTTAAAGTTTAGTAATCGTAAACACAACGATATAATATTATAAACGAATGCGAAAAAAATGCAATCAAATTACAGGCATTTTTCTCAAGTTTTTTGCCTCGCGGCGAAATATTGTTTGCGGGAAGGAAGGAAAGGGAAAAATAAGAAAAAAAATCAAAATATGTCGCGCGTGCGCGTTTAAAAGGGAAACGGGCATTCAAAAAAGGTGAGCGCAAAGCGGCCGCCGCAGCGGAGAGATGTCTTTGCGGGGCGCATATTTCGGCGCTTTGCTTCACGCGCCGTTTTTACGGGACGTCTGCAAGGCGTTGCGGGCGGCGCGCCTTTCGCCACGAGCGCCGTTTTTTTACGGGCTGCGCGGCGCTTTCGTATGCGAAAGGGGTTGACGACGGCCTTGCGGGTCGGGTACGCTTCGGATGCTGTTTGCCTGCCGCCTGTGACGACGGCCTTGCGGAGGTGCGCCGTGCACGGCTTCCCGCGAAAAAAACAAAAAAAGTACGGCCCCTCGTGGGACCGTACAGAAAATCCGTTCATATGATGATATAAGGGGAACGCGCGCTTTACTCGGCGGAAGCGGGCGCCTCTGCGGACGCCTTCAGTGCGTTCAGTTTCTTTGCCAGAGCAGATTTTTTATTGGCCGCGTTGTTCTTGTGGATGATCCCTTTGGACGCTGCGGAATCGATGACGGAAACGGTCTCGGGCAAAAGTTTTTCTGCGGTCTCCGCGTCGCCTGCAGCCAAAGCGGCGTTGAATTTTTTGATGGCCGTCTTGACGGAAGATTTGATCATCTTGTTCTGAGAAGTTTTCTTTTCGATAACGGCCACGCGCTTTTTGGCAGATTTAATGTTAGGCACTTTGAATTCTCCTTTCTATAAGTGTTCTCGTTTATACCTCAGCTATTTTATCACAAAAAAATGCGATTGTAAACTGTTTTTTTAAGGAAAAAAACAAAAATATTTGTTTGGCGCGCAAATCTTCGCGCGCGGGGAGGGGGAAAGACGGAAAAGACGGTCGCGCTCTTTGACAGCGGCGTCGGCGGGCTCACGGTGCTGGCGGAATGTATGCGGGCGCTGCCCGGCGTCCGCTTTCTCTATTACGGGGACAACCGCCGCGCGCCTTACGGGGGCAGGGAAGAGGGGGAAGTGGCGGAGTTTACTGCGCGGGCGTTTTTCCGCCTCATGCGCTTTCCGCTCGCCGCGGCGGTCATCGCCTGCAATACGGCGACGGCCGCCGCGGCGGACGTGCTCAGGCAGGACTGCCCCTTTCCCGTCGTCGGGCTGGAACCCGCGCTCCGCCCCGCGGCGGCGCGCGCGCGGCGGGTGCTCGTCCTCGCCACGCCCGCAACGCTCGCTTCCGCCCGTTTTGCCGCCCTCGCCGCGCGCGTCAAAGGGGAATGCCTGCTCCTTTCTTTTGCGCCCGCCCGCCTTGCGGGGGAGATCGAAAAAAATATTTTCTGCCTGCAAAAGATCCGCCTCGAAGAGCATCTGCCGCCCGTATCCTGCGACGAGGTGGTGCTCGGCTGCACCCACTACGTCTTTTTGAAAGAGCGGATCTCCGCCTATTACGGCGTGCCCGCAAGCGACGGCAACGCGGGGGCGGCGGCGCGCCTCGCTTCCCTCTTGCAGGGGCGTTTTTGCGAAAATGTAGGGAGGGATTCCCACCAAACAGCAAAAACAAACAAATGTTCAAAAACTCGGCAAAAATTGCAAAAAAATCGCGTTATTTTCCTCGGAAAGTCAAAAAATTTCAATAAAAAGGTATTTTATTCACTTTTTTGAATACAAACAAATGTTTACAATTTGAAATTTTTCAAAAAAATATTAAAAAAGTGGGCGATTTTTCCTGAATTTGTATTGACAGTGGGAAAAAGTGGTGATATAATGGACACATCACAAAGAGGCGGAAGGGAAGATGTATTCTTTCAACGGGCGCGTCGGCTGCAGGCTGGACGAGAAAAACAGAATGCGGATCCCCGCGAAGTACAAGGCCGATCTTACGGCAGGGTACAAGCTGGCGCTCGGCCCGAACAACACCGCCTTTGTCCTTCCTCTCGAAGAGTACAAAAAGATCATCGACAGCTTCGGCGCCGTTTCTTTTTTTGACAGCGAAACGCAGGACGCCATCGCCGAATTTACGAGTTCGGTCTTTGACGTCATCGAAGACGGCCAGGGCAGGTTCATCCTCCCCGCCGAGGTCAAAGAGCACGCCGGGATCGATAAGGACGTCATGATCGTCGGCGCGGGAAGTTTTCTCCGCCTCGAATCGGCGGCGAACTTTGAAAAGAGGATGCAGGGCAGGGATATTTCCGGCGCCTTCGCAAGGCTCAAAAACCTCGGGGCGGGCAGAGGGGAATGATCGGCTTTTCGCACATCCCCGTCATGCTTGAAGAATGTATGCGCGGGCTCGCGCTTAAAGACGGCGGGCTCTACTTCGACGGCACGGTCGGCGGGGGCGGGCATTCTTACGAGATATTGAAAAGGACTTCCCCCGGCGGAAGGCTCATCGCCACCGATCTCGACGACAACGCGATCGCGGCGGCAACGGAGCGGCTTTCGCCCTTTGCGGGGAGATTTCAGATATATAAAAGCAATTATAAAGATTTTGAAGATGTTCTCGGCGCGGCGGGCGCGGACAAGCTGGACGGGGTGATGCTCGATTTCGGCGTTTCCAGTTTTCAGCTGGATGAAGTGAGCCGCGGGTTCAGTTACATGAAGGACGCGCCGCTGGATATGCGCATGGACCCCGAAGGGGAGCTCACCGCGGAAGAAGTCGTCAACGGCTATCCGGAAGAGTCCCTGTTTAGGATCATCCGCGACTACGGCGAAGAGCCTTTCGCAAAGCGTATCGCGGCAAACATCGCCTTAGAGCGCAAGAAGGGCAGGATCCGTTCGAGCGCGCAGCTGGTCTCCGTCATAGAAAAGAGCATCCCCGCGAAATTCAGATACGGGGCTCCCTTTTCGAGAAAGACCTTTCAGGCGATCCGCATCGAAGTGAACGGCGAGCTGGACGGGCTGGAAAAGGCGGTGCGCGGGCTTTGCAGGAGATTGAAAGCGGGCGGCAGGATCTGTATCCTCACCTTTCATTCTTTGGAAGACAGGATCGTCAAAAATGTATTCCGCGACCTTGCGGCGGGCTGTATCTGCGACAAGAGTTTGCCCGTATGCGTATGCGGAAGGAAAAAAGAGATCGAGATCATAACCAAAAAACCCCTTACGGCTACGGAAGAGGAACTGAAAATAAATTCGAGAGCGAAGAGCGCAAAACTTCGCATAGCGGAAAGGGCGGAAGAATATAATTAAGGAGAAGGCACTATGGCAACGGCGATTTTGGAGAGAGAAAGAAATACAGAGCGCGATCTGCGCGCCTACGGGAAACTGTCAGGCAGGGAAGAAACGCGCGAGATGACCGAGGAGCAGAAGGCCCTCAATTTCAATTCGCGTATCTCCGAAAACTATAAAAAACTCATCAACCCCGAGTTCAAGAGGGCGGAAGATTTTGCCGAGGCGCCCGCTTCGGAAGATGTGTTTGCGGCCGCGCCTTCTTATGCGGCGCCTGCGGCATACGCCGCGCCCGCCGTCACCCGCGCGCCCGCTTTTGAAGCGCCCGCATACAGCGCTCCCGCCTATACCGAGGCGGCGCCCGCTTTTGAAGCGCCCGCTTACGCGGCGCCCGCGGCGGAGCCTTCCCAAGAATACGCGCCCGCTTATACCGAACAGGGGTATGACGAATTCAGAGAAGAGACGGCAGACCTCATGCCCACTTCGACGACCATCCAGTACAGGAGCGATCTTTTCGAGAACGAAAAGCCGACGGCGGTCGAAGAGAAAAAGGGATATTCCTTGACGGCGAAGGGCAAGCTCCTCATGGCGGTCTATGCGCTGGTGGTCGCGGTCATCCTCGCGCTCATCATCATCAACACGAGCGTTTTGAAGACGCTCGACTCCGAAGTGGATGCGCAGGAAGCCCGCCTTTCCGAAGTCGCTTCGATGAGCGCGCAGCTCGACGAGCGTATCGAGGAATACACGAGCGACGAATACATCATCAACTGGGCGGAAGAAAACGGCTTCGTGCATCGCTGAGCCGTCCGCGCAACAAGTTAAAATTCTACGAAAGAATCCGGTCTCGCGCTTGCGGCTGTCATACGGCCTGCGGGTGAGGCCGGTTTTTTTGTGGGAAAAGGGGGTGCGGGGCGATCAAAAAAGAAAAAGGCGGATATTCCGCAACGGTCTTACGGAAGAGGTTATTGGCAGTGCTGCTGGCGATAGCCTTTCTTTTTTTGTTCATCTTCGCCCGTTTCTTTTTCGTGCAGGTCGTGAGCGGGGCAAAATTGCGCTCGCGCGCGCTCGGGCAATGGACGCGGGAGATCCCCGTCGTCGCCGAACGCGGCAGGATATTTGACCGTAACGGCAGGCTTTTGGCGGGGAACGCGACTTCGTACACCGTCTTCGCCCGCCCGAACGCCGTCAAAGACAAGGCAGCCGCCGCCGCGGCGCTCGCGAACGTCTTTTCTCTGGACGAGGCGTATCTTCTAAAAAAGCTGACTTCGTCCAAGGTCTCCGAACTTACCCTCGTGCGCAAGACGGACGAGGCTTCGGTCGCGGCGCTGGCGGAATACGATCTGCCCGGGATCTATTACGCGCGCGACAATACCCGCATCTATCCTTCGGGAGAGCTCCTTTGCCAGACGCTCGGCTTTACCTCTTCGGACAATGCGGGCCTTACGGGGCTGGAAAAATATTACGACAAATACCTTGCGGGCGCGGACGGGGAGATCCTGTACGAGACGGACCTTGTCGGGGTAGAGATCGAAGGGGGCGGCGCGGTTTATCGCCCCGCGACGGACGGGCTGGACATCACTTTGACCGTCGACGGGGAGATCCAGGCGATCGCCGAGGAGGCGATGGCAAACGCCTATGCGGCGTATTCGCCCGTTTCCGCCCAGTGCATCGTGCTCGACCCGCGCGATTTTTCCGTGCTGGCGATGGTCAATTATCCCGGGTACGACTTAAACGACGTCCCGCGCGGCGACGGGGAAAAGCTCGACGAGATGAGCCGCAACCGCCTGGTCACGGACATCTATGCGTCGGGCTCCACCTTCAAGATCGTGACCGCCGCGGCAAACATCGAAGAGTATTTGCGGGGAAACAAGTCGGCTTTTTCGCCCGCGCACATCTTTTCTTCCGCCCGCACCCGCAGCGTGGACGGAACGAAGATCCGCTGCTGGAGCGACCATGCGAACGGAAAGCATTCGGCGCAGACGCTCGCCGAAGCGCTCAACAA
>CALWCR010000092.1 GCA_944376445.1 uncultured Clostridia bacterium | reverse complement strand
CATCATGGGCATCATAGACGAATATGCGGGCGCGTCCGCAGGCGCAGGCGAAGGCGCGGAAGGGGCCGAAAGCGCGGGCGCTTCCCTTTCCGCAGGCATGAGCGAAAGCGGGAACTTTACCCTCGGCATCGCCGCAAGCGGCGTGAACGCGCAGCTTTTCGCGCTCAAAAATGCGGAGAAGCTGGAAGGGAATACCCTTTTCGGAGCGGAAAGCCCCATCGCAGAACCGGCAGGGGAGCACATCGACCTAAGTTCGGTCGCGCAGCTTTTGCAGGATGTTTTAAAGGCATACGATTATGCCGACCCGTCCAAGGGATATACCTTGCAGGGCACCGTCACTTTGTCCGTCAGCCTCGGGGCGATCCCGATCACCGACCTTCCCGTTCGGGTAGAACTTCGCATCGGGTTTGACGAGCAGGGCGAGGCGCATTTGTACGCCGTCTTGTCCGTGGAAAAGAAGTCCGTTTTGGGCATCAGCGTCATCGGTGCGGACACGAAGACGGAGATCGCACTTTCGGGCGGCGAGTTGTATATGAAGCGCACCCTTTCGGGGGTGACGAAAGTCTCGGAAACGACGCTCGCTTACGCGCGTCGGGGCTATAAATTCGGCGACGACTTGCTCAAAAACTACTATAACACCGTCACGGAGCGGGTGGAACGCACATTCGTCACATACCGCACGGCGCGCCTGGATTCCCTCTTTACGGGGGGCACGGACGCCCTGCTCGATCTGCTGTTTTTCGCGATCAATTTTTCCGAAGACATCGCGGGGCTCATCCCTTCGGGCGGCGAAGGAGACGGCAAGGTGTACGACGCGGGCGAGATGGTCAATTCCTATTCGTTTGCCGACAATGAATATAAACTTTCCCTCAATATCGGCGCCATCGCGGGCAACGACGACCTCGGCGATCTGAACGTCACCATCCAAAGGAATGACGAGGGCGATCTGGTGCGGCTGCACGGCGACATGAAAATGATAGACGTCATCACGCTCGGCTTTGATTTTGAGCACGTTTCGCCCGGGAGCGCTTCGGGCGGGTTGGCGCTTTGCAGGGAAGTGATACGCTTCGCGAAAGAAAACGGCGTCACGGTGGCGGAGAGCGGCATAGCGGAGACGATCGTCTATACGAGCGAAAAAGTCAGCCGTTTTTCGGGCGAACGTTCGGTGTATACTTGGAACGACACATGGAATGACGGCAGCTATGTTTTGATCGGCGGCAGCTACGTCGCAAAAGATTGGACGTTTGACGCGGCTTCGGGCGAGCTCATCTTCTGATCTGCTTCAAATTTGAAAAACGGTGCAAAATTGCTTTACAAAAGCGCAAAACAGTGGTATAATCAATACAATATCTCAATAAGATAACGCTGTGAAGCGGAACAGTACCCCGCAGTTTTGGTACGCAGAGAGCCGTCGGTCGGTGTGAGACGGTCGATAAGCGCGGGGGAACTCGCCGCCGAGCGGCCTGCCCGAAAGGTTACCGAGTAGAGGCAGGACGGGTGCTCGCCGTTAAAAGAGAGGAATATGCGCCGGAAAAGGCAAGTATTTTCAGAGTGCGCGCAGAGCGATCTGTGCGAAAAGGAGTGGTACCGCGAGCCCGATCTCGTCTTCTTGAAGACAAGGTCGGGCTTTTTGTTTTAGTTTTCGTTTGGTCAAGGAGGAAATGAACGTGAAAAATTTTGAAAAATATACCAAGCAATATTTTTTGCCCCCCGTGCGCTGTATGGATTGGGCGGAAAAAGACAGCGTGGAGCGCGCGCCCGTCTGGTGCAGCGTCGACCTTCGTGACGGCAACCAGGCGCTCATCGAGCCGATGAGCCTCAAACAAAAGGTGGAGTTTTTCAAGCTCCTTCTGCGCGTCGGGTTCAAGGAGATCGAAGTCGGCTTTCCCGCGGCGAGCGATACGGAATATACCTTCCTTCGCACCCTTATCGAAAAGGGGCTGATCCCCGATGACGTGACCGTGCAGGTCTTGACGCAGGCGCGCGAGCATATCATCCGCAAGACCTTCGCCGCCATCGAAGGGGCAAAAAACGTCATCGTGCACGTCTATAATTCCACCTCCGTCGCCCAGCGCGAGCAGGTATTTAAAAAGGATAAAGAGGCGATCAAAAAGATCGCCGTGGAAGGAGCGGCGCTTTTGCGCCGTCTCACCGAAGAGGCGGGCGCGAACTACCGCTTTGAATACAGTCCCGAGAGCTTTTCGGGCACGGAACCCGAATACGCGCTCGAAGTTTGCAATGCCGTCCTCGACGTGTGGCGCCCGACGGCGGACAGAAAGGCGATTATCAATATCCCGACCACGGTGGAAAACGCGATGCCGCACGTCTTTGCGCAGCAGTGCGAATATATGTCCAAAAACCTTCTGCACCGCGAGAACGTGCTCTTGAGCCTGCACCCGCACAACGACCGCGGCTGCGGCGTCGCCACGGCGGAGATGGGGCTTTTGGCGGGCGCGGACAGGGTGGAGGGCACCTTGTTCGGCAACGGCGAGCGCACGGGCAACGTTGACGTCGTCACCCTCGCCATGAATATGTATTCGCAGGGGGTGGACCCCGGGCTGGATCTTTCCGATATGCCTTCCATCTGCGCAGAATACAGCGAATATACCCAAATGCAGGTTTCTCCCCGCCAGCCGTATGCGGGTTCGCTTGTCTTTGCCGCCTTTTCGGGTTCTCATCAGGACGCGATCGCCAAAGGGATGCAGTGGCGCAAAGAACACGGCTCTTCCCATTGGGATGTTCCGTATCTTCCCATCGACCCCGCAGACGTGGGCAGGGAATACCAGACGGACGTCATCCGCATCAACAGCCAGTCGGGGAAGGGGGGCGTCGGCTATATCTTGCAGGAAAATTACGGCATCGAGCTGCCGCCCAAATTCAAAGAGGCGATGGGCTATGCCGCCAAGAGCGTTTCCGACAAGGCGCATAAAGAGCTCAAACCCGCCGAGGTGTACGGCGTGTTCGTCGACCGCTTCGTCAAAAACCGCGCCGCTTTCGACGTGCCCGAATGCCATTTCAGACAGCTCGGCGATGGCATCGCGGCGACGGTCACCGTCCTTTGCGGCGGCAAAAAGACGGAGGTCGCGGCGGAAGGGAACGGCCGCCTCGACGCGGTCACGCTCGCGCTGCAAAAATATTTCGGCATCGATTTTACGCTCACCACCTACGAACAGCACGCCCTGAGCGAAAAATCCGATTCCCAGGCCCTCTCGTTTGTCGGCATCGAAAAGGACGGCGCCGTGTTCTGGGGCGCTGGCATCGACGAGGACATCATCCAGTCTTCCATCGACGCGCTCGTCTCTGCGCTCAACAATTGTCTGGAAAAATGATCTTTCTCCCCGCCGCACAGCTGTGCGGCGGGGTATTTTTGCGTCCGGGGGATTGCTTTTTGCCCGCCGCCGTGTTACAATACATACAGGCGGCAATATATCGGCGCGCCGTCATCGGCGGCGGCGTCTTTTCCGCCCGAAATGTTATATATGAGAGGAAACAGCCATGGATTTTCAATATTTCATGCCCGTGAAGATCGTCTGCGGGCGTGATTGCGTTCAAAAGAACGCGCAGCTTTGGGCGGGAATGGGCAAAAAATGCCTCATCGTCACTGGCAAAAGCTCGGCAAAGAACGGCTCGCTCGCCGACGTATGCGGAGCGCTTTCCGCAAACGGGCAGGCGTGGCAGATCTATGACGATATCCCGCAAAACCCCACCGTCGCCTGCGTGCGGGAGGGGGGAAGGCTTGCCCGCAGCTTCGGGGCGGACTTTATCGCCGCCATCGGCGGCGGTTCGCCCATGGACGCCGCCAAGGCGATCGCCATGCTCGCCAGGCAGGAAGACGGGGGAGATATTTTTGCCTACAAGAGCACGGGCGACGTTTTGCCCATGGTGCATATCCCGACCACGGCGGGCACGGGCAGCGAGGTGACGCCCTACGCCATCCTCACAAACGACGAAAAACAGACCAAGACGAGCATTTCCGCGCCCGCGTTTTTCCCGAAGATCGCCTTCCTCGACGGGAAATATATGCGGTGTCTTCCGCAGAAAACGACGGTCTATACCGCCATTGACGCGATGTCGCACGCGATGGAGGGGATGCTCTCGGTGCGCGCGGGGGCGCTCTCCGACGCGCTCGCAAAGGCGGCGCTTTCCGTTTTGCATAAAGAGACGGGCGCGCTTGCCGCGGGGCGGTATACGAACGAGGACAGGGACGCGCTCCTCTATGCGGCGACGCTTGCGGGCATGGTCATCGCCAACACGGGCACCAGCCCCGTGCACTCGATGGGGTATTCGCTGACCTATTTCCACGGCGCGCCGCACGGCAGGGCGAACGGGCTTTTGCTGCCCGAATTTTTCGCCGTCTGCGAAGAAAAATCGCCCGCCCGCGCCAAAGAGATCCTATCCGCCGCGGGGTATGCCTCGCATAAAGAGCTGGCGGCGGCGCTTGCACCCCTTCTCGGCGAGCGCGAAGCGATCAGTCGCGATACTTTGCGCACGTATGCTAAGAAGGCTTCCGTCAACAAAAATATCAAAAATTGCTCGGTGTTTTTCGGGGAAGAAGACCTCTTCCGCGTCCTCGTCCGCTCCGTCGGCAAGGCAGAATAAGGGCGGATCTTGTCGCAATTTTTTTGAAACGTATATAAAAAAATCGGAAATCGGCTTGCGCTTTGCCTCGGCGGGTGTTATACTGTATGATATACGGCGGCCGCACGGCAAGAGCGCGCATATAAAGGAGCGTTACAATCGCCGCGGCGTCTGCATTTTTCAGGGAATAAGGAGGAATACAAGTGACGGATACGTTCATGCAGGATAGTTTGCTCGCTTCCTTCTGGGAGCGGCTTGTGGGGGATTCCACGGGTATCACCCTCTTGGTGCTCATCATC
>CALWCR010000091.1 GCA_944376445.1 uncultured Clostridia bacterium | reverse complement strand
GGTCGAGCGGCTCCTCGTACAGCACCACATCCGGTTTGACGACGCCGCCGCAGGCACAGCGCGGCACGCCCGTGCCTTTGCGGATGCGCTGAACGGGGTAGGGCATGCCGCATTGCGTGCAGAAGTTGCGCCACACGCTCCCGTGCAGTTCGAGCACGTTTTTGCTGCCCGCCTTCTGGTGCAGTCCGTCGATGTTCTGCGTGACGACGGCGGAAAGGATGCCTTCCGCTTCCAGTCGCGCGAGCACGCGGTGCGCCGCGTTGGGTTGTGCGTCCAGGCAGAGCATCTTGTCGCGGTAAAACTCGTAGAATTCCGCGGTGTGTTCGCAGAAAAAAGTATGCGAAAGGATGGTTTCGGGCGGGTATTTGTATTTCTGGCGGTACAGCCCGTCTTCCGAACGGAAATCGGGGATGCCGCTTTCCGTGCTCACGCCCGCGCCCCCGAAAAAGACGGCGCGTTTGGAGTTTTGTATGATCTTGCGCAGTGTCGCGATCCGGTCGGTGCGGATGTCCATCGCATGTTCCCCCTGAAAAAGACGAAACGGGCGCATGCGCGCCCGTTTGCCGTCAGTCTTCGAGACCTTCGTTGAGTTTTTCGAGCAGCGCGTCCAGGTCCTGGCCGTGTACGTTCACCGCCTGACCGATGGTCTCGCCGTGCGCCATCGCGCAGCCGAGGCAATGCATGCCGCAGGAAAGAAGGATCTGCGCCGAATCGGGGTTGAGTTTAATGCAATCCGCGATCAGCGTGTCCGCCGTGATTTTTGCCATGATAGTTTGCTCCTTGTTTCGAATTTTGCGGCGCGGGGTGCGCCGCTTTTTTCTGTATTATACCACCTTGCGCCGCAAAACACAACCGCTTTTGTGCGCTTTTTCGGTGCAGGCGGCGCGGGTTTCGGCGGGGTATGTGCAAATCTTTGCGAGTTGTGCACAATTCTATGCACAAAGCATGCCCATTTCTGCCGCGGCGGGCGGGTCAGAAAAAGTTATCCACATTTTATGCACAGGAATCCACAAATTCGACAAAATATGACCGCGTTTTTCCGATTGCGGGGGAGTGCGCGAAAAAAGTTCAAAAAAATTATCAACAAATTTGCAAACATCTGTTTACAACTTGGCGGGAAACATGATTTTTGCAAAAAAGTTGTGCACGTGCGGCAAAATAAATTGACAAATTCAAAAAAAGTGGTATACTGTTAGAATGTACGCGGCAGGCAGAGCCGCACATCGGATATGCGCCCTTAGCTCAATTGGATAGAGCGTTGGTCTACGGAACCAAAGGTTAGGGATTCGAGCTCCTTAGGGCGCGCCACAAAACCCGCAGATGGAAAACCATCTGCGGGTTTTGTTATGCGCCCATAGCAGCTCGAGTTGGTTGCGCCGAAGGCGCAAGCTATTCGGGCGCGGAGCGCCTTGCCCCGTAAGGGGCAAAACTCCTTAGGGCGCTGTTTGTGCCTTTTTGTGGCGCGCCGTCAAGGAGATAGAGTTGGTTGCGCCGAAGGCGCAAGCTATTCGGGCGCGCAGCGCCTTGCCCCGCAAGGGGCAAAACTTCAGATTATTCTTATGCGACCGTCATTTCGGGGGTGGGACGTAAAGACACGAGACCTCCTCCGTCGCTGCGCAGCAAATTGAACTCCAACGGATAGCCCACTGTGACGGAATACGTGTCAAGCCCCATATCTTCGGAGGGCACAGAGAAATACAGCGCGTCATATTTCGCGATTTTCGCCGTACTGAATTCGATCTGAGCCACTCCGTAGTCGTGGACCAAATCTTTTCCCGCTACATTATTTCCGCGGTTTTCAAGGGAATATTTGACTTTTTCCCTGCCGGGAACGCTGAATGTGACCTCTATCGTCTCTCCCTTGCTGCCCACGGTGACGGAGATGTCTTTTAATCCCGAATAGATCGTTTGTATGGCGCCGTCAAAGTAGTTGATGAACGCGTCCACGCTCTGCGTGGCTTCCGCGTCGAGCTCCTCGGCGATCGTATGGCTGACCCCGTTTTCATACAACTCGTTCTGCCAGCTTTCTCTTGTGACGTCCCAATCGATCTCGTTCCAATGTTTTTCGACCAGCTTTTTTACCGATTCATCAAAAGAATCCGACTCTAACCATTTTATCCCCATACTCTTATCCCATTCCAGGGGAAGGGTCTTGCCCGTAAAAGTAAAAGTGCTGTCGTAGAGGGAAAGGATCTTTACGTTTTCGCATCCGGCGCCGAACATACACGCCGCGGCGATCATCGCTACGGAAACGATCAGTAAAATAAATTTTTTCATAGATTCCTCCTTATCTTTACATTACAATAAAAAAATGATACCTGCGGCAACCAGTCCGACGGAAGTGAGCAGCGCGATAATGAAGGCCGCTATGTTCCCGCCGCGCTCTTGCGGATCGGCGATCCCGATCCCTGCTATGATCACGAGCGCAAACTGTGCTAAAAAGCCCTGTAAAAAAGTAAATATGGTCAGCGCGACGCTCAGAATTATACCAAGTAACCCGCCTATAAACGTTTCCGACATCAACGCAAAGCTCCACTTGACGCAGAGAGCAAAAAATATGCCCAACGCCATGATCGCTATATTTGCAAAGGCGTAAACGATACGTTTTTTGCCCGATGCCGCACCCATATTGGATATGTGCCGTATGAAATTGAACAGCGCCGCGCCCTTCATGAGATCTCCTTTTATCCTGCGGGCTTGCGCGTCGGCACGCTTTCCGCGGGTTGTTAAATCTTTTGTACATTATAACATACATATATTTAAAAATCAAGACCTATTTAAAAAATTGAAGGGTTATTTGTAGCGCAAAAGCGCTTGCTTTTGCACCGCTACGCCGAATCAAAATGTAAAAACTTGTCTATTTCCGTAAGTTTTTACGCTGTAGCGTAAAAACTATTAACTTTTGCTGACTTTGAGCATATAATTTGATCAAAGGAGAAAGCAGTATGATATACAGAACAGAGTATATGCAACGCTTGAAGGCGTTCAAAGACAACAAAATCTTCAAAGTTGTTACGGGGGTGCGCCGTTCGTGAAAACCGACGCTTTCGTAAATGTTTCGCGACGAACTCCTGCAAAGCGACGCGGGAGCGCGAAATAGCCCCGCTGCGCTCTACGCACGATTTCTATGAAAAGACGATCATCACCGCAGACAAGACTTATGTTACCAATGTAAACGGTATAAAAATCGTCAACCTCATAGACTTTTTGCTATCGTAGCGCCGCATATCGTGCGGCGCGCCGCCCGAATGCATATTGCCCTCGCTTTTTGCGGCGCGCCGGCCTGCATTTTTTGCGGCGGGGCGTATAAAGGGGCGGATCCTGCGCATACTGAGTGGCGGAGGTACAGACTATGACCAAACTGACGGCGAAAGATCTGGAAGTGCTTTCGGGACTGATGATGGGGGAAGGGATGGCGTGCAAAAAGGCGCGCATGTATTCCAAGACCCTGACCGACGCGGCGCTTGCGGAGTGCCTCGGAAAGATCGCCGACTGCCACGAAGAGCGGTTTGCGGCGCTGTTTGCCGTATTGGAGGGAAAATAAATGGCAAAGATGAGTAAAACGGAGACCACGCTCAACGAAAAAGATTCGCTGACGGATATGCTCAACACCGAAAAGATGCTTCTCGACAGCTACGCCCTCGCCATCAAGGAGGGGAGCACGAAGAGTTTGCGCGCGCGCTTTCTCGACTGCTTTTCCAAGGCGCAGGAGGACCAGTTTACCGTCTTTTCGGAGATGAAGGACAAGGGATATTACGAATTGATGCCCGCAGAAAAGGAAATGCTGGGCAAAAAAAGCGACGATTTCGGCAAAATGCGCAAAGAAATTTCGCAAAACTGAAAAATATTCCGCAAAGTGAACGATAATCCCCGCAAAATTTTTTGCCTTTTGCGGGGATTTTTCCTTATTTTTACTATACAAAGCGGAAAATATATGATATACTTGCTCCATGGCGCGAAAAAACAGGCGCATTTTACAATATGGAGGCCGACATACATGATCAGAAGGAAAGGAAATATATTCCGCCTGGAGACGCCGTCGACGACGCTCGTCATCAAGGCGGATACGGCGGAGTATCTCTATTACGGCAAAAAACTGGCGAGCGGGGGCGGCTTCGAGGCGCTGTACGGTTCCCCGCGTAAACTGTTTTCGCAATACGGCGGCACCGATTACAGCGAGAGCAGCGTCCTTGTCGAAAACACGGACGGGGGCATGAGCACGGCGTTCGCCTTCTCCAAATGCAAGATATGGGCGGAAAAGCCGGAGACGGAAGGGCTGCCTTCCTCTTACGGCGAGGGCAAGACGCTGGAACTCAAATACACCGACGCGGCGGCGAAAGTTTCCTTCTTCCTCTATTATACCGTGTTTGAAGACAGCGACGTCATCGCCGTCTCCTCAAAACTTTATAACGGGGCGAAAAAGGAGCTGTATATCCGCAGGCTCGCGAGCGTGCAGCTGGATCTTTTCGGCAAATATTCCTTCGTGACTTTTGAAGGGGATTGGGCGCGCGAACGGCAAAAAGTCGTCCGCTCCGTCGGCCGCGGGATCTTTTATAACGATTCCAAGAAGGGCATCTCCTCACACGAACGCAACCCCTTCGTCATGGCGGAAGGGGAAGACGGCGTATATGCCGTCAACCTCGTCTATTCGGGCAATCACAAAGAACTGATGGAATGCTGCGAATCGGGGCGGGTGCGCCTGCTTTCGGGCATCAACGATTTTATGTTCCGCTGGAAACTTTCCCCCGGTGAGACGTTCACAGCCCCCGAGGCGGTCATCTGCTATGCGCCGACGGAGGACGAGGCGAGCTTGAGGATGCACGCCTTCGTCTCCGAACACATCGTGCGCGGCAAGTGGAAAAAGAAGGAGCGCCCCGTCCTCGTCAACAATTGGGAGGGCACCTATTTCGGCTTTGACAGGGAGCGTATCCTCAAGATCGCCGCAGCCGCCAAAGAGGCGGGCGCGGAGCTTTTCGTGCTCGACGACGGCTGGTTCGGCAAGCGCGACGACGACACTTCTTCGCTCGGGGATTGGTATGACAACGAAGTCAAGACGGGCGGCGGGCTCGCTTCCCTTGCCGACGCGGTCCGCGCGATGGGGCTGGACTTCGGCATCTGGGTGGAACCGGAGATGATCAGCGAGGACAGCGACCTCTACCGCGCGCATCCCAATTTTGCCATGAAGGTGCCGGGGCGCGAGCCGACGCGAATGCGCAACCAGCTCTGCCTCAACCTCGCCGACGAAAAGGTGCAAAATTACGTCGTGCGCGTCATTTCCGACGTCATTGCCAGGAGCGGCGCGAGCTATGTGAAGTGGGATTACAACCGCGCGGTCACCGATCCGTTCGGCAAAAACGTGCCGCAAGGGGAATATTTCCACCGCTATATCCTCGGCTATTACCGTATCGCTTCCAAGATCACCAAAAAATTCCCCTTCGTGCTCTTTGAAGGGTGCGCGGGGGGCGGCGGAAGGTTCGACCTCGGCAGTCTCTGCTATTTCCAGCAGTACTGGACGAGCGATGACACCGACGCGCGCGAGCGCCTGAAGATCCAGAGCGGCACCTCGTACGGCTATCCGCAGACGGCGATGGGCGCGCACGTTTCCGCCTGCCCCAATCATCAGACGGGGGACGGCAACCCGCTCGAGACCCGTTTCAACGTCGCCTGCGGCGGCACGCTCGGCTATGAGATGGACCTTTCCGTCCTCTCCGACGAGGAAAAGCGCACCGTCGCCCGCCAGATTGCCTTCTATAAAGAGCACCGCAAGCTCCTGCAATTCGGCGATTTTTACCGCCTCGGCGAGGCGTTCGGCGAAAATATCGCGGGATTTATGACCGTTTCCAAGGATAAAAACACGGCGATCGCCGTCGTGTGCGCCTCAAAGCAGGTGATCGGGGGAGAGCTGCCTTATGTCCGCTTCAAGGGGCTCAACCCTTCCGCCGTGTACGAAGTTACGGCGCGCGAGCAGTCCAACTACCGTTCTGCGCCCTCCTTTACCGCGGGCGGAGACGTCCTCATGGGTGGGATCCCGCTCAGGGATATTTATGAAGACACGGAAAAGACGCAGTACGGCGGCAGGCTGTATTCGCGCCTGTATATCCTCAAAAAGTGCAAGGCATGAAAAGAGGGCGCATCCGTTCGGATGCGCCCCGTATTTTTCATACGTCATGAAAAATGCGGGGACGCTGTTTGCGTCCCCGCAAAAATTTTGCGGCTTTTGCCGTAGGTCATTGCTTGGGCTGTGCGGCGGCGTTTACGTTCTCGGCGGGCGCGGCGGAGCTGTTTTGCTGCTCAGCCGCGGGGGCATCGCCAAGCTCCGCCGCGGGAGCTTCCGCCTTTTTGGCGGGCTTTGCCGTGGCCGCCGGCGAATAGCGGTTCATCTCGTTGAGGAACGCTTTGGAGGAGAAGAGGATGATCCCCACCACGACGACGATCGCGACGTCGGCGAACACGAACGCGTTGTAGCCGAGGCTGTACAGCCAAGGGTTATCCCCGCCCGCGTATTCGGAAAAGGCGAATACGCCCGAAAACACGTGCGAGACAAAGCGCAGCACGCCCGCGACGACGGCGCCCAGGGAGAAGGAGATCTGCGGGAGTTTTTCAAAGGCTTTGACCCTGCGGAACATTCCTGCCAGCCCGATGGAGGCAAAGGCGACGGGGTAATCGAGGAGGAACTGCGCGGGATGGAGGATCCACGGATCCTGTACCGCCTGCAATATGCCGTAGATGAAGCCCGCGAACACGCCTTTGCGCACGCCGAACATATACGAATAGATCATGAGGGGCAGAAGGCTTGCGGGCGTTATGGAGCCGCCCTGCGGCATAGGTACGATGCGGATGTAGGAGAGCGCAAAGCTCATGGCGATACAGATGGCGGCGTAGGCGATGCTCTTGGTGTCAAAGCCTTTCTTTTCGCCTTTGCCCATAAAGACGGTCAAAAGGGCGATGACGGCGATCACGCCCGCCGTGCTCAGGTACAGGGCGAGGTCTTCCACCGTCGAGGGATCGCTCAGATTGTTGGAAGCCGCGTCGCCCGAGCCGTAATAGACGGCGAGGCAGACGATGAGGGCGACAAACGCCGCCGCGCAGGCGCTGCCGCAGGCGATCAATGCGATCTTGAATGTCTTCTTGGAGAAGAGGGAGCATACATATACCGCCGCGGCGCTGAGGACGAGCACGATACAGAACGCCACCGTGGGCCAAAGCACCATGTCGAAGATGTAGCCGTTTTCGTTCATGTCGAAAAATTCGAGCGCGAGCATGGTGACGATGACGGCGAGCGCAAACCCGATCGCGAACGTGAACGCCGTTTTGACGTATGCGGCGAACGAAGCGGCGCGCCTGAAACGGACGAATACGCCGACCGCGATCAAGATAACGGCGAGCGCGACGGCAGCCCACAGAAAGACGTTGTTGAGCGCGTCTTTGGCGAAGGACGTCCATACATCGTCATAGATGTAATGCGTCGTGTCGTCGACTTCTTCCGTGCCGATATAGGCACTGAGCAGATTGAGAAACATAAAACCTCCTTTCAGGTTTTCCGCCGACGTCGTATAAAAAAGGGCGCACCCGTAAGGGCGCGCCGATATCTTTCGTCTTTGCATCTTTCGTCCAAGTATTACCTTGCCCGATTCAAAGGGTATGATCTCAGCTTTTTACAGCACCCCCGGCGGATATGAAATTTTATTTCACGCGCGCAGGTATTTGCGCGGCGCGAGCGGAAGGAAAAACCGCCGCCTTTCCCGTCGGAAAGACTGTTTTTGTCGATTTCGTGAAAATTATAATACACGGAAAAGCAAAAGTCAATTGAATTTCGCTAAAAAATATGCTACAATACAGGACACAGCCGAAGTCAGGAGGAAAACCATGTACGATTTTTACGCCTTTTTGGACAGAATGAAATATATCCGCCGCTGGTCGCTCATGCGCTCTTCGCGCGAGGAGAACGTGATGGAGCATTCCTGGCAGGTCGCCGTGCTCGCGCACGCGCTCGCCCTCATCGACGGGCAGATCTGCGGCAACAGCCCCGACGTACAAAAGACGGTGCTCTATGCCCTCTATCACGAATGCAGCGAAGTGATGACGGGGGACCTTCCCACTCCCATCAAATATTTCAACCCCGAAATGCGCGGGGCGTACCGCGCCATCGAGGAGCGCGCCAACGAAAAGCTCCTTACCATGCTGCCCGAAGCGCTCGCCCCCGCGATGTGCCCGCTCGTTTCGGCGGATACGGGCAGCTACGAATACGCCCTCGTCAAGGCGGCGGACAAACTCTCCGCCTATATCAAGTGCATCGAAGAGGTCAAGGCGGGCAACGACGAATTCCGCAAGGCAAAAGAGGGGATCGCCGCCGAACTTGCCGCCAAAAAGATGCCCTGCCTCGATTATTTTCTGGAAAATTTCCTGCCCGCCTTCTTCCTTTCCCTGGACGAAATGGAGGGGCTGGACTGATTTTTTTTCCGCCGCGCGTTTTTTTTCGTGATTTTCACCGAAAGTAAAGCGTTTAACATTGCTTTTTTTGCCGCCGTATGTTACAATTTGTAATGAAAAACCGTTACTACTGAGAGGGCGGCATGGCGAAAGAGTATCGCAGGATCGAAGCGGAATATGAAAAGAGCGGGCAGTTCGACCGCGACCTCAACGACGAGCACAGGACGTTCGACGCGCGCGACATCGGCGAGGGGTATAGCTATCTTCCCTCTTCCTTCGGGGAAAAACTCAGGCGCTTTTTCCTTTTGCCCGTGATACGCCTCTTCGGCTCCGTATACCTATTTTTCGGCTACGGCTTCCGCGTGAAGGGGAAAAAGAACCTCCGCGCGCTCAAAGGCGGGGCGGTCTCTGTGTGCAACCATGCGCATGAACTGGATACCCTCATGCTCAAGATCGCGCTGGGCTGTTCGCGCACCTTTCATACGGGTTCGTATTATCTCTTAAAGCGCGGGTGGCTCGGCCGCATCTTCAAGGCGGGCGGCTTTCTGCCCGTGGGGACGGGCGTTCACGATTTGGAAAAGCTGCAAAACGCGGTGGGCACGCTGCTTTCGCGGCGCAAGATCGTCAATTTTTATCCCGAACACGCCCTCTGGCGGAGGTATGAAAAGGTGCGCCCCTTCAAGGCGGGCGCTTTCCGCTTTGCGGTGCGCTTTTCGGCGCCCGTTTTGCCCGTGTTCATCGAATTCCGCTCCACCCGCCTTCGCAGGGCGCTCGGCTTGCAGAAAAAGGTGATCATGCACATTCTTCCCGCTCAATATCCCGAAAAAGAGGGCGCGCCGAAGGCGCGCGCGGCGGAGCTTTGCGGGCGCGTCCGCGCGGCGATGATCGAAAAATACCGCTTGGTGTACGGCAGGGAGATGGTGCTGCAGCCCGAAGCGGACAAAGGGGAAGAGAGTCAAGAGCAAAAAGAATAAAATAAGGGCGGGCGGCGCATTCTTGCGCCGCCCGCCGCAACGTTTTGCCCTTATTTTGTCAGTTCGTATATGGCGGCGCGGTAGATCTTTGCCAGCCTGCGGATATTTTCGAGGGAGATGTATTCGTCCGCCTGATGGATGGTGGAGGGCTCGCCTGGAAATTCCGGCCCGAACCCCGCGCCGTTTTTGAGCGCACGGGCATAGGTGCCCCCGCCGATGGCGACGGGCTGCGCCGCTTTGCCCGTCTCTTCTTCATATACTTTCAAGAGCGCCGAGACGAGGGGCCCGTTTTTGTCGTTGAAGAGGGGCGCCTGGCAGTGCAGGAGCTCATAGGTGACGCCCGCCGCGTCCAGGCGGTCGGTCACGTCTTTTTGCCGCATGGTCGCAGGGTAGCGTATGTCCGTTGTCACGGTGAGCACGCCGTCCTTGTATTCCGCGACGTCGGGCGACATCGTCAGCCGCCCCGTCTCGTCGCAAAAGCCGCGCAGGGCGAGCCCGTCGCCGAATAGGAGGTCGAAGATCTTCGCCATCTGCCCGTCTTTTTCGGCGAAGAAGGCGAAGAGCTTTTCCAGCGCGTTGACCCCTTCGCCCGGGGTGGAGGCGTGCGCGGAGACGCCGCGCGCCGTCACAGTGCCGTCCTTGTATTCCAGCCCGTATTTTTCGGCGGTTGCCCCGTCTTTGACGCCGCGCGCCTCGGCAAAGGCGCAGACCATGTTCGCCCGTTCGCCGCCCGCAAGGGAAGAAAAGGGCGGAAAGGCGAGGGGGAACTTCGCCGCAAAGTGCAGGATGCCTTTCTCCGCATAGATGACGGGAAAATCCGCGTCGGGGGAAAATCCCGTTTCGGGCATATGTGCGCAGCGGTTATAATGGTCTATGCACGCCCAGCCGCTCTCTTCGTTGCAGCCGACGATGAGTTTGATCTTCTTTTTGGGAACGAAGCCCTCGTCTTTGAGCGCTTTCAGACAGTACAGGCAGATGACGGCGGGACCCTTGTCGTCCATCGTGCCGCGGCCGTACAGCTTTCCGTCTTCGATCTCGCCGCCGAAGGGATTGTGCGTCCAGCCGCCGCCCGCGGGCACCGTGTCGAGATGGCAGAGGACGGCAAATTCTTCCCCTTCGCCGAAGAGGACCTCCCCCGCATAGTTGCCGTAATTGCGCGTTTCAAAGCCCAGCTTTTGCGCGAGGGCGAGGAAGGCGTTGAGGCAGTCAGCCGCCCCCTTGCCGAAGGGCATATCTTTTTCGGGCGCCGTCTGGGCGCTGTCAAAGGAGACCATGCTGCGGATGCCTTGCACGATCTGTTCGTAATATCTGTCCATGGTGTGCCTCCGTTTTTGCGTTTTAAGGAAAAAACCGCCTTCGGGGCGGAGTTTTCCCATAAATATAGTATACACTTTTTTTAAAATATGGTAAAATAGATTCAGTATGATTTCGGAAAAATAAGGAAAAATATGCACGAAGGACACAGGGAAAGGATGCGGGAGCGGCTGCTGCACCATGCCGATTCGATGAGCGAGCATGAACTTTTGGAGGTGCTCCTGTATTATACCATACCGCGGCAGAACACCAATCCCGCGGCGCATGAACTTCTGGACAGGTTCGGCGGGCTCGGCGGCGTCTTTTCCGCCCCGCCCGAAGCGGTGGAGCAGGCCGCGGGCGTCGGCAGGCGCACGGCGGAGCTCGTCTTTTTGGTCGGGCGGCTGCTGGAGCGCATCCGCGAAGGGGAGAGATCGTCCGTCCGCCTCAACTGTTTTGCCGACATCGTCGCCTATGCGGGCAGGCGCTTTGACGGCCGCGCGACGGAGACGCTCGAATTTTACTGTATCGGCGCGGGCGGCAAACTTCTCTGCACCCGCTCCTTCGGCGGCGGCAGGAAGACCAACGTCACATTGCATTCGCGCGAACTCAACCTCCTGCTCGCTTCCGTCGCGCCCCTCAACCTCGTGGCGGCGCACAATCATCCGAGCGGCAGCCCGCAGCCGTCCGAAGAGGACGACGGCGCGGTCGCCGAAATTTACCGCATCTGCCGTATCAACGGCGTGCAGCTGAGCGACTGCCTTATCTTTGCGGACGGGGAAGAGCCGTACAGCTATTTCCACGAACACAGATTTGAAAAGCTCGGCATCGACCGCAGCAATAAAGACCAATATATCATCAAGAGCAACAAACTCAAAAAGGTGGACCATGAAGAAAGTTAGGACAAGGTTTGCGCCCAGCCCCACGGGCTATATGCACATCGGCAATCTGCGCACGGCGCTCTACGGCTATCTCTTTGCCAAAAAAGAAGGGGGAGAATTTATTCTCCGCCTCGAAGACACCGACAGCAAGCGCTATGTCGGCGGCGCGGTGCAGATCATCTACGACACCCTCAAAGACGCGGGCATCGTCTATGACGAAGGCCCCGACATCGGCGGCCCCTGCGGGCCGTATATCCAGAGCGAGCGGGCGCAGATCTATATGGAGTACGCCCGCAAACTGGTCGGGCTCGGCGGGGCGTATTACTGCTTCTGCGACAGGGAACGGCTGGAAAGCCTCAAAGACGAGAACGGCGTCGGCCGCTATGACAAGCACTGCCTGCACCTTTCCAAACAAGAGGTGGAGGAAAAGCTCGCCGCGGGCGTGCCGTATGTCATCCGCCAGAACGTGCCCGAAGAGGGGAGCGGTTCGTATGAAGACATGGTCTACGGCAAGGTGACGGTGGATTTCAAGGACATCGAAGACGGCATCCTCATCAAGAGCGACGGGCTGCCGACCTATAACTTCGCCAACGTCGTGGACGATCACCTCATGGGGATCACGCACGTCATCCGCGGCAGCGAGTACCTCTCTTCCACCCCTAAATACAACCTCATGTACGACGCGTTCGGCTGGGAGAGGCCTGTTTACATCCATCTCCCGCCCATCATGAAGAACGCCCACGAAAAGCTCTCCAAGCGAAACGGCGACGCGAGCTATCAGGATCTCGTGGAAAAGGGATATATCAAGGAAGCGATCGTCAATTATATCGCGCTGCTCGGCTGGAGCCCCAAGGACAACCGCGAAAAGATGACCCTCGGCGAGCTGGAAGAGAGCTTCTCTCTCGCGGGCATCAATAAGTCGCCCGCCATCTTCGACGAGCCCACGCTGCGCTGGCTTTCGGGCGAATACATCAAGGAGATGAGCGAGGAAGAATTTGCCGCCCGTGCGCGCGCCTTTTTGCAAAAGAGCAAGGCATACGGCAAATACGACGAAGAAAAACTTCTGAAAATTTTGAAGACGCGCGTCGAGATCCTCGGCGAGATCCCCGAAAAGATCGATTTTCTCGAGGAGTACGGCCCCTTCCCGGAGGCGCTGTACTATAATAAAAAAATGAAGTCGGACGCGGAGATCGCCAAGGCGGTGCTCCCCGCCGCCAAAGAGGCGCTTTCTTCCCTCCAAACGTTTGAAAACGGCGCCATCTATGCAACCCTTTGCGGGCTTGCCGGGGAGAAGGGGATGAAGAACGGGCAGGTGCTCTGGTGCGTGCGCATCGCCCTCACGGGCAGGGAAAACACCCCCGGCGGCGCGAGCGAGATGGCGGAGCTTTTGGGGAAAGAGCGCTCTCTTGCCCGCATTTCCTCCGCCATGGCAGCCCTCGGCGTATGAACGGCGCGCCCAAGGCGGAAAAGAGCGTCATCCGCTTTCTGGAGATCGTCGTGCTCGTCCTTTTGGCGGGCATGAGCATCCCCGTCACCCTCGCGAGCATCGAGACGGGCGTGATCGGCTTTACGGTCACCGCGCTCGCCGCCCTCATCGTCTCCATGGCGATCAAGGTGTTTGCGGTCAAGACGTTCACCCGCAAGATCGTCTGGTTCGTGCTCGATTCGGTCCTGCTCATCTTCATGACCCTCTTTGCGGGCGTGCGCAGCAGCAGCGGCGAATCGGCGTCTTACGCCTATCTCGTCTATATCCTCGTTTTATCCGAATTTTTCCTCACCAGCCCCAGCCTTCGCGACAACGTCATCATGGCGGCGGTCAACGTCGGCGCCTATACGGTCACCTATCTGTTCATCGCCATCCGCAACGGATTCATAGAATCCGTCTTCCGCGCCTCGTCGCAGTACTTTTTCGAGATCATCGTCTTTTGCCTGCACTTTATCATGTTCAACTTTTCCATGACCGTGTACAGGAAAAACCGCATGATCGAGGAAAACGTGCGCGAGCTGGAAGAGAGCCGCAACGAGCTTCTGCGCGCCTATGACAAGCTGGAAGAGGCGACCGTCATCGAAGAGCGCAACCGCATCGCCAAGGAGATCCACGACACGGCGGGGCATTCGCTCACGACCGTCATCATGCAGACGGAGGCGGCAAAGCTCGCCGTCGAAAACGACCCGAAAGAGGCGAAAAAATGTATAACCGCCGCCAATTTGCAGGCCAAGACCTGCCTTGACGAGCTTCGCCTCTCCGTACACCTCCTTTCGGGGCGGCGGGAAAACGTCACCTTCAAGGAATACCTCGAAGGCATCCTCGGCGAAACGCAGGACGGCACGGGCATCACCGTGCGCAGCAAAATAGACGACGTGGCTTTGAGCGGCGAGGCGGAGCGGTTCGTCGCAAACACGCTGCGCGAGGGCATTTCCAACGGCATACGCCACGGCGGGAGCACGGCGTTCTTCTTTGAACTGAAAGACAAGGGCAATTTCATCGAGATGCTCCTTTCCGACAACGGCAGGGGCGCAGACATGAAAAAATTTAAGGAAGGTTTCGGGCTTTCGGGCATGCGCGCGAAGGCGGAAAAACTTGGCGGCATGGTGCGCTTTTCTTCGGAAGAGGGAGAGGGCTTCGAAATAGAGATGAGCCTTCCCGGCAGCCTCAAAGAGCCGCAGGCGGAAGGGAAGACGGGCGGCGAATCGGAAGAAAAGGAGACGGGCGATGAAAATAAAAGTGATGATCGTGGATGACCAACCCATCCTTTCGGAGGGGATAAAGAGCGTTCTGTCTACCTCGGACGCGCTCGAAGTGATCGGCGTTGCCGAAGACGGGCGCGACGCCCTCGATAAGATGGAAAATAACGTGCCCGACGTGGTGCTGTTGGATATCCGCATGCCCAACATGAACGGCGTCGTCGCCACGGGCGAAATTAAGAAAAAGTACCCGTCCGTAAAGGTGCTCATTCTGACCACGTTCGACGACAGCGATTATATTCTGAGCGCGCTCAACAACGGTGCCTGCGGGTATCTACTCAAAGATATAGGCGGCGCGGCGCTCATCGACGCCGTAAAAAACGCCTACGCGGGGGACACGATACTTCCCGCAAAAATTGCGAAAAAAATATCCGACGCGGCGAAAAACGTATCCGCGGACAGGGAACTGCGCCTGAAAAAAGCGTTCGGCTTTTCCGAAAGGGAAACGGAGATCGCCGTCATGCTGTACGAGGGGTTCAATAACCGCCCGATCGCCTCGGCGCTGAACCTTTCGGAGGGCACGTCGCGCAACTATATAAGCGCGATATACGTCAAGCTGGGGTGCGACAACCGCGCCGACGCGATCCGCAAGATGAAGGAAACGCTTTCGGTGTGAAAGAAAAGCGCGCGATCTCCCGCCTTCGGCGGGAGTTTTTTTTGCGGCTTGGCGCCGCTCGATGCGCCCCGTTTGCTTGACCTTGCCCGCGCGGTGTGATACAATAAAAAAGACGTTTATGAGAGAGGAATACGCGAATGAAGAAGGGTTTCGACAACGACCTGTATATCAAATTGCAGAGCGAAAAGATCTTGGAGCGCATCAAAAAGTTTGACAATAAGCTGTATCTCGAATTCGGGGGCAAACTGTTCGACGATATGCACGCGACGCGCGTTCTGCCCGGGTTCGAGGCGGACGCGAAATGCAGGATGCTCCTTACGCTCAAAGATCAGTCGGAGATCATTTTCGTCATCAGCGGGGCTGACCTTGAACGCAACAAGATACGCGCGGACTTCGGCATCCCTTACGGCACCGACGTTTTGCGCCTCATCGACAAGATGCGCGGCCTCGGGCTGAACATGAACAGCGTGGTCGTCACGCAGTATCAGGATCAGCCCGCCGCCGACAAATTCATCAATAAACTCAGACAGCACGGTTTGAAAACATACATACACAGGAAAACGAAGGGGTATCCGACGGACGTGGACGTCATCGTGTCCGACGAAGGCTACGGCGCCAACCCGTATAGCGAGACCACAAGGCCCTTGGTCGTGGTCACGGCGCCGGGGCCGGGC